>NZ_JAGEKK010000001.1:0-546879 GCF_049887855.1 Chryseobacterium sp. NFX27 | reverse complement strand
TCACCTGTTCCCATTCCGAACACAGAAGTTAAGCCCACCAGCGCCGATGGTACTGCGAAAGCGGGAGAGTAGGCCGCCGCCAGTTTTTATTAAAAGTCTCATACAGTATTTGTATGAGACTTTTTTTGTTTTTATACCTGGAACAAACTAACCCGGTGCAATCTTTAATTTTACAATAAGCAATAAGCAACCAACCCAAAATCATTTATAATTTATAATTGATCATTGATGAATAGGAATAACACGCAGCGGGAAATCATTCATCCTTACAGCTTATCAATTGCTTACTGTAAAAACTATTTTACTGTTGTAGGTTGCTGCAGGAAGTGTTACTGATACTCCGCTTACCTGGTATTGTATATTAATCCCGGTATAAGATGTCACTGATAAAATTGTCGATATTCTGAATAATTCAACAGCAGTAAGAGGAACAGTAATATAATTAGTTCCACCTGATATACTACATCCTATACAAAGGGTGGATCCATTGCTTGTTCTTTTGGCTGACAAAACCAAAGAACTGTTCCATGTGGGATTGCCTTCATAGTGTACATACACTTTTACGCTTCCAAGTAATGCTGGCAGGCCAACATTAATACTGGCCTGGTTCGTTGGGCTGCTATAAGTCCCGCTATAGTTACTTCCCGCTTCTGTAATTGCTGGAATAGCTGCATTCCAGTTGGTAATTGGAACTGTTACAGATTGCGCTTTACTTTCATAGCCAAATATGAAAAAAAGAGCAAAGCCGATACAATACTTTACAGAAAATATTTTATGACGAGCCATAAAGTGAATAGGGTTCATTTCTTTTTTCATTTTATTCAGTGATGGTATAGGTTATAACAATAGGTGTATTGGTACGGGCTGAAAGATTAGCATAGGTGTTCACAGCGAGGCTGATGGTAAGTCGGTGGCCATTATTAGCTCCGGTTCCGGTAAATGCACCACCTATTCCTGTAATAATATTTGTAGCGGTTGTAGAAAGAGTCACCAGTCCGGATGATGTGCCTAATACTCCACCACCGGCACCAGAAGCTGTAGCCGCCTGTACTCTTATGCTGACTCCGGGAATTACCTGATTGACAGAGGCTGTAATTCTTCTCGTAAGTCCTCCGGATGCAATAGCCGAAGTATAATTAACCCATTTTGTTGTATTAGCAGTGGGAGCCGTTAAAGCCTGTCCTGCTTCCGTAGGTGCTGTGAAGTTCAGCGTAAATGTTCCTGCAGGCTCTATATCCAGTAATGTGACAACAGGAAGTGTCAAAGCAATAGTGCTCTGAGAGAATATGGCGCAGGGAATCAGACAGAAAATCAAATACATTACAGGCTTTTTTACTCTCATTTTTTCTTTTTTATTTCGTTGTATCCTACCTTAATTGTTCCTTGTTGATATTTAATTTCACTTTGCTGTTTTACAATATGAATAGCTATGTCCTGTGTCTGAGACGGCTTAAGGCTGTATTGAAATGAATCAGCAGCTATTTTATACCGTTTGTCTAAACCGTTTCTGTAAAGTTTCACTTTCCATTCTCCAGGCCGCAGATAAGTAAAATCAAATGTTTCTCCGATAAATGCAGCTTTCCGGTAGGTCTGCTCCCCATCAGATACTTCAATAATAATGCTTTGCCTCTTCTTTTTTTCTGCTTTAGGTTGAAAATGTACAAAGCTGTATTGATCTTTTTTATCATCTTCAGAAAGCAGGATCATTCCTCTAATCATAGATGCAGTAGTCAGTCCGAAATTGAAAATATTCTCTTTATTGATGAGATGCAAGGATGCAGGCAAAGGAATATCGGGGATATCATTAATTTCCGTTGTAGAACGGTCTATTTCAAGAAAATGATCTCCGGGAACAATATTTTTAAAATGATAATTTCCGTTTTTGTCTGTAATGGCTAAGTGGCTGCCAAGCATTAACCTAACTCCTTCCGTCTTTTTTACACCCAGATTACTGATATTTCCTGACAAAGAAATATACTCGGCAGTCTTTTCTACCGGCACATTAAGGCGTAGGGTATAACGTAACGAGAATACAAAATCCTTATTACCCAACTCGCCGCGCTGTAACGAATACCTTCCCGAAAGATCAATGTCACTGCCCGCAAAAAGCTGTTGATGAAATAAGACTTCAAAAAGATTCCTGTCTCTGAAATATTCTTCCGGCATATAATTATTCTGATAAAAAAGACTTAGACTGGTGTTATCAGTAAACCTGCTGAAGATTCTGGCTCCATAGTAGATCTGTTTCTGATTCTGCAACTGATACCTTGAGGTGATAGCATAGCTTGTATAGAGATTAAAGGAAGTTTTAAACTTTTCAAAGGATATATTGGTAGTATAAAAGCTTGAGTTTCCATTAAAGCCACTCAGATAGTTATTGGTTTTTCCAAACTGTCCCTGCAGGTTTACCTGGAACATTCCTATCTTTTGATCAATACTTACTTTAAAATATTGCTCATAATAATCAAACTGCTTAGGTTCCAGACGGTCCTGATACTTTTGAAATCCGTTATAAAATGTGATCAGTCCTGTTGGAAGATATTTGTACTGTACTCCATACTGTAGAAAGCTTCTGTACGGTGCTGCAAGAAATAAGGTGTCTCTTTGGAAATTTTTGGCATCCTGTACGTAATTGGCAAATACATTGAGCTTTTTAGAAATGTTATACTGCAGATTGCCGTTAAAAGTGCTGGTATTGGTAAAGTATCCTGCAAAATCAGGGCTTGCCCGCATATACATTACATTGCCGTTAAGCCTTTCAAAAGAAGCCTGAGCCTGGGCCATATAAGCTGTTCCCTCAATCTGTTCGTTCTTACTGTATGCAGCCTCTCCCGAAAGACTTATGTTTTTTGAAATTTTGAATTTTCCTGCAGTGTAGGGAAGATGGGTTTCAGAGTACAGCCTGATATTTCCGAAGTTGGTCTCTCCCTTCCGAGGAATTTTATAGAGATATCCTGCGGTGATTTCAGATTCCTTACGGATTTTAAAGGTCGAGTAAATATTAAACTCATCTTTTATATCCCGAAAAAACCTGGGATGATTGTAAAAGCCCCCGAAACTGAATTTTTTTAAATCATAACGAATTTCGGCCCCACGGCCATATCTTGCAAATTCAGTTAAAAAAGAAGCCGAATACATCTTATCACCCAGATGAACAAAAAAGTTGTTTTTTTTGTAATTAACAAAATATTCTTCATACTGGGTAAAAGAATTGAACTCAACAGGATTGTGGGATACAGCCCGAAATTCAATCTGGTTTTTATTTTCTTTGTCCAGACTTCCTTTTCCATATATCTCCCCCTGGAATCCATTATTATAAATGCCCATATTTTTCATTCCGATAAATGACAAGGAAGCTGAAACAGGAAGCCTGTGGTAAATATCATCTTCTACAGGTTTTACCGATATCACTTTTACACTTACATAGGCCGTCTGATTTTCTTTTGAATTATCCGGAGAATAAACAGAAAGGTTGAGATTCTGAAACTCATTCTGTCCAAGTTCACTATTAGTGATTTTGGAGATATAAATTACTTTTGATTCATTCGGAGCCAGTATTATAGTGGCATCATTGTCTACTACGGCATTTTTGCTTTCCAGGATCAGTCTTTCAGTTATATTTCCGTTATTTTTTAAAAGGAAAGATGCCCGGATCGTTTCACCAGCTCTGATGAACTCCGGTGAGCTTAGTGAAGTCAGGCTAAACTTTCTGTTTCCGGAGATGCTTACCTCTGATGTTTGAGTAAAAGCTGCTCCGCCATATTGATCAGTTCCGTGGAGAATAACAGAATAAAGACCCTGTGCTGTTTCCGGTGCAATGCGGATAGGAACAATGTAAACTGTTTTTTCGTGGGCCTCTATTTTGAGTTCTCCTCTTTCTAAAATAGGAGTGAGGAAAGGGCTTGAAGCAGTTATCGTAATATTATAAATCTTATTTTCAGATGAAGTATTTTCTATGGAAAAGGAAATAGAAGTAGACATGCCCGGCATTAGGCTATCTTTTTTACTGGCCAATGAATTGGGCAGCTTCTGAGAAAAAATATGTGCCGGGAATAGTGATAGTAGGACGATATATAAAATCCAGGTTCTAATCATTCTTTACTTCTAATTCCACATTGAGGGCAAATGCATTTTCTTCTTCATCGGTGGCGATCAATACCGCTTTGTATTGATCTGCCGGAACTTTGCTGATATCAATATGAAATGATTTGGAGGTATATGGTAACAATCCCATTGCAATACTCGAGTAGCTTCCGAGCCGTTCTCCGGTTTTCCGGTTGTAGATTTCAATAGCTACAGTTGGTTTGCAATAGAGATCGCCGTTGTTGGCGATGGCAATTTTTGCGGTTTGTTTTCCGTCTTCTTTCTCTACTTTTATGCTTTCAAATTTAAGATCCGGTTTTGCTTTTTCGGTTTCATAATCAGTAATAACCTGTATAGCATAGCGTATCACAGACGTGATATTGATGCCCGCTTTATCATTGCTGGGCTTAATTTCTTCTACAGGCTCTACAATAATAACACTCCAGTAACTTCCGGGAGCAGCTGGTTGGTTTGGAACCGTAATTTCATAGAATACTTCGGTTTTTTCCCTAGCTTTCAGAGTAATCAGGTTGGTATTAAGTTTTATCCAGTCACCGTTAGTTCTGTTATTGGTGCGTATTGCGGTATAATTTATAGATCCGTCGGCCTTATAGGTGAAATCCTGTAAAAATAATTTTACACTCTGCGGGGTGCTGCCTGTATTTTCAATACCAATTTTTCCTTTATACACTTTTCCGTTTTCCACTTTGTAAGTATGGGTAAGGCCGTTCAGGACCACAATACCCGCATGGAGAAAACTAAGCTGTAAGATTAGGAACATCAAAAGGAAAATACGCTTTATCATAACATGTAAAGTTTGGAATTTAAATCATTGACAATATAAAACCGAGAAGAAGCTGATAGGCGGCTTCTTCCTGTTTTTACCTTAAATTAAATTTATATACCGGCCTAGTTGTCCGAGATCGTGTAGGTAACTGTAGCCACAGTACTGGCAGTTGCTTCAAGATCTGCATAGGCGGCTACTCCTCCAGGTCCGCTTCCTGCAGCCAGAGCATAGGTAAGATTGTGGCCATTATTGGCTCCGTTTCCTGTATAGGCGCTTCCGATCCCTGAAACAATGGTTTGGTCTACAGCACTCAGGGTTAGTTGGGCAGTCGCTGTACCCAAAGTACCGCTTCCACTGCCTGTAGCCGCAGCCGCAGTTACATTGATGTCAATTCCGGGAATAAGAGCATTTACTTTTACGGATACATTACGTGTAGGGTCTGCCACGGATTTGATAGACGAATAATTCAGCCAAAGAGTGTTGTCGGAAGTCGTTGGCGTAATAGGATTACCTGCTTCTGTTGGTGCTGTAAATCCCAATGTAATGTTTTTTGTGGCAGCTGGTTCAATATCTACCAGTGCAACTTCGGGAATAGAAATTGTGATGGTGTGATTGTCAGTGTTGGTGTCCTGCGCTTGTACGTTGCCGAAAATTCCGGCAGTAATAAAGCATACTGCAAGGCTTAATGTTGATTTTTTCATGATGTTATTAATTATTTAAGTGAATTTAGTGAAAATAGGTAAGCAATATGAATAGAATTATCTTTATTTAATATTATTAACTATTTGGTTACAGTATTGCATTATGTGTTAATATATTTATATGTGAATTATATAAATCATCACTTTGCTCTATGATGGTAAGCATAATAAAAAGCCTTACAAATTATGTAAGGCTTATTTCTAGTATCTTTTTGGGTTATGCCCAGTGAGGATCTGAAATGGAAACTTTTCCGGTTTCTATCCTTCCGGCAAAATGCCAGACATGATCATTAAATATTACCTTTAGATCATACCAGCCTTTATTCTTATTGAGATCAACTGTTATTTTTTCTTCATTTTGATGTAAAGAGACTGTTTTTTTATTCTTTTCATACAAATCTTCCAGGACAACAGAGGCATTTGCCTTTTTCATTCTGAAAATCAATTCTACCTCATTTTTTGAGCCGTTACCGGTTAGCTGTATTTCTATTTCAGGGGTATTGCCACCACTGAATTTCCGGAAAAAACCATTGGGACCGAAAACTTCATAATCATATTTTCCGGGCTTAAGAGTATGGGAAAGTTCCTGATTTGAATACAGAGCATAAGAGAAGTAATAATGATCGCTGTTAAATTGCATTTTGTCATACACTAACAAAGGAACAGCGGTGTCTTTCAAATTGGTCATTTTAATCTTTCCGTTTTCCAGATTGACATGATAATGATAAGGTAGCGGATTGGAAGGTTTGATCCCTCTTTCCTGAATTTCAAGAAGACTGTCGCTGATTTCATTTTCTGCATACCATTTCAGATCCGGAACAGGCTTGGTTCTGGCTGCATTGATGGTCTTTGTGTAATCTTTTTGATCCAGATAATTCATTTGCGGAACCTTTGTATTGGAAGAATTAAAGGCAGAAGTCAGATCGCCGCAAATTGCTCTTCTCCAGTCGCTGATAGTATCAACCTTAACATCTTTACTGTATTTTTTCTGAATAAATTTCTCCAGAAACTGCAGCACTGAGGTATGGTCCGAAACTTCAGAATTAACAAAGCCTCCTTTCGTCCAGGGAGATGCAATAATCATCGGAACCCTGTAGCCTAGACCAACAGTGCCTTCTATTCTTTCATGGTCTTTCAATGGAAGAACAGACATGTATTCCTGGGATTTATCTACATATTCCACTCCCTCTTTGCTATTCATATCAACAGGCTGGCTTGGATTGAGTGGAGGAGAAAAAGGAAGAACATGATCAAAATAGCCATCATTTTCATCATAATTAATAATAAAAATGGTTTTTTTCCAGGTTTCAGGATCTTTGGTCAGAATATTTAAAACTTCTGAAATGTACCACGCTCCATACCACGGTGATCCCGGATGATCAGAAAAATGCTCAGGAGCCACCAGCCATGAAACCAGCGGAAGCTTTTTCTCTTCCACATCTTTCCGGAACTGGAACAGTATATCTCCTTTCGGAACGACCAGTCTTTCTCCGTTTTCGTCACTTCCGATTTCTAAGTCCCAATAGTCAGGATCATTAATATTAGTAGTAAAGGCTTTTTGATGAAGATTTTTTTCCTGCTGCGAAAGTTTGGAGTAATTTTCAGGAGTATATTTGATCTGGTCTTCTTCCAGCTCAGCGATCATTGATTCCAGTCTTTTTTTCTGATCCGGTTTTTTTCCGATTTCTTCTTTCAGATAAGCAATAATTTTAGGAATATTCTGGTGATAGCCTTTTGAAAATTTGACATTGAATTTTGAAAACCATTCAATCGGGTTATCTGTAAAATTACCCAGCCATGCTTCCTGTTCACCGGACATCCCTTTCGGAAGGCTGATCTCGTTCTGATAGATCTTCCACGAAACATTTTGTTCTTCTAATAGTTCGGGAAAGCTCTTCCAGTTTGCCTGTCTGGCTTTATCGTAATCAATATTTTCATTGTAAACGTTAGCTTTTACTTTACCATTCTGTTGCTCCCTGAGAGTACCGGACCAGTGAAAAAGCCTGTTCGGTGTGGTTCCTGTAAGCGAAGAGCAGAAATATTGGTCGAATATGGTGAATGCATCCGCCAGCTGGTAATAAAAAGGTAGATCTTCCCGGTTGTAGTATCCTAAAGTAAGCGGGATATTTTTATAATCTTTATTTCCGGAGGCTTTAAACTGCAACCATTTATCAAATTTTCCTTTATTTAAAGCTTTTTGCTGATCAGCCCAGGAATGGGGCAGAGAGCTCATCCATGTGGATTTTGTATTTCTGAGGTCTAATCTTGCGGGTGAAGCATATTTTCCGGCATCATCTTTTTGAAAAAAAACGGAATGGCCATCCTCTTTAATGAAAGCTCTTTTGTCAAGAAAGCCCCTTACCCCTTTTAATGCTCCGAAAGCATGGTCAAAAGAACGGTTTTCCTGCATCAGGATCACCACATGCTCTGCATCGTAAAAAGTTGACAGTGCCGCCGGCTCAATGGCCAGTGCTTTTAAAATAGCAGGGTGAAGAATGCTTGAAGTCCCCAGCCCGGCCAGCAAAAGGCTTGATTTTTCTAAAAATTCTCTTCTGTTCATGTTCAATCAAAATAAGAAATAAACCGCAAGTTATTGAGATTTTCCTGCGGTTTATAAGTTTTTATACAAATATTAAGTTCTTACTGCAACCACCATGGTTTAGAATTGATATTGTCATTTCCTCCGTACTGAGCGGCCAGAGCAGCTTTTAGATTGGTGTTGTTATAGTTATATTCAGCTTGCGGATATCTGAATCTGAATGGTGCCGAAACTCCTGTCTGCAGAGGATAGTTTGGATAACCTGTTCTTAAATAATCATAATAAGAAGTCCATTGGCTCTGATGGAACATCGTCATATATTTCTGGGTCATAATCTTTTCCAAACGTGTTTCAAGCGGAGCAGCATCACTATAAATAACCAGTGGGGTTGCCAGATACTGATTCACATCAAATCCTGAGAAATATTGTCCGGGGTTTTTTACATAGGTCTGATAAAAACTGAAACTTGCTTTAATAGCATTGTCATAATGCGTTTTTGCTGATCCGGAGATCCATCCTCTGGCTGCCGCTTCAGCAAGAATAAATTCCAGTTCCGGGTAGCTCAGGACTGAAGAAGGCTCATTGGTAGGATCTTTATAAAACCGGTCATTCACCTTAGATATATTTTTTGCTGTGATCAGTGCTGCATTGTCAGAATAGGAAGAAGTAGGGTTTCCTCCGTTGTATCCTGTGAAATCTGTAAGGGGCTTTCCTGCTTCTTTTGCACCTGTAGTTTGGGCTGCAAAAGTGAACAGACGCGGGTCCTGTCTGGCTTTAAACAGATTGATAAAATAATCTGCCATGTATAAACTTGATCCATAGCCACTGCTGTTGAACATTGTATATCTGCTGTCTGCCGCATCAGCAAATTTAAGTTCCCCGTTATCTGAAATGGAAGTCATCAACGATTGGCTGCCTGCAATAGAAGCAAATTCGGTAGCCACATTATAACTTCCCAATGTAGACTTTTTAGACATAGTTATTAAAATTTTCAGCCGGAAAGAATTGATCAGCTTTTTCCATTTTAAGGCGTCGCCGTTATAGATAATATCGCCTTCAATTTTGTCATTGGTATTGATAAGATCATTGGCTTCTTTCAGTTCTGATAAAATTCCGGCCATTACGGTTTCCTGACTGTCGTATTTCGGCTGTGTGATTCCGGATTCACCTTTGGCTGCTTCTGTGTAAGGAATACTTCCGAATTTTAAACTTAAATTAAAGAAATAATAAGCTCTGTAGAATTTACCAATGGCTGTGTAGTTTTTATTGTTGGTCTTTTCAGCTTCCTGCATCATTTTTACGGTATTCAGGAGCCCTTTCGTATATACCTCGAAAGAAGCATCATTCCATTTCATGTACTGATAGGTATTTTCTCCGTCTGTACCGATCATCATTCTTGAAGCATACATATTGTCACCGTTGATCTGGAAAGCATCTTTTGAAACATAGGTCAGAAGGACTTTAGGGTCTACGCTGGCCTGGTCATTAGGGTTTTCATTGATCTTGTCAAGATCGGTTTCACAGGACGACAGGATCAGCAGTCCTGCAAAAGCAGTTGATTTAAGCCATTTGATCATTGTATTATTTTGCGGTTTCGCTATAAAATTGATAGTCTTTTTCATTGTTCAGGATACTTGTTAATTAAAATTTAAGATTAAACCCAATTCCTATCCATCTGCTGGAAGGGTCCTGGATATCATTGTTATCTTTCTTGAGCTGGTAATCCGGATCGGAATAAAGATTCTTAGATTTTTTCCACATGGCCAGATTGTAAGCTGAAATATTGGCTGTGAAATTTTTTATCATTCCTTTTGGATTAAGGAGATACGAAAAATCATATTCGAGGACAACAGATCTCAGTTTGATGAAAGTCCTGTCGAAAACATTGGCAAACAATTCACTTTCATCTTCCGTTACCCTTGCCTGGTAAGGATAATTCTGCGCCCAGTCCTGAAAGCTGATTGGTTTTGTATGTGGAGTATACGTTCCGTTAGCCGCATTGTAATTAACGCCGTCCGGTACAAAATAATATGTTCCCGGATTCGCATATTCAAGGTCCCTGTAGGCTGTAGAGTTTGGATGTTTTCCGCCCCACCACATTTTTTCTACCACCTGGGATCTCATGACACCTCCTATACTTCCGTCGATCCCGATATTCAGGGAGAATTTTTTATATTTAAAAGTATTGTTGAACCCAAAAGTCCAGTCCGGGTTAAAATGGCCCAGGTTACTCGGTGCATCTGCCCTTGTAGGCATTCCTGTGGCGGCATCCAGAACTACTTTTCCGTCCGGGGATTTCTTCCAGGTATAATCGTAGTAGCTGTCCATTCTTTCGCCGAGCTTGATATTGTTGTAGTTCGGCATATCGCCATAAATAGAAGTAAGCTTCTGCTCATAAGTACTCCAGTTGATTAAAGATCTCCAGGTAAAATTGGCTGTTTTTACAGGAACCAGGCCTAAAGAGATCTCCAAACCTTTTGTTGTATACTCATTCCCGTTCACATATTGCGAAGTAAAACCTGATGATGGAGCAGCTGGGAATTCCAGGATATTGTTGTAGTCTAATGTTCTGAAATAGGTAACATCTAAAGTAATCCTGTTCTTGAATAAACCAGCACTTAATCCCAATTCATAAGATTTGGTCTGTTCGGGCTTTAAAGAATTTTCAACATTGAGTATGGTGGGATAGTTGAACATTGGATTTCCATTAAATGTGGCCCCTTTATTATTCAGATAGTAATTTCTTATTGAATAAGGCTGAAAATCATAAGCTACCTTGGCCCACGAAGCTGAAAGCTTTAAAAGATTAACAGCTTCCGGCATTTTAACAAGATTCGAAATTACGGCACTTACCGACGCAGAAGGATAAAAATAAGATCTGTTGGCTTTTGGAAGGGTAGAGGACCAGTCATTACGTCCTGAAACATTGATGAAAAAAGCATTGTACAATCCTATATCAATCGTTGAATAAGCACTGTAGATCAGTTTTTCCTTAAGATAATCATAATACTTTACAGCTCCGGTTGAGTTTTCCAGGGTGTACAGTTCCGGAATTTTCAGCCCGTCTGTTGAAGCATTGTCGATATCGTTCTTATAATAGAATGTTGATCCTCCTGCATTGATCGTGAAATCAAAGTTTTCAGATATCTTTTTCTTGTAGGTGGCTAAGATATCG
The DNA here is from genome assembly GCF_049887855.1 of Chryseobacterium sp. NFX27. Classification (NCBI taxonomy): domain Bacteria; kingdom Pseudomonadati; phylum Bacteroidota; class Flavobacteriia; order Flavobacteriales; family Weeksellaceae; genus Chryseobacterium; species Chryseobacterium sp. NFX27. The sequence continues at coordinate 535,594 of NZ_JAGEKK010000001.1, read as the reverse complement.
GAGTTCATATTCCATGTTTTGGAATCATTGAGAAGATAACCGCCACTTCTCGGAGCACTGTAGTTGAAGTAAGAATAAGGACTTAATATTTCCTGTTTGTTGTGATTCTCAACGATGGATATCTTTCCTTTTACTGAGAAATCTTCTGTTGCTTTATACTCCAGTCCGGTCTGTGCATTAATGATATTGGTTCTGTTTTTATTCTTATAATACTCGGCTCCGAACCATGGATTATTGTACCATGCATAATTCCAGTTGGCCTGTGCTCTTCCCTCTTTTCCCGGAATCCACATGTGGTTTTTAAGGTCTCTTCCGTCTACATCCGCTCCCATCCAGATCAGGATGGTGTACATATGTCCGCTTGGATTATATTCGTAGTTGGGAATATTGGGCGTGAAGGTTTGATTGAAATTGAATTTCGTATCAAAGGTTAATTTTTCTCCCAAATGATTTTCAGAAGAAAAGTTCACCCCATAGCGCTGAAGATAGGATCCCGGAATCCTATCATCATAATTCATGAAATTTCCGGAGAGCCTGTAGATATCTTTATTGTTCCTGTAGCTTACTGCGAAACTGTTATTGTTGATCACCGCAGGCTTTAAGAAAGTACCCAGGTTATCATGATATTGCCAGTCGATAGGAACTCTTTCATATCTTGATTTGTCATTGTACTGCGTTCCTGTTACTGCACCGTACCAGGGAATTACCTGTCCGGTCATTTTATCCCTGATCGGGCTGTTCCACTGGGCAATTTTCAGTCCGGGAGTAAATTTTGGTCCCCAGATCATATCGCCGTCATTCACACCGCCATCAGCTCCGTCCCAGAATTCATACTTTCCGTGTGATCCGTTTCCGTACTCGTTCTGGGTTTTCGGAAGATTGGTAAATCCTGCCGTTACCATCGTATTCTGAGAAAACTCTACGGAAAAGCCATTTTTCCTGGCGTTTTTAGTGGTAATTAAAACAGCACCGTATCTTCCTCTGGAACCATATAATGCAGAAGCTGTTGCTCCTTTTAATACATTAATGTTTTCAATATTATTGGGATCCAGGTTCTGGAAAACTTCTTTTTCAACAATTACCCCATCGATGACGAAAACCAGATTGGAGTTTCCTCTTAGCGTAAACTGCGGGGCCTGCTGCATTCCTGTAGGATTGGAAACATTGAGACCGGCTACCTGTCCTGAAAATAAATTTCCGATACTTGGGGTTGTAATGGTCTCAAACTGTTTGGTGCCGACTTCCTGGGTTGCATAGCCTATTTTTTCTTTCTTTTTGGCAATTCCTAAAGCCGTAATAACGATACCTTCAATCTGTTTCTCATCTGCTTTTTTCAAAACAACAGCATACTGTCTTTTGGAAGAAACCTCTACGGTATACATAGAGAAGTCCGGAGCATAAAACTCAAGGATGTCTTTCGGGTTGGCCGAGATTGTAAAATTACCGCTTTCATCCGTCACCGTTGTTTTTCCGGTGTTCTTGTCGGTAATGCTAACTCCGGAAACACTGGAGCCGTTTTCGGATTTTACATTTCCGGAAATGTTAATTTCTTGGGCAGTAAGATAAAGGGGGAGTAAAAAAACAGCAAAAGTAGCTAAAGTCTTCTTCATTTTTTTTGAGGACAAATTTAGCGGTGCAGTGTTACCAGTATTTTAATGTGGTATTAAAATAAAAATACTATTTTAATATTTTTTAACAGGAATATTTAACATAATAATAAAGCTGAAAAAGATAGTATACTCTGATATTTTCTTTTATTATACTTTATATTAGACCTTAATACCACTATTTTTAATCACATTTTTTTACTGAATAAAACGAAATGCTTATTCATTTGCGAAACTACACTTCTTTGTCAATCTAGGAGCCAGTAAATATTCTTTAAAATTTTGGGTTAAAAACATCTCAGTGATTATGATAGCGAATATAATTTTTAACGCAAAGTTTGAGTTTCGTGATGCTTTATTTTAAGAATGCAAAGCAGTAATCAATTAAAATTGATCTGATGAAGCTTGTGGATAAAAAGAGTGCTTATTCAATGGCGTAGCTACCTTCTTTGCTTATCTAGAAATTAGAACTCTTTTCTTTAAAATATCTCAGTTGATTGTGATAGCGAAATATAATTTTTAACGCAAATTTTGAGTTTCGTGATGCTTTATTTCAAGAAAAGCAGTAATCAATTAAAATTGATCTCATGAAGCTTGTGGATAAAAGAGTGCTTATTCAATGGCGCAGTCACCTTTCTTTGCTTATCTAGAAATTAGAACTCTTTTCTTTAAAATATCTCAGTTGATTGTGATAGCGAAATCTAATTTTTAACGCAAAGTTTGAGTTTCGTGATGCTTTATTTTAAGAATGCAAAGCAGTAATCAATTAAAATTGATTTGATGAAGCTTGTGGATAAAAGAGTGCTTATTCAATGGCGCAGTTATCTTTCTTTGCTTATCTAGAAATTAGAACTCTTTTCTTTAAAATATCAGTTGATTATGATAGTGAAGTATAGCTTTTAACGCAAAGTTTGAGTTTCGTGATGCTTTATTTTAAGAATGCAAAGCAGTAATCAATTAAAATTGATCTGATGAGGCTTATGGATAAAAGAGTGCTTATTCAATGGCGTAGTCACCTTCTTTGCTTATCTAGAAATTAGAACTTTTTTCTTTAAAATATCTCAGTTGATTGTGATAGCGAAATATAATTTTTAACGCAAAGTTTGAGTTTCGTGATGCTTTATTTTAAGAATGCAAAGCAGTAATCAATTAAAATTGATCTGATGAAGCTTGTGGATAAAAAGAGTGCTTATTCAATGGCGCAGCTATCTTCTTTGCTTATCTAGAAATTAGAACTTTTTTCTTTAAAATATCTCAGTTGATTGTGATAGCGAATATAATTTTTAACGCAAAGTTTGAGTTTCGTGATGCTTTATTTTAAGAATGCAAAGCAGTAATCAATTAAAATTGATTTGATGAAGCTTGTGGATAAAAAGAGTGCTTATTCAGTGGCGCAGTCACCTTTCTTTGCTGACCTATAAATAATTCTTTTTCTTTAAAACTTTGCGTTTAAAAAAATAGGTCATTTGATTAATAGAATGAGAATCTGCTAATTTTAAAATCTACTCAAAATTCCCCAATGGATCTTGATGTCATTAAACTTAAACGGATTTCCGAACTCATTACCATTCGACAGCTGGAAGCTCATCAGTCCGATCGGGATAAAGAAATTAAATCCAAGTCCTACACTGTAAAGTTTAGGTTTAACATTTAGGGACTTGTTATTGAGCTGTCCGTACTGCCCGAAGAAATCAAAGAATGCCTGGCTTCCAATGAGATACCGGTATTCCAGACCTGCATAATAATAAAAATCGGCGGCAAGGGATTTTTCATTGAATCCCCGCATAGAATTCCATCCCCCGAAGCGGTACAATTCATTGGCAGAGAATTCTATCTTGGAATCCATCATGGCTCCTTCCGCTTTTATATTAAGAAAATGATTTCCTGAAATATGGTAATTGTGTTCACCGAAGAAATAAAACTGATTCTGGTTAGCCTTAATATTATCTTTGGTATAAGTAGTTGTCAGGTAATCATAGCCGGCGTTGATTCTTGTTTTGTACAGAAAAAGATCTATGTCCGTAGGTTCCGTCATTTCAAACCAGATCCCGAGTCCTTTTTTATTATAATCCTTACCCTGAACATACAGAGTGTCTATGATGCTGGAGGATTCCAGGGTTCCTCTAAGCCCGATCTTGTTGCGGTTATTGATGTGGTAATAGAAAGCCGGAAGGAATTTTACATTCGCGAAAGTAGAATCCTGTCTGAAAATATTGACTTTCAGGTTCATCCCTACATTGGATTTAAGGAGGTAAGGAATATCGGTCTGAAGGTCAAAAGTCTGTCCTTTATCCGGGTTTCTCTGCCAGTACAGATTGACGGTTTCAAATCCGTTGAACATATTCCTGAAGTTCACATTCAGGGTTCCGTTCAGTGTGAATTTTTCCGTTTTATCGTTTCCGAAACCGATCACCCCATCAAACGTATTGGTCTTTTTCTTTTCCATAAACAGATAAATGCTTGTGGAATCTTTGGTAAATAATGTTTGTGGAGGCCTTTCCAGGGTAACGAAGGCATGGCTCTGGAAATTTTTGCTGATAGCCAGTAGATTTTTGTCGTCGTAAGTTTTCCCTTTGAATTCTTTTTCAAGGTTTTTCATAAACCTTTTGGGAACTCTTTCGTAACCTTTCACTACAAAATTGTCGATCGTCCGCTTATCATTTTTGTTAATATCCAGCTCTATCACGGGATAGCCGTTTTTCTGACCTTTATATTTAGATTTAAGACGGCTGAAAGAATACCCGTCATCAATATATCTTTTGTTAATGCTTTTCTTTGTTGAATCTAAATTTTTAGTGAAAAATTCTTTTTGTATTTTTAATTTCACAGCAACAGAATCAGAAAGATCGACATAAGTCTCATTAAAGTTTTTTCCTTTATCGTAGAAAATTTCAGTACTGTCGCCGTTCACTTTCACTTCTTTCAGCCTGGTGAAGAAATAATTGTTCTGAGACAGGGAATCCAGAAATTTTGCCGCTGAAACAGAATCATTGACCTTTTTTCTGACATTGGTTTCCGTATCAATAAGCCAATACTGTTTCTTCTGCGCTTGTACAAAAACGCAAAACAGGATAAAAAATATTTTTAGAAATAACTTCAATGTTCAATTTCTATAAACCGTTAACAGAGTTTGTTGACTAGCTCTTAACAACTCAATAATTTTAACGGTTTTAACAGCAGATTTAAATAATTTTTTTAATAACTGAAATTAGTCCAGTTTATTATATTTTTTCATCAGATTCTCATAGGTTCCCTGAGGAAGGATCCATTTCAGCGGAACTCCGATCTTTTGCCCGAATTTACCGAAATAATAATGAGCTTTCCATTTATTCTTGTCTAAAAGTTTTTCAACATAGGCTGCCACTTCAAGAGGTTCGGTTCCGTCACCTACATGCGAGTTCATCAAACTGTAAACTTTGTCAAATATAGTTTTGTACGGTTCGGAAACCTGTGTTTTCACTCTGTTCTCTGCAATATTTGTTTTGATATCACCAAGATGCAGAGAGCACACATCGATATTCCATGGGTATACTTCATATCTCATGGCTTCAGTTACCTTATCCAAAGCAGATTTGGAAGCAGAATAGAAACCGCGGAACGGAAGTCCCATTTCACTTCCTATACTTGAAATATTGATGATTTTTCCGAACTTATTTTCACGCATTTTCGGAAGAACAGCACTCATCATCTGGACAGCTCCTACAAGATTCAGGTTGAACAGTTTTAAAATGTCTTCTTTAGTAGAATCTTCCACAGCGCCTACCATACCCATTCCTGCATTGTTTATCAGTACATCAATCCTTGATTCTGTTTTTAATACTTCAATGATAGCATTCTGAACGGCTGTGTTGTCGGTAACATCTGTCGGAATAGACCTGAAATACTGGCTTTCCGTATGTTTTCGGCTTAAACCATATACTTTATGGCCTTTTTTCCCAAAATATTCGGCCAGTACAAAACCTATTCCTGATGAGGTTCCAGTGATGATAATAGTCATTGATTGTTTATAATTTTAGACTTTTGTTTTTCTTCCGGCTGCTGTGTTTCAGTACAAACCGTATTTTCAGCAAATGTAAAAAAAGAAATAGGAACTCTATTATTTATTGCAGTATAAAATTGTTCAGAAATAAAATCACCGGCTATCATCTTTTTCTGAATCAGTAAGTGAAAATGCATTGATAAACTGTGGATAAGTCTGTGGATAAGTTTGTGAGTAAAAAATAAACAGAAATGAGCTAAAGTGTAGTTCTTTTCTATGTGTTTGATTTTCAGTAATTAATTTCTCTTTTCAAACCGGGTGTTTTCAATTTGTTTTCCCCAATCCTGAAATGACTCATTCTGATCAAAGTCTTAAACGGATGGATCAGTTCTTTGTGAACATCTTTTGGAATATCCTTTTCTTCATCATCACAGGAGGAGTATTCTTCATCTGTAATTACTTTCCCGGTTGAAAAATTGATCTCGGTCAGGTAATTGAACTCACAGGTGTCTTCAAATCTGTCATGGGAACCGATAAGGTAGAAATCACCATTCTGAAATCTGAAGGTATGTTTATAAGTCTGGGTATGTCTCGAATTGCTATTGAATATTTGGGTAATAGAAAGACTGTTGTTTTTAATCAATAGTTCAGGAGGTGCATTATCTTCTGGATAGAATCCCATTCCGCTGGAAAAAAGAACGGTGTTGTTTTGTTTCCAGATCTTTAGTTTTCCGTCTATATTTTTTAGAATAAAGAATGTCCTCAGGAAATCATCGCGGTCATCCGTATTAGCTTTTTTATCCGTATTGAAAATGATCACTGTTTCATCTGTTCCGTCTTTATCCAGATCTCCTTCAGTTTTGGAAATTTTTTGATATCCGCCAGGAACCGTAAAATCCTTAAGGCTTTGTGAATGATACACGGTGCATATTAATAGGACTGAAAAACAAAAAAGTTGTTTCATTTTAATAGATTAAACTAAGAACCAAAATCTTCTTTCCTTACCTCTGTGTTTTCCAGATTGCACATGCAGCCCTTGATGGTTTTATAAACTCCTGTAATTTCAGTTTCTTTTCCTTTGCTGTCGGTAACGGTAATGCCGGTAGAAAATGATTCATCTTCTGCAGAATAGGTTCTGAACAGTTGATATTTGTAGTTGTTTTTGGTAAATGTCAGATAGTTGAGGTCCATGCCTGCATTCTGTTTTCCGCCGCCTCTATGGTAAGAGCTGTAGGTAAACTGCTTCCAGCTTTCTTGGGTTCTTGTGGCCGGAAATTCCATTTCTACACGGTCTTTACTACCGAATCTATACTGAATATATTCATTCTTTTTATCTTTAACCAAAGCCATGATTTTCCCATTATTTGTTTTGAATGAGAAAACAGTTTCTTCATTGGGTAACAGATACTGCGCCCAGGAAAACATAGGGATCAGCAGGAAGAAAAAGAATACATACTTTCTTATCATATTAGAATTTTTCAAAATTTTCTATCCTTTTATCATGATGTCATTCAGGTCCTTCCAGAACATCGGGTAAGATTTTTCCACAACGTCTTCCTCTTCAATATTAAGTTCTTTAATAAGGCAGAACGGAGCAAAGCTCATCGCCATTCTGTGATCCTGGTAAGTTGCAATGGAAATATTTTCCTCCGGCTCCCCGAAACTCACAGATTTGATGGTAAGATCTGTAATTTCAGTTTCAGTACCCAGTTTTTTCAGTTCATTATATAAAGCCTGCAGCCTGTCGGTTTCTTTTACCCTTAAAGTGCCCAGTCCTGAAATTTCAAAAGGAATTTTTAAGGCTGCTGCTGTTACACAAAGTGTTTGGGCAATATCCGGACAGTTATTCATATCCAGGATGATTTTTCCCGGGAAAATAAAGTCAGGTTCCGGCTGAAGGGTAATTTTGTGCTCTTCTTCAATAAAGGTGGTAGTGATACCGAAAAAGTCTTTATAGATCTTAGCTATAGCAGAATCTCCCTGGGTAGATTCTTTGTAAAAGCTTTTCAGATGAATGGTTTTTCTTCCCAGTGCACAGATGGAGTAGAAGTATGAAGCCGAGCTCCAGTCGCTTTCCACTTCATAGCTTGTAGCGGATAATTTACCATTCATATCAAACGGTTCCACTTTAATCCTATTTCCTTCAAAGCTGTTACTGATCCCGAATCTTGTCAGGATATCCAGCGTCATCTCTATATAAGATCTTGACGTAACTTCACCCACTAAATTAATTTCCAGTCCGTTTTCAAGCTTGCCGGCAATCAGAAGCAGGGAAGTGATGAACTGGCTGGATATATTAGCCGGAACATTGACCTTCTTTTGCGTGATCTTCTTTCCTGTGATCTTTAAAGGCGGAAAGCCTTCATTTTCCAGATATTCGATCTCAACACCCAGGTCTTTTAATGCATTAACGAGGTTTTTGATAGGCCTTTCCTTCATTCTTTTGGATCCGGTAAGAACCGTGGTTTTTCCTTCAGATATTGAATAATAGGAAGTAAGGAAACGCATGGCTGTTCCTGCATGGTGGATGTCTACGGTTTCTGTATTTTCAGACAGTGCTTTTTTCAGCAGCTGAGTGTCCTGGGAATTAGACAGGTTCCCGATCTGTATATTTTTAAATAAACTTTCCAAAATCAACAAACGATTCGAAATACTTTTCGAACCGCTGATCTGAACTGTTTTATCTGATGCTAACTTTGATTTTTCTAACTTCATTATTTCTGCAATTTGAAAATATTCAGATAACAGACATCAGATATCAGATTGTTTTAAAGTCTGATATCTGACATCTTGTATCTGATATCTATTTATTATTTCAACTTTTCGTTGTTCTGATGCCGTTCTTTATCACGGTCAGTTTTGATTTTCATTTTCTTGTCGAAGGCTTCCTGTAAATTTACTCCGGTCTGATTGGCCAAACATAAAGTAACAAACAGCACATCTGCCAGCTCTTCGCCGAGGTCTTTGCTTTTATCGCTTTCTTTTTCGCTTTGTTCGCCATATCTTCTGGCGATGATGCGGGCTACTTCGCCTACTTCTTCGGTCAGCATGGCCATATTGGTCAGCTCATTAAAATAACGGACTCCTATGGTTTTGATCCATTCATCTACCTGTTCCTGCAGTTTTGTGATTTCCATTATTGATAAGCTCCAAGAGTAGGGTTGGTTGTTCTTGATACATTCACAATATCAAAAGGTACGGTTCCGGCTACAGTAACGTTGCCTTTTCCTCTTGCCGGAGATGTTGTTTTTACCCTTAGGTTCATCTTCGCTGCAAAATAATTAAGGAACTGTGGATCTTCATTCTTAATGCTCTGTATTACATTGACATTGTTATCGAAATTGAACCCGGCTTCAGATGTGCCGGAATACTTTATCAGCGAGTTCTGGATCAGGAATTCAAACTGCTGTCCCGGAGTCTGCTCAAAATTCACAGAGTTGTCCCTGTCTGAAAAGACGATGCTGTTTTTTATATCAAGGCGTTGAAGTGCTCCCTGTTCTGTAGTTCCTGCTGCATTTTTCCATTCATTGGCTGCGGTAATTCCGTTTCTGTTGAAAGATCCCATTGTTTTAGAATAATTAGCAATCGTAGCATGGGTATAGCTGTGATTGCCACCTCTGAAAATCCCGATACATGACTCACCGCAATTGTTCATCACTAAATTATTGGCATTAACCGTTGAACCCACTGCATAAATACCATATTCAAAGAAAGTATGGATGAATGAGTTTCTGATAGTTGCCGTGTTCTGTTTCATATCTAAGCCTCTTGTTCCTCCGAAAAGCCTTGCAAAATTCATGTTGAGAATAGAATTAGGTTCCATCCGGATAGAATTCCAGTTCTTAGGGATGGTGTCATAATACGGATCATTTCTGTCCCCGCGCAGGATCACCTCATTGTCAAAAACCCCGTTGATATTTAAGCTTGCTCCGGATGATACCTTCATGCCGCTGTTTTTATGAAAGTAAACTTTAGTTCCCGCCTGGATATCCAGTGTGATATTTGGATTGATCGTAAGATCTCCGTAGATAATCTTAGCTTTATTGTTGTTCCAAGTTGTATGAGTGGAAATTACGTTAGGATTGCCTGGTGTTTCGATGAAAAATTCTGCATCCTGAACTACTGAGAACAAAGTTACATGCTGTTGTCCCGCACCGCTGTTAAAGACAATTCTATCTTCGGCAATAGCTTCAGGACCGGTAGCTTCGGGAGCAATTTCTACAAAAATATACATACTGTCTTTCTTTCTCAACGGGACATCTTTGAAATCATAGCCCGGTTTTCCATCTACATTGATCCTGTATAATGATGCACTTCCCCTTTCCAGATTGATTCTCGGAATTAAAACATCCTTGTCTTCATTATTATATACTTTTACAAAATACGTTTCAGAACGTACCTGATGGTAGACTGTATCACAGAATACGGTGTCCCTTGAAAAACTTAACTGCTGTGATGGAGCGTCAAAAGTAATATCATCTTTATTGCACGATACTGCTACAAGAAGCATCCAAAAAGAAAAAGCCAGTAATAGTTTGATTTTCATCGAAAATAAAGTTTAAGATTCCAAATTTAACGAAAATACTTTGAATTTCTTATCAATAAAAAATATTGAATCTGGTATTTGTATATTTGAAAAAATGTTGTACTTTTGCAACCTAAAATTAGCAGAGAAATACCATTACTATTTCGGAAGCAAACTTTAATTTTTTAAAAATTGTATTATGAAAAAAGGAATCCACCCAGAAAATTATAGACTTGTTGTTTTCAAAGATATGAGTAACGACGAGGTGTTTCTTTGCAAATCTACTGCAGAAACAAAAGACAGTATCGAATATGAAGGACAAGAATACCCATTGATCAAAATGGAAATCTCTTCAACTTCTCACCCTTTCTACACTGGTAAAGTGAAATTAGTTGACACTGCAGGTAGAGTTGATAAGTTTATGAACAAATACAAAAAATTCGCTAAGTAATTTTTTGTTACCAAGCATACTGAAGTCTTCCAATTTATTGGGAGACTTTTTTTATTTTGAGAAATTAGAATCTAGAAGTTAGAAATTAGTAGAACGGCAAGTTGCGTTTGGAATGAAAAGCAATCATGCATATATGACTTCTGCAATATAAATTTCAGGTTCTATTTCCAGCTATTTTTGTATTTTTGCTCTGAACAGAAAATAGATGTCCCGAATCCGTTGGCAGATCAATATCTCAACATTGGACTTCTAACTTCTAACTTCTAATCTCTAACTTCTATATTACAATGCAATTAGTATTTTCAGATGCCCAGTATTGGGAAGATTTTCTTCCATTGACTTTTACCCGCCCTGTTGCCGCTATGCGATGCGGAATTCTTGCTTTTTCTGAGCGCTGGCAAAAGATCTTAGGAAATACCGAGGTTTCTTATTTTACTGAAAATTATCTTCAGAATAAATTCAAAAATCCAGAAGAAAAAGAAAGTCTTTTCCTGGTTACTAATTTTCTGCCTACCGAAACGGTCATTCAGCAAATTAAAGATCTTAAACAGGGCGAAGCACTTGTTTATGAAGATGAACTGATTGCGGCAAGGATTAATATGAAAGATTTTTCCCTGAATCAGATCGAGAAGATGACAGATGTAAAGGAGAAATTAACCTTCTTTAAAAAACCGGCAGACTTATTTACTTATAATCATCTTGCCATTGATTTTGATTTCAATTTGCTGACCGAAGGAAGAACTTCACAGGAGCTTTCCTCTACCAATGGATTTTTAGGGGATAAGAAAGATCTTTTCATTGAAGAAGGAGCTCAGATCGAATTTTCTACCATCAATACAAAAACAGGAAAAATCTATATCGGAAAAAATGCTGAGGTGATGGAAGGCTGTAACCTCCGTGGACCGATCTCGCTGGGGGAAGAGTCCAAGTTTAACTTAGGATCAAAAATTTATGGTGCTACAACTGTCGGCCCGCATTGTAAAGTGGGCGGAGAAGTGAATAATATCATCATATTTGGCTATTCAAGTAAAGGACATGAAGGTTTTGTAGGGAATTCTGTGATTGGTGAATGGTGTAATTTCGGAGCGGATACCAATTCTTCCAACCTTAAAAATAATTACAGTCAGGTCAAATTGTGGAGTTACAGGACAAAAGCTTTTGAAGACACCGGACTTCAGTTTGTCGGTCTTATTATGGGAGATCACTCTAAAACAGCGATCAATACCCAGCTGAATACCGGAACGGTAATAGGTGTTGCTTCTAATATATTTAAGCCTGGCTTTCCGCCAAACCTTGTGGAGAACTTCTCATGGGGTGGTAGTAAAGATGATGAACGATTCAAGCTGGATAAAGCTTACGAAGTGGCAGAAAGAGCAATGGCTAGAAGAAAAGTTACTTTAGCGGATGAAGATAAAGCTATTCTGAAACATATTTTTGATACGTATTAATACAAATCCCTCCAAAGATTTTCGGAGGGATTTGTATTAATACTGTTTTGTCAGAATAATTTATCAGTAGGCTAGGTTTCTGCGACTATGAAGGGATATGGTAAAAATTTTATTAAATCTGCATCAGTATTTATAGCCTGTTATGTCTTCCATTTTTAATACTGCTGCCTTTATAATTATATATTTTTAATCATCTGTAATTGAAGTGAGGCAGTCCGAATTTTTCGGATTGCCTCCTCCTTATTGCTTTGTTAATACAATATCTTTAGGAAAATTAATAGGAAAATCATTATGTTGCTGAACATATGTATACAATCTTCCTTATAAATACTATGCATATATTCTAAATGAAGTGTCATTTGATTTCCTGTAAAACTAGTAATATCTAAAGCTGCCGATTTTCCACACATATTTTTAGGAGAGAAATACAGTCTTTTCCAGTTTCCATTTCTTAAGCTTGAAAACATCCCACTAATTTCAGCCCCTTGTTCATCAAAATTAGTAATCCGATCAATCTCTACAGTTCCGTTATTTGAAATCACTTTTCTTTCTCCCAATATTAAATCAGTATAATAAGGATGAGTTCCCCCAGGAACTGATAAATAGTATTTTACCTTTTAAACTGAATATAGATAATCTTACTATCCCAAGTGCCTTTCCATAGACCTACATACTTATTCAATTCATTATTCATATCCTTTAGATAAGCATTAGCTGGTATATCTGTAGGATTATAAGGGATACTCTTGTGCTTTACAAGAAAACAATAGTAATGTTACTATAATTAAAAATAAATTTTTCATCATCTGTAATTGAAATGAGGCAGTCCGAATTTTTCGGATTGCCTCATCCTTATTGCTTTGTTAGTACAATATCTTTAGGAAAATTAATAGGAAAATCATTATGCTGCTGAACATATGCATTATGTATACAATCTTCCTTATAAATACTAGGCATATATTCTAAATGAAGTGTCATTTGATTTCCTGTAAAATTAGTAATATCTAACGAGGCTCTTTTTCCACACATATTTTTAGGAGAGAAATACAGTCTTTTCCAGTTTCCGTTTCTTAAGCTTGAAAATATCCCTCTTATTTCCGGACCTTGTTCATCGAAATTAGTAATTCTGTCAATTTCTATAGTTCCATCAGCTGCCACAACTTTTCTTTCACCAAAAATTACATCCATGTAATATGGATGAGTATCTCCTGGTATAGAAGAATAGTGTTTTAGTTTTTTTAACTGAATATATAGCGTTTTTCCATCCCACGTTCCTTTCCAAAGACCTACATATTTATTAAGTTCATTATTAGTATCTTTTAAATAAGCATTGTTTGGTAGATTATCTAGACTTGTATTAAGAGGATACTCCTGTGCTTTACAGGAAATTGTAAATATGGTTACTATAATTAAAAATATATTTTTCATAATGGTTGATTTTTTAGTATTAAGGACAATTCGATTCTACTAGTTTTCCGTTTACCAAACTCAGTTGGGTATTTCCACTGGAAGTATTTCTGAAAAGACTTGCACCAGACATATTCATTTTTTCGTTCATAAATTTAAGAAATCCTTTTTCAAGCTGTTCCATATTATAGCTTACGCTACCACTTACATTTGCTACACTCTTTGCTTCATCTAATAACTGAATGTATTTGGAATTTAATTCATCAAATTGCTCTTGAGTGTAATTAGGAAAAGGTGTAGAAGATGTGCCATCAAACATAAAAGAATAATTTCCCCAGCTGCTCACTACTGTAAAAACAATTTGGCTAAGAGGAATTTTAGGTGAGTTTGCCGGATTGCTGTTATAGTTTTGTGCCCATATAATCCATTCATTAAAATACATTAAATCTCCCGGAGAAAATATTGGATATAAACCATCGTAGTGAGAATGCATTATCGCAACTGTATTTGGGAAACGTGTCATATTTACAGTTTGGCTTCCCGGATTATTTTGCAGTATTTGGTTCTCGCCTCCGCTTCCTATTCTGAAACCGCTTTCAAAACTCTCCCCTGTTTTTCCTTCAAGACTTGTGATATTGTTTTTAAAAGTTTCATTATTTGTTTTTAGTTGCATTCTCCAGCACGGAGTGGGGTCTTCACTTCCCTGTCCTGCACTTCCTCCGCCTCCGCTTCCTACACTTGGGTCAAAACAGTTGTTGTATCCTGTACATCCTCCCTGTGTTCCACCTCCTGTAGGTCTTGGTTTGGGAGGGGGAGGAATAACGATTTCACCCACATCGCAGGGTTCCTGTCCCTCAAATCCACAACCGCTCCCTTTACTTACCAATCCTTTTTTCAGATTACTTTTCATATAGGCGTTACGGAATATCTCCATTACTACGGTATAATAAGAATTTCCGGAATCCAATTTCCTGAATTCTACTTCTGTTTCCTCATTTCTGAGAATACCAGCCATAAGGCCATCAGCCTGATTACTTTTTATGATGGGATATATTACCCATCTCTCACCATCGTCCAGAAGCATTTCCTGAGAATGAAGGTTAAATTCTACATACTCTGATTCATTTTTATTGAAGTTTCCTTTTTTCAATAATGCAGCTCTGGTGTAGCCGGTGCCATTAATTTGGTCATAGTTTTCCAACAGCGTTCTAAACCCCTGAGCGTAGTTTACATATTCTTTATTGGCTGCCGAAAACACCTGAAACTTTTTGGAGTAAGAAGGCTCATCATTACTACCGGAAAGATAATCTTCGCTGGTTCTACAGGATTGTAAAATCATAGCCAAAGCTATTAGCGGCAGGAGCCGGAGGATTAATTTTTTCTTCATGCATTTTGTTTTTAATGAGTTAAATATAATTCTTTTTTATAACTCTACAAATGTGTGAAAAACAATTGGAGAAGGTGCAGTCAAAAATTACTGATATCCGTACTATTTTTCTAAAAGAAAAAAATATGTAATTTTATAAAAATCATAAAACTCTTTCTAAATGGACTTTATGAGTGTAATTGGTAATCTAAAATTAGAAAATCACCACTTTTTTTATAATGTAGTGTAATAGAATAAAGATTTTAATTGTCTTACTAATAGAAACAAAACTCATGACCCAAGAAACTTTCAAGAATACGGTGTTTATTCTCAAAGACGAGATGTATCGTTTTGCGAAAAGATTCGTTATGAGCAGTGATGAGGCAGAAGATGTGGTGCAGGACCTGATGATTAAATTCTGGCAGAAGAAAGAAGAACTGGAGAAGTTTGGAAATTTAAAATCCTATGCTTTGAAATCTGTCCGGAATGAGTGTCTTAACAGACTGAAGCACCATGATGTGAAGTTGGGATTTGCAGATTTGCAGCTTCACCGCTCGGAATTGTACAGCATGGATATCAATAATCTGAAGGAGCATATTATAGGGTTTATCAACCAGCTCCCGGAAAAGCAGAAAATGGTGATCCATCTGAAAGATGTAGAAGAATATGAGGTCTCGGAAATTTCCGGAATGCTGGAAATGGAAGAAAACGCAGTAAGGGTAAATCTGATGCGGGCGAGACAAAAAGTAAAAGAACAAATATCACAACTGATGAGCTATGAACAAAGATCAATTTCAGAATAAATACGATGAGATCTTCCGGGAGATAAAGGAAGAAAAAATGGACTGGAGTTTTGAAGATTTTCTTCAGAAAGCAGAAGGCAGGGCTGATGACTCTGAAGCCAACCAGGCATCGATCATCCCACTCCACAAGAACAAACCTTCTTTTCCGAAATGGTTCTGGATGGCAGCCGGATTAGTGCTTCTTTTCAGTATTGGTTTTTTCTTTAATGATTACCGTACCGGTGTGATTGAAAGAGAGAAACTGGTAAAAGATGAGGTTCTGAAGCAGAAATCAAAATTTATTGAAGAGAACAATGACCACCAGGAGCAGGTGGCAGTTAACCATACCGATTCTATTTCCGGGGCAAAAAAAGATTCTATTTTCCAGGAGAATTCAGTGGCGGAAAAGGATGTACTGGATGAGATATTGCCAAAAAGGGGAAGATTGAAAAAAGAATCAAAACCGAAGTTTGTGAGCAACTCTTCATTCAAAGATAATAAAGCTTTAAAAGATTCTACCGGATATAAAAATTCTTATGTCATTGTAAATGGGAAAAGGATCGATAATGTAGATGAAGCGATTAATGTAACAAAATATTCATTCCAGATATTTGCAAATAACGTTAGTGAAAAGTTAGCACAGCCTACAGTAGTAGATGACGATTATTAACAACAAAAATAGATTATGCTCCTGATCAGGCAAGAGTAATCAGCTTAAGAAAATAAAAATTGACTCATGAAAAAAATATTTATAATATTCGCGCTCGCTTTTTCCCACTTCTTTACAGTGTATGGGCAACAGGATAAATTCGACATGCTTTTTGACAGGTATCAGGAGGTGGAAGGGGTAACCTCCATTAAAATTGCAAAGCCTATGTTCAGTATGCTGAGCAGCCTTAATATTGACGATTCCCAACTGGATCAGATCAAACCACTGCTTTCAAAAATTAACGGATTGAAAATTCTTATTACAGAAAATCCGGAAAATGCTAATACAACTGAAGGGCGTAAAGTTCAGGATAATCTTTCCAGACTCAGCAAAGATGTCTCCGTGTATTTGAAGAACCTTAATTACAATGAGATCATGTCTGTCAACAACTCAGGAGCAAAGATAAAATTTCTTTCTTCTGACGCAAAGGACGGAATGCTGGATGATCTCCTGCTAAGCATTGATGGAGGAAAAGGAGAAAATATCCTGGTCATGCTGGACGGAAAACTTTCTATGGATGATGTGAATAAGATCATTAATTCCAGCGAGACCAAAACCAACCCTGTAACCAATACAAGAAACAGCCTTACCTCTGAAAATAATTCCTCTTATCTTAACGGGGAAGCTAGAAATGTTGGCGAGTTTTCAGGAATTCAGGTAAGCACCGGCGTGAATGTGGTTTTCAAACAGGAAAGCCCAACTAATGTAAAAGTAATCGCTGATTCTGATAAACTTCAGTATGTCATCACAAAAGTGGAAAATGGGGTTTTGAAAGTCTACGTAGATAATAAAGGAACAAAGAATTTAAAGTTTAGAAATCTCAGCGTTAACGTCTCTTCTCCGAGAATGGAGAATATCAAGGCCTCATCAGGAGCTAATTTCAATGTAGTGAATTCTATAAATGAAAATGATCTGGTTATTGATGTGTCATCCGGTGCTAACGTGAAAGGAGATTTTAAAGTTTCAAATAAAGTAGATATAGGTACTTCATCAGGAGCCAGTATCAGAGCCGGAATAACAGCGGGAACCATTATGGTAAAGGCTTCCAGCGGATCCAATACAGCTATTGAAGGGAGAGCAGATTCGGGAATAATAGATATCAGCAGCGGGGCACTTTTTAAAGCAGACGGACTGAAGCTGAATAACCTTGAGGCAGAGGCCACATCCGGAGGAAATCTTTCCGTGAATGTTTCTACCAGACTGAAAGTAAAGGCTTCATCAGGAGGTTTGGTAAAATATAAAGGAAGACCTGAAATAGAATCCAATATCAGCAAAACATCCGGAGGTAATCTGAAACCTATCGATTAAAAAAAACTGATCACCATGAAAACTTTAAAAAACATTTTTTTAGGAACCTTTATATTGCTTATGCTCCAGTCGTGCATTGTTTCGGGAAGCCCCAATATAGCTTTCTTTAAGGAGTCCGGATATGATTTTAAGGGGGCAACATTTGCAAGCTTCAATGTCCCTGTGTTTATGGCAAAACCATTTATTAAAAAAGCTTTAAGGGAAGACGGCGAAAGTGAGGAAGTTATTGCTTTGGTTAAAAAAGTGTCAAAAATAAAAGTCATGACCGTGGATAACGGGAGCAAAGATATGCTGAATGAGTATTCCAGATACTTAAATGACAATAACTTTGAAGAATGGGCCACCATAAAACATAACGGTGAAAATGTCAACGTAAGGGTAAAGCAGAATGGAGAAACCATTAAAAATATGATGATCACTGTCAACTCAGATAAAGAACTGGTCTTTGTGGATGTAAAGGGAAACTTTACGGCAGATGATATTTCAAAAGTGATTAATGCCGCCACAGATAAGTAAACTTATTTATTTTACGCATTCATAAAGGAAAAACAAGTTAGTTTCATACTATATCAATTATTTTGTACAGAAAGACCGTTCTTAATAAGAGCGGTTTTTTCATTTAAGTTATTGATTATTAAATTTTATTTAAACTATTGAAAAGGATTTTCATATCTCGTTAAAATAGCCTAATTTTGCAAAGAAAGTAAAGATGTCTATTCATAACAAAATTGTAGAGACAGCCATCACTTTCGATGACGTTCTTCTAGTCCCTTCTTATTCAGAAGTTTTACCTAATCAGGTATCATTAAAATCAAGACTTACCGACAAAATAACGCTGAATGTTCCGATAGTTTCTGCTGCGATGGACACCGTTACTGAAGGAGATCTGGCTATTGCTTTGGCAAGAGTCGGAGGTTTGGGTTTTATCCACAAAAACATGACGATCGCTGAGCAGGCTGCACAGGTAAACCGTGTAAAACGTTCAGAAAACGGAATGATCTCTGATCCTGTTACCCTTTCAAAAGATCATACATTGGCTGAAGCTAAGGAAACTATGGCCAAATATAAAATTTCCGGCCTTCCTGTAGTAGATGCAGATAATGTACTGATTGGGATCATTACCAACAGAGACGTAAAATATCAGGAAAACCTTGACATGAAGGTTGAAGAGATCATGACCAAAGAAAATCTGATCACTTCTGATAAAAATACCAACCTTGAGAAAGCTAAAGAAATTCTTCTTAAAAGCAGGGTAGAAAAGCTTCCGATCGTAGATAAAGATAACAAGCTGGTAGGATTAATTACGATTAAAGATATTGACAACCAGCTGGAATATCCGAATTCCAATAAAGATCACAAAGGACGTCTTATCGTAGGAGCGGGTGTTGGTGTTGGAGAAGATACGATGGACAGAATTGCAGCACTGGTAAGCGCTGGTGTTGATATCGTAGCTATTGATTCTGCTCACGGACATTCAAAAGGAGTTCTGGATAAAATTTCAGAAATCAGAAAAACATATCCGGATTTAGATATCGTAGGAGGAAACATTGTAACTGCTGAAGCTGCAAAAGACCTTATTGAAGCGGGAGCTAACGTTCTTAAAGTAGGAGTAGGCCCTGGTTCTATCTGTACAACGAGAGTGGTTGCAGGTGTTGGGGTTCCTCAATTATCTGCGATTTATAATGTTTACGAATATGCAGCTTCTAAAAACGTAGCGGTAATCGCCGATGGAGGGATCAAGCTTTCCGGGGATATTGTAAAAGCAATTGCAAGTGGAGCAGGAGCCGTCATGTTGGGTTCCCTTTTAGCAGGAACTGATGAAGCTCCGGGAGAGGAAATTATTTTCCAGGGAAGAAAATTCAAGTCTTACCAGGGAATGGGAAGTCTTTCCGCCATGAAGAGAGGAGGAAAAGAAAGATATTTCCAGAGTGAAGCTAAAAAATTCGTTCCGGAAGGAATTGAAGGAAGAGTGCCACACAAAGGAAAGTTAGAAGATGTGATTTTCCAGCTGACCGGAGGTTTAAGAGCAGGTATGGGATACTGTGGGGCTAAAGATATTGAAGCTTTGCAGAAAGACACGAAAATGGTTATGATCACCGGAAGCGGTTTGAAAGAATCTCATCCGCATGATGTGATTATCACTCAGGAAGCTCCAAACTATTCTTTTTAGAATATCTAAAAATATATTATACAATTGGCTGTACATAGCTTGTACGGCCAATTTTATTTAAAGTCTGCGATTAACCAACAGCTCGAAAAAGGAGTTTATATGGTTCAGATTTCCAACGGAAAAGATACTAAGACCTCTAAACTGATCATTAAATAAATTTTGATTATACAAATATAAATGTCTCCAGCAATGGAGGCATTTTTTATTATGATTCGTTCAGTTGATCTTGACATATTTAAACCTGGGCTTGATAACACTGTTCAGAAATCTGCCTTTTGATTTGGCTTCCCTGAATTTTTCAGATATGGAGATCGGAACCTTAAGATAATCATAAACAGCCCCGGACTGATACACAATTCTTAATATCTCAGTCTCAGGAAAATAAATATAACTGTTGACAACACTTGAAGGCATGGAAAATACCCTGCAAAAAATATTCCCAAAATAGCCCTCAGAAATTCCGAAGGCTATATCAATAATCAAGTAATGCTATAAGACATTATACTTTCTATTTTTTCACGAATTTAAATTCATGAGATTCAAAATTTTTGGTCGTAATTTTTAAAATATATACTCCTGCGGAAAGATGAGAGACCTCTATTTTCCGGTCAAATGGCTCAGATCTTAACAGCTGTCCATCTAGGTTATAGATTTGTGTGGTCTGCCCGGTATCAATTCCCGAAATACGAATAACATCTGAAACTGGGTTCGGGAAAATCTGAATTTTAGATTTTGTGACTTCCGATGTTCCCAGTGAAGAGCTGTGTACATCCCCTGTCATGGTGGAATTGGTGCCGGTAAGGTTTCCTCCGCACTGTCCAGCTGTTGCCGTTTGATTTTCCACCCATGTTCCAAACGTATTGCTTGGTGGTTTCATACTGGCATTATTACCTGTTGAATTGTAATAAATAAGTGAAGGAGCAGTAAAGGTTCCGTTTCCTTCATCAGCGAGAAATTCCCATCTGGTAAGGGTATTATTCCATTGAATTTTAAATTCGCACGTTCCCAGCCCGCCACAAGGCTGACCGTCAACCGGTGTTGTAATATAAATGTTTTTATTGAATGCATCAACTCCGGTTTTCGTAAATATAAAATTCTGGTTGTCAAACAGGTTATGACATCCATTGAAAGTAATGGTCTGTGCGGCCATTATACTTCCAAGAGCTATAGCTAATAAGTATAAAATTTTCATAACTTATTAATTAAAAGTTGGATAAATTCCCTGTAAAGCTATGATACATCTCATCGTAACAAAGGGCGGCCTGTTTTCATGAGGCTGAGATCCTCCGGCTGGATTTACCATCGTAGCTTTCATTGTTGTATTTGCATTGACATCAGAATATTCTTTGTCTAAAAGTTTAGTATCTGCAGGAAGATTTCCTGCAGGAGTGTTTTGGTTTCCTTCAGCTGTTACGGCATTCACGGTGTGGCTATGAACGGGCATCTGTTGCTGTGTCAGCGTAACGGTTTCACTGCCTCCTGTTTCACCTACCATATAATTATGAGAACTGTAAGGTCCCTGCCCTTGAGAAATAAGAACTCTCCCCCTCATGTCGGGGAGTGCGAAATTCGTTGTTCCGTTTCCTCCGTAAATAGTTCCTATTAATGAGAAAAGAGCCTGGTTTTGTGCTATTGGCAATAACTGTCCGTTACAGTCTGCCCATCCGTTTGGTGTTCTGTTGTAGGGTACGAAAGCGATCTGTCCAAGGAGTGGTTCATACTGCGCTTTTAAAGTAGAGATGAATGCACTGCTTATGAAAAGCGTGAATGCTAAAATTGAGTTTTTCATGATGGATTAGTTTAGTAGAGTAAAATTATAAAATATTCGGATAGAATAATCATATATAGAAAAAACCTCTCAGAACTGACTGAAAGGTAAGGTTTTATTAATTTTAATTTCTATTATAATGGATTTTTTCTCTACTGGCCAAGCATTTTATGATACCCTGCAATATGAAGATGCCCTTCTTCTTTGATGCTGACCTCAAGTTGGTGTTTTTTTGCTGTCAGATAGATTTCTTTAGGCAGCATACTTCCTTTTTTGCTGAGTTCAATGCTCATATCTTTCAGAAGGCCTAAATGAAAGAGCAGATCTTCCCTGGTCTTTGCGGCGAGATCCTGCATTAGTTTTTCAATCTTTTTATCCGTAATATCATGCTGCATACGGTGCGGATACTCCTCGAGGTTATATGCTGCCTGATATTCTTCATCAAAACCGTATTTTCTGATGTAATCGGTAGCAAGCATGGTTGCCTGCTCTCTGTCATGGCTTCTTCCTATGCTTGCATTATGTTCTCCAAATATAATTTCTTCGGCAATACCGCCAGCCAGGTAGATTTTAATTCTGCCAAGAAGACTTTCCTTAGTATCGTGGATCTGGTGCGGAAAGGTAAATCCTGCAGCATAGCTGCTGGCTACTTTACTTTTCAGCTGCAACGGGGCAAAACCTGTATAAAGCATATAGGAAACGGCGTGGCCACATTCATGAACACTGATGTTGGCAACTGCATCCTGTTGGTTGGATTGCCGTATACTGTCGATTCTTCCGGTGTAAGGAATTTCAACAATACGTTTTCCTACTTTCCCGGTGATTGTTTTTTGCTTTACCAGATAATCAATTTCAATGGTTTTGTCATCTTTGGTGATGGCTTCAAATAGAAATTTGCTGAGGTTGGTATCCAGGATATCAACTACACTGCTGAAGACCGGACGAACGCCCTGTACCGGGAAGACCCCGTTTCTATAAATCAGCTCATTGATGCTTTTGCTGATTTTTAAGCTGATGCCAAATTTTGATTTCGTTTTGGTTTTAAGATTATTTATTTCCCTTTGAATAAGTTGTTGAAAATCTTCTGTCTTTAATGAAAAATAAATCAAGTGGATATTTCCAAATCTGGCTACCTGCTCCGGACGGAATTTCCTTGACAGGGCATTTTTGATATCAACAACGGTTATTTTCTTTGTGAATGCATGGTATATATTCGCATCTATATCTGCTTCGCTGGTTTCACGGGACATCTGAAAAGCTTCATCCAGATTTCCGCTGATGATGATCAGCATTTTGCTGTAATCTACCGGCTCATAGATCTTTTTCTCTTTCTGCTTCTTCAGAATCAGCTTGATCATATCTTCTTCTTTCATATCGATGATGCTCATCACATCATCTTCCATGCTGAGGTACTTTTTCAGTTCCTTGGCGTCCCAAAGATTCAGATAAGGATTTTCATCCATTTCCGTTTCACCGTTCATCTTTCGCCGGTCATTTTCTTTTTTACGTAAAAGGTAGGAAAACAGATAATGTTCAAGATCGTCCCGTTCTCTTTTGCTTAGCCTTCCGTCACTTAAAAGCTCCCAAAAATCGGTGAATTTTGTCTGTGGTACCGGTGTGCCGTCGGGATCGATTGTGTTAAAGCGCTGGATCTCATCAAAAAGAACGATGCTCGGCTTTTCATCACTGAGGCGGTTACTCTGGAAAATATCCGATACACTTTTGCTCCATGAAGTTTCATCGCTGTTGCTGAGTTCTATCTCTACGAAACGGTTTTGAAACTCCAGGAACCGGACTGTTTTTCGTACAAGATCCGTCTTTCCTACACCGGTCATTCCCCAGAGATTAATCACTACGGGACGGGTTAAGATTTCAGGCATCAGATACCAAATCTGGATGTATTCCATTAAATCATCAATAATCTTATCAATTCCGATGAATTCTTTTTTCAAGAATGCTTTACAGTTGTCCAGCTTTTTCTTTTTCTTCTGGATCTCTTCTTTATCAATAATCATGCGTGAAAAATACGCTATTTTTTTAAATTATCCTTAAAATCATCAATTCTGTAATCAGTCAGAGCATTTCCTTTCTCAATTTTTTCCTTAGAATAAAGCCTGAAATCATTCTCTGTCTTTTCTAACAGATAATCATAGGGGCCGACATGGGAAATCAATTTTACAAGGACCGGAGAAATCTCAAGGCAGATAAAAAGCCCCATGATAAAAGCTGCTGCCAGTCCAATAATTGCCGAGTTTTTGCCTAATTCATCCAAAGCCTGCAGTCTTGCGGCAAAACCATTAAACTTATCCTCAAAGGTTTCCGAGGATTTTCTTTCTGTTTCCAGGTTTGTATAAACTTTGGAGATTTCTTTATCTAAATATTCAACTCTGGGTGCGTTTTGCTTCTG
This sequence comes from Chryseobacterium sp. NFX27, assembly GCF_049887855.1. Lineage (NCBI taxonomy): Bacteria > Pseudomonadati > Bacteroidota > Flavobacteriia > Flavobacteriales > Weeksellaceae > Chryseobacterium > Chryseobacterium sp. NFX27. The sequence continues at coordinate 511,667 of NZ_JAGEKK010000001.1, read as the reverse complement.
GAAATTTTCAAGATCCAGGCGACGCTGTTCTTTCAGTTCCTGCTTACGTTTTGCGTTGGGGCCATAGCCTTCTTTTCCACTTGTAAGTCCGGACTGTTTTCCAAGAATTTCCTTTTCAAGCTCTACAGCTGCTGAATCGTAAGCTTTCTGATACTGGATAGTTTTCTCAGCGATCTGTTTTTTTTCAGTTTCAAAAGGCCCGCTCTGCTTCAGGATTCTGCCGCTCATTTCGCCCTCAAGCTGTTTTTTATTTCGCTGAATAATAGTGTTGAGTTGCTTGTTGACTTCTTTTTCAAAAATTTTAAGCTCCAGAGGTTTGGAAATGATAATCCCTAAAAAGGTTGCTAAAACCAGACGCGGAATAGCCATTAAAATCTGATTACCCCATGTTCCTGTTTTTTTGATTGATGAAACAATATAACGGTCCAGATTAAAGATCATGAGCCCCCACAGAATTCCGAAACCTACTGAAGTCCATACATTATCAAATACAGTATACATGGCATAGCCTGCCGATAGAGTGGCAAACACTGCGGTGAATAATACAATTCCTCCAATTCCCGAAAACTTATTCCATTCACTCGGAGTCTTTCTTAAAATATGAATATTTCCTCCGGAGCACACCATCAGAAACTTCTGGAACCAGTTTATTTTATGATTCGCTTGATTTATAGTTTGTTGGTTTGTTTTCATTAGTGAAAATTTATACAAATGTAGCACTAAAAATCATACCAATGTAAAAGATAGTATTATGTTTTGCCAAGTAATTGAATGTTTTGATTTAATTGATTGATTTACTTTAAGTTATTGTTCGCATAAGATAATTGTTTTTTGATAAATAAAAACACGACATGTTCTGTCGCTTTACAGGAGTAAATTTGTATTAATCAAAGTAAAATAGATAATAAAACAGTTTCCAGTAAAAAAAAACTCTTATTAAATCACATTAACATGACTTGAGTGTGTTAAAAAAAAGTTAATTTTACATTTTGAATTATAAAAACTAAATACACAAGCAGATGAAGAAATTCTACTCTGGTGCATGTATTCTATGCACGGTTCTAGGGCTTTCTGCCCAGGAAGTATTATGGCAGAAAGATATCAAATCCTCTACACAGGATTTCTTAAGCCAAGTGACCACAACAATAGATCAGTAGTATCTGATTACAGTAAAAACTCTGCTAAAAGATGCCGCAAATGTTTTAAGTCATAATGGTTTAACTGCAGATATTTACTGTATCAGTGATGGGCAGTTGGCTTCGTAAAAATGTTAAATATTCCCTTCAATTCAATTAAAAAAAATATAAAACCGAAAATAAGTTTAATTATATGTTTAGTAATTGTGCTGATTTTTTTTTCTTTTCACAAACCGCATAGACCATCAAAGTAATGCAAAGAGACTTGCAGAGGAAGAATGTATTTTAGTTGTAGAAATTCCTCCTTCGTCATATACTTCTAATACATTTAAAACGAAAGGTTTTGACCCTCTAACTAAGAAGTCTTGTGAGTGTAATCACTATAATAGGTGGTGGAGTTCATATAAAGATGAAATAGAAGCTGGTGATACTATTATGAAGAAGAAAGGTGAACTAATATTCAGTATCCACAAAAAAGATAGTATTATTAATCATAGATATAGATCATAATCTTATACTTGTAAAAGCTCATATTTATAAGTAACTCATATTTTACTTCACCCTCCCCGGATTCTGCTTCAAAAAGCTATCCCATCCGCTGTAAGATTTTGTATCTGCAATAGTCCCGGAATTGAAATGATGGCATACTGCAACGGCCAAGCCATCTGAGGCATCCAAATATTTGGTGGGAAATTCTTTCAATTTTAAAAGGTTCTGAAGCATTCCGGCTACCTGCTCCTTGCTGGCATTTCCGTTTCCGGTGATGGCCATTTTGATCTTTTTAGGGGAATATTCCGTGATGGGAATATTTCGGTACAGGCTTGCGGCCATGGCAACGCCTTGTGCACGGCCCAGTTTAAGCATACTCTGCACGTTTTTTCCGTAAAACGGAGCTTCCAGGGCTACTTCATCAGGGTGATATTCGTCGATCAGAGCTAATGTTTTATCAAAGATGTATTTCAGTTTGGTTTCGTGGTTCGGATATTTTTTCAGGATTAGTTCGTGGATGGAGATCATTTCCATTTTACTTTTCGTCACGGAAATAATGCCGAAACCCATAATCGCTGTTCCGGGGTCAATCCCTAAAATTATCTTCTCTGAAATCATGGCTCAAAGATAGCGTTTATAAATCTTTTTTGTCGAATTGTAATAAAGTTTGATTGAGCCTTATTTTAATTGTTTTTCAGCAATAGGAATCCATCTTCCGTCATGGCGGAGGAGGAGAATTTTATCGACTAAAAATTTAGTTTTGTATTCTTTGTCCTTGTAAATCTTCCAAGCTTTCAGATAGTTATCAAAACTAAGGTTTCTGTAGCCAACGGTCATGTGAGGCGTGAAATATTTCTTACCGAAACTAAACTGCTGTATTACCCTTTGATGAAGTAAATTTAAATTTTCATTGGCTTCAGGATGGACAAAAATGACCGGATTTTTTGGATTGGGAAAGCTTCCGAAGCCATTCAGTAGTATTTCAAAAGGGGGAATATCCGTATCTATTTTCTGGAAAGCAGTGTGAATATCGCTTTCCAGCTCCAGTTCTCTTTCAAAAGGTGATAATAAAGTAATGTGGGCATCATTTGTTAATGCTTTTGAATTATCATAATTCACAGCAAGATCCTGTTTAAACACCTTTACTTCATCAATGATGTCCTGTGGAGGGTAAATGGCGATGAAATACATTTTTTTCATACTGTAAAAATTAGTGTTTTACTTTAAGCTGCAACAAAGTACTCTCAAGATTATCTGTAATCTTTTTAACCTCCACATGAGGCCTGAATGTTGAACTTTTTCCTTTTTCTTCATCCGCAATATTGGATAAAATAATAACAGATGTTTTGGTTTGTGGATAATAGATATTCAGAGAAGGGGAGCCCTTTACGTAACCGCTGTGAAAATAACTTTCAGGGCTTCCGATATTGACCATAATACCATAGCCATAGCCCATTTTCCCTAAAATGGCATGATGCCTTTCCGAGCTTTTAGAAACCAACTGCTTTAAAGTTTCAGCTTTGAGGATTTTTCCGCTATACATAACATTATTCCAGATGTGGAGATCCTCTACAGTTGAAAGAATGCCGCCTGCCGGAGTTCCTATATCTTTTCCTCCCAGTCTTTTAGGCATATTCGGGACGGCTGTAAACTTGGCAGCATTTCCCAAATAGGCACTTGCAAAATCCTTATCTTCAAAGATATTTCCTGTGGAAGAATTTTTCATTCCCGCTTTTTTGAACAGCTCCATGACATTTTCATCGTAGGATTTTGCTGAAACAGCTTCTATAATTTGGCCCAGAGCATTAAAACCGTCATTGGAATAGAAAAAGTCCGAACCGCTTTTGAACATCAGCTTTCCCCCAAAAGTATTTAATCCTGAAGTATGATTTAAAAGCTGATGAATAGTGATGTTTTCATAGTCTTTGGTCTGAAATGTTTTCAGGTATCTGGATGCTTTGTCACTAACATTCAGCTTTCCCTGTTCCATCTGAAGAAGGATAAGAGCCGCAGTAAACTGTTTGCTTACAGATCCAATGGCAAAAACCGTATTGCTGTCGATTTTTACTTTATTCTTGAAATCGGAATAGCCGTTTTCTTTCCTGTACAGTTGCAGTGAATCTTTAAAGACGGCAATACTTCCGTTTAATTTATATTTTTTAAATACAGAATCAATCTGCTGCTCCAAAAGAGTTTTTTGAAAGGCAGTGATGGTGGAATCAATAATTACATTTTTGTCAACCGGTTTTTGGGGAGTTTCTGTTTTGCAAGAAAACAAGAAGCAGAAAAGTAAAAGGAGAATGAAATTTTTTATCACAGGTGTTTTTAATTTAGAAGTTACTGATGTGGGATAATACCTATTAAATATAAGGAAATCCTTTGAAGTCTCAAAGAGAAGCAAAATTTGTGCTAAGTCAAGGTAGAATCTTACAAGTATTTAATATTTTTGAATAAATTATTTTACAATACCATCTACCATAATGAAAGAATATTTGAAAAAGGATTCAGAGCAAATAGATCATATACTTGAAATCATAAAGCAGCAAGGAACTGAATACCTGAATACCCTGGCAGAAAGGCCTACTTCAATAAATAATAATCGGGTACCCGAAAACCTAAGCTTGCCGGAGTCCGGTTTTGGAACCGAAGAGACTTTAAAAATATTCAATGAAAGATTTGAACCTATCATAGTAGGAGCATCAGGGCCGCGATACCTTGGATTTGTAACCGGAGGCACTACGCCGGCTTCCATTGCGGGAGACTGGCTGGCAACAGTCTACGATCAGAATACGCAATCTACAACAGGTCAGGGAGACATCTCGGGCAATGTAGAGATGGAAACCATAAAGATGCTGCTGGATCTACTTAGCCTGCCGAAAAATTTTCTGGGAGGTTTTGTCACCGGAGCCACGATGTCTAATTTCACATGTCTGGCGGTTGCAAGGCAATGGCTGGGAAAAGAGCAGGGAAGAGATATTGCTAAAGAAGGAATTTCAGGAACTGTTAAAATACTGACGGCTATGCCCCATTCATCATCCATAAAATCACTGTCACTTTTAGGGATAGGAAGCAATAATATGATAAAGATAAAAACTGTTGCAGAAGATCGTGAAGCGATGAATATACAGGATCTTGAAGATCATATCATACAGCTTAATGGAGAGCCGTTCATCTTAATTTCCAGCGGAGGAACTGTCAATACGGTTGATTTTGATGATTTTACAGAGATCAGAAAGCTGAAAGAAAAGTATAAATTCTGGTGGCATATAGATGCGGCATTCGGAGGTTTTGCAGCCTGTTCAGATACTGATAAGCATCTTGTGAACGGCTGGGAACACGCAGACAGCATTACAGTAGACTGTCATAAATGGTTAAATGTTCCCTATGAAAGTGCGGTATTTTTTGTGAAGGAACAATACAAAATTTTACAGATGGAAACCTTTCAGAATTCCAATGCTCCTTATCTGGGAGATCCGCTGGAGAATTTTAACTATTTAAATTTTCTTCCTGAGAATTCAAGAAGATTAAAGGCACTTCCTGCATGGTTTTCTGTCATGGCATATGGCAGAGAAGGATATCAGGATATTATAGAAAGCAATATAAAACTATCTAAACAGCTTGCACAGCTGATTGAAGACAGTAAGGATTTCAAATTACTGGCTCCCGTAAGGTTAAATACAGTATGTTTTACTTTAAAAGAGGAAGCAAAACAGGATCAGGTGAACAGATTTCTGGAAGCACTGAATGACACAGGAAAAGTCTTCATGACTCCAACTTTTTATAATAGGCATAAAGGAATCAGAGCTGCTTTTGTTAACTGGCAAACCACCGAAAAGGATGTCGAGCTGATATTTAATGTGATGAAAAAAATAATAACAACGCTGGACTAATCTATTCATTCAGTAATGTAATATTCTTTCCTGTGTATTGCTTACAATAAGTGAAACGGCTTTGTTTATCTTAAAAATCAATTAAATACTTTTGTAAATTCTTGTTTATCATTACATTAATTTTAATCTCGAATTCAAATTACGGGATAAAGAAATATTTGAAAATAATTGTATTCTTATCACAAAGACAAACAAAGCTGATTCTCTGATAGGTTAATAAGGAAAACATGGACATTTATTCAGTAAAGTAATTCAATAATATACTTCCCTGCGTATTGCTTACCAATAAGTGAAGCGGCTTTGTTTATCTTAAAATCAATTAAATGCTTTTGTAAAGCCTTGTTTATCATTGTGTTTAATTTTAATCCCGAATTCAGATTAAATTAAAAGTACTAATAACTAATAGAATCTTATTTCAAAATAAGGTCGCAAAACCAGAAAACATACTCACCGTCTTCATCTTCAGAATTTACTTTCGGTTTTGGATAGGTCTTTTTTACCGTTTCTCCTATTCCAAAATGAACAGGATTTCTAAAGATAGGCCCATCAAAAGTAAATGTGTGGAATTCCCCGTTTTCTCCACATGGATCAACATTGTCAGGAAGATCCTTGATAAAATCCGGGTCAATAATTCTTCCTGCAAAACTTTTGTCCAGATAAGTTTCATTCACACACGTCACAATAGTTTTGAAGCCAAGATCCAGAAATTCGTGGATGAGGTCGGTTGTGTTTTGCTTCCAAAGTGGAAATACGGCTTCCATTCCTATTGAATTCAGCTGGTCCTCACGGTATTTCCGGAGGTCTTCAAGAAAAATATCTCCAAAAACGGATTGCGTAATGCCCATAGCCTGAATATCCGACATCGTTTTACCCATAATATCATGGTATTCTTCCATAGACGGCTCTTTGGGAAGCTCCATTTTAATCAAAGGTAATCCTATGCTTTCGGCTTGTTTTTCCAAAAGCGAGACATGAACACCATGCATCGAGATCCTCTGAAACTCTTTATTGATGCTGGTCAGTAAAGCTGTAACTTCCGTCTGATTTTTCTGCTGGATTTTATAAAAGGCAAGTGCGGAATCTTTTCCGCTGCTCCAGTTGAATACGGCTTTAGGTTTCATTAATTCATTCTGCATTTTATTTTGCTGCATCATTCATTTCTGCTTCAAATTGTGCTAATCCGGCTTTGGTGCTTCCTCTATCAGTTGCTGTTTGCCATTCTTTTGTAGCTTTGGTTTTATCACCCAGGCTATAATAATAGCTTCCCAAAACGGTATGGCCTTCGACCTCGCCCATGCTGATGATTTTTTGCCCTAACCTGATGATTTCAGGGTTCTGTTTAGGCTTTTTCAGTTTATTTTTTAAGACAGCTTCCATTCCGCCCACATCGTTCATGACCATTAAGCCAAATTTCTCCATGCATGCCTTTGCAAGACCTCTGGTACACAAATCATCAATGTTTTTTGTGTAATTTGCCATTGCATTTTTATCAAATAATTTGTTGAGATCATTGGATTTAGCTCTTGTTTTACGGTAATATTCATAAAGAAGCTGTGCGTTTTTCTTAGCCAGCGCATCATCTTTTCTGTTGTTTGTGGCAATGCTGTCTTTGTTTAGGTCCCACTTGGTGTTCTTAACCCACGTTGAATTACCGGCCAAACGGTTTTTAGACATTTTAAAAATAAAAATATCCTTATCCGGAAAAACTACCACAGAATCATTTTTTACAAAATAATCCCCTTTTCCATATCCTGCAATATCAACCTTTCCATTGCCGTCAAAGGCAAAATAGGGGTATAGCGTTTCTTTAGAACTGGTCATAAAATAACCCTGGAGATTGTTGTCGGCTTCCTGAGCGTTGAAGTAGCCACTGAAAATAATTCCTGTCAGGAATAAAATATATTTCATTAATTAAATATTTTATGTAGGGTAAAAGTACAAAAAACCTCAAAGAAATTTCCTTGAGGTTTGTATCTGTAAAAGTTTTACAATTACTATTTAATAATTGTCTGTCCGACACGGACTACATATTTCTTCTGTACTTACCGCCCACTTCAAATAAAGCATTGGTAATCTGCCCAAGAGAACAGTATTTTACAGCATCCATCATCACTGCAAATAAATTCTGCTGGTTGATGGCTGCATACTGCAACTGCTTTAAAGCTTCTGCAGACCTGTCTTCATTAGATTTCTGGAAATTATGTAAAGTTTCAATCTGAACCTGCTTTTCCTCCTCAGTGGAACGGATAACCTCTCCCGGACGAACCGTTGGAGAACCGTCTTTTCCAAGGAATGTATTGACCCCGATAATTGGGTATTCCCCGGTATGCTTCAACCACTCGTAATGCATAGATTCTTCCTGGATCTTAGAACGCTGATACATGGTTTCCATAGCACCAAGAACACCGCCTCTTTCCGTAATTCTGTCGAATTCCGCATAAACTGCTTCTTCCACAAGATCCGTCAGTTCTTCAATTATAAATGAGCCTTGAAGCGGATTTTCATTTTTAGCTAATCCTAATTCTTTATTAATGATCAGCTGAATCGCCATTGCTCTTCTTACAGACTGCTCAGTCGGTGTTGTAATGGCCTCGTCGTAAGCATTGGTGTGAAGAGAATTACAGTTATCATAGATCGCATAAAGAGCCTGAAGGGTTGTTCTGATATCATTGAAATCAATTTCCTGAGCGTGAAGCGAACGGCCTGAAGTCTGGATGTGGTATTTCAGCATCTGGCTTCTTTCGTCTGCCCCGTACTTCAGCTTCATTGCTTTTGCCCAGATTCTTCTTGCTACACGGCCGATCACTGAATATTCAGGATCAATACCGTTAGAGAAGAAGAATGATAAATTCGGTGCAAAATCATTGATATCCATTCCTCTTGACAAATAATATTCCACATACGTGAAACCGTTTGCCAGTGTAAATGCCAGCTGAGAAACAGGATTCGCACCCGCTTCTGCAATGTGATATCCTGAAATAGAAACGGAGTAGAAGTTCCTTACTTTTTCTGTGATAAAATATTCCTGCACGTCACCCATCAAACGGAGGGCGAATTCAGTGGAGAAAATACAGGTGTTCTGAGCTTGGTCTTCTTTTAAAATATCTGCCTGAACCGTTCCGCGAACTGTCGCGATCGTTTTAGCCTTAATTTCAGCATAGGCATCTGCCGGAATCACTTCATCTCCTGTAATTCCCAATAATTTTAAACCTAAACCATTGTTGGAAGGAGGAAGTTCTCCGTTATATTTTGGTCTTTCTAAACCTCTGTCATCAAACTTTGCTTTTAAAGCCTTTTCAACATTTGCTTGCAGATTATGCTCTGCGATATATTTTTCAACATTCTGATCAATGGCTGCATTCATAAAGAAAGCCAGCAGCATTGGGGCAGGACCGTTAATTGTCATTGAAACGGAGGTCATTGCATTCACCAGATCAAATCCGGAATACAATTTTTTTGCATCATCCAATGTTGCGATAGAAACTCCGGCATTTCCAATTTTACCGTAAATATCTGGTGGTAAAGCTGGGTCTTGTCCATATAAAGTCACAGAGTCAAACGCTGTTGAAAGGCGTTTTGCATCCATTTCTGCAGAAACATAATGGAACCTTCTGTTCGTCCTTTCGGGACCTCCTTCTCCTGCAAACATCCTTGTAGGGTCTTCTCCTGTTCTTTTAAAAGGATAGATTCCTGCGGTGTAAGGGAATCCTCCTGGAAGATTTTCCTGTCCTTTCCACTTGATCAGGTCACCCCAGTCCGTATATTTTGGTAAAGCAATTTTTGGAATTCTTAAGTGGGATAAAGATTCCGTTGAGGTTTCCACTTTAATTTCCTTTCCTCTTACGAAATAAGAATAAAACTCTTCGTGGAATGCCTTTTTTGTATCATCCCAGGTTCTTAAGAAGTCGATATTTTCCTGTTGAAGATCTTTTTCCGCTTTTTGATATTCAGTGTCTAAAGTTTCATTAGAAAGGAAATTTTTTACCCCTTCAATATGATACATTTTTCTGGCAAGCTCAGCCTGTTTTTCAACGTTGGCATCATATTGTCTGTTGTTTTCAACGATTTCAGAAAGGTAACGGACTCTTTTTGGAGGAATAATGGTTACTTCGTCTGTAATTTCCTGTTCAGCAAAAGTTTTTAAATCTAAACCTGAAAACTTATCGTTTACTTTTGAAATTAATCTGTTGTATAGTTCTGTAGTTCCGTGGTCGTTGAACTGAGATGCTTTTGTTGCATATACCGGCATTTCATCCAGCTGCTGTTCCCATAACAGATGGTTTCTCTGAAACTGCTTTCTGACGGCCTGAAGTGCATCAAGAGCGCCACGTTTGTCAGATTTATTTAAAGCCACTAAATCTGCATAATCTAACATGTCAATCTTCTCCAGCTGAGTGGAAGCTCCATATTCAGGAGTCATCACATACATGGAAACATCTGCAAAATCAGATACTTCCGAGCCGGACTGCCCGATACCCGAGGTTTCCAGAATGATAACGTCAGGATGAGCCAGTTTCAGAACATTCAAGGCTGAATGAATGAATGGGGAAACGGAAACATTGTTTTCTCTTGTCGCCATTGAACGCATATAAACTCTCGGATCATTGATAGCGTTCATACGGATTCTGTCTCCCAACAATGCGCCTCCTGTTTTCTTTTTAGAAGGGTCTATGGAAATAATAGCAATTTTTTTATCAGGATTTGCACGGATAAAACGTCTTACCAGTTCATCCGTTAAAGAAGATTTTCCTGCTCCACCGGTTCCTGTGATACCGATGATCGGAATATTTAAGTCTTTTGATTTTTCGTCAATAGCTTGTACCAGGTCCGGTTTTTCTTCTGAGAAGTTTTCAACAGCAGAAATAACTTTAGCAATGCTCGTGGAATTTTCAAAACTAATTGAATCCAGATCAGCAGCAGTTATATCTTTGCCTGTTGCGAAATCTGATCTTTTAACCAAATCATCTATCATTCCCTGTAAACCCAGTTCGCGGCCGTCATCAGGAGAATAAATTCTATCGATTCCGTAAGACATGATATCCTCAATTTCTTCCGGCAGGATTACCCCGCCTCCGCCTCCGAAAATCTTGATCTGCGGGGAGTTTTTTTCTCTTAAAAGGTCGTAGATATATTTAAAATATTCATTGTGGCCGCCTTGATATGAGGTTAGTGCAATGGCATTGGCATCTTCCTGGATAGCTGTGTTAACAACTTCCTCAGCTGATTTGTCGTGGCCAAGGTGGATCACTTCACATCCTGTTCCCTGGATCACGCGGCGCATGATATTGATCGCAGCATCGTGGCCGTCAAATAATGACGCCGCTGTTACGATTCTCACTTTGTTGGTTGGAGTATATTTTTGGGTTTCCATAAAAAATCTAGAAAATTTCTGAATTTCCAAATATAATAATAAAAAAAGAACCGGCTGTTTTTGTTTAATTAATTGATTTTGATATTGTTAGGCATTGTTTGGAAGTTGGTTTTTCCCCGCCTTAGCAAGTATTCATTTAAAAATGACAAGTAAATTATCTATTTTTGCAGGATAATATATATAGTATGAAAAAGGCTTGGATGTATTTTGCTTTAGGAACCGTTCTTAGTTTCCTTATCAATTATTTTTTTTACAGTTCTGATAATATCGGTCTTGATATATATTATGCCCTGTCTTTTGGGATAGCATGGGGAATAGCTTATTATCTGGATACGCCCAATTTTACGTTGCCGCAAAAATTAGGTATTTCATTTGTTGCAATGGGTATTTTAGTCCTAATTGGAACGTTTATATTCAATCTTGAACTTGCCATTCCGTCTATCCTGAAGTTTTCTACAGTTTTTGTAGCCTACTACTTAATTGCCAGTTTCAGGGCAAACAAATCTCTTCGCAGTTAATGCATCAGTAAAAAACTAACGATTCCCAAGCCCATTAATAAGAAGGTAAATAAAACGGTGTTGATAAAGAATAAAACAGCACCTACTAAAATTGTCAGGGCGGGATGCGTGCGGTAGGTCCTGTAATGGGCAACAAAAAAATAGCATCCTGCATAAACAGTAGCCCCTGTAGTCACCAGTCCTTTCATAATAATGGCAAAGCTGCTTGTTTCACCAAAATAGCTAAACACCTTATTCAGTACAAAAAGAAGAAGGGTAAGCAGTAATAGGAAAGAAAAGTAATGGAGGGTAAAAACACCATGATCAAAATACCACCACTTTTTTTTACTGTGAAATATCCATAGCAGAAAAGCAAACAAAGGAAGGTATATGAACAGAGCTTTCGGTAGATTGTGAACAGAACTTTTAATAAACATATTGATAATCTCACTTGGAGAATGGCCTTTTTCTTCCAGTTCAAAGATCTTGGCCACAAAAGGGCGGAAAATCTGATACTTGTTCCCGTTCTTTTGATTTTTCTTGTCAAAATCCTCCATAGACTGGAGTCCTAAGGATTTTGTAATGCTCTTATCTTCTTTAAAAATGTTTTCAACATCAACACTGTCTTGAGCTGTATTTTTAACCTGGCTTGAATCTATTGCACGGGCCAGCATTCCACCGGTAAGAGAATCTGCCTTTAGTACTTCCGGAGATTGTAAGGCTTCATTTACTGCTTTATTTTTCGCAGCTTCTCTTTGAATCTCTTTATTGATATCTTCTGCCTGGCGGAAATTTTCCTTTCCGAAATTTAAATCTGTTATTTGGAATGAAATAAACAGAAAAGTGACAAAACTTATAAAAATGTAAAGCTTTACCGGAGGAACAAACTGCTGCCTTTTCCCTTCCAGATAAACCTTTGTAAGTCTTCCCGGATTAAAAAGCAGATTTTTCATAGTTCCCCAGAACTGACCGTCATAATGAGTGAAATCCTCAAAAAAATGAGTGAACAGATAGTAAAAAGGATGGCGGCTTTCTATATTTTGCTGTCCGCAGTGCGGGCAGAATCTTTCTTCAACCTGGCGCCCGCAGTTCAGGCAGGTTTTATCTTCTCTTATTTTTCCGTGGCTCATGGATAGTTAGAACTATGATTTGGACACAAATATAAATATTTCGCGAAATAAATAATCATATTAATAAGTTTTAAGGAAAATCTTTAAAGTAAAGTTAATAAAGAACGAATAAATGTCAGACTCTTTGCGTTTTTAGAATTTTTTGAGACATTGTTTCATTAGCCATTATTTACAAATCATAGGTTAATGTGAATTGTTGATAATCAGTTAAAAGGAATTAAAACCCGGAAGTAGGTCAGATTAAATAAAATATGTTTTTGGGTTACGAAAATAATTTGTACCTTTGCACACCCTTTTAGGGGAAAATTATGTTTAATCTTTAACTAAAACGTGTGAATACATTAAGTTACAAAACTGTTTCAGCGAACAAAGCTACTGCTAATAAAGAATGGGTTGTGGTAGACGCTGAAGGACAGCCGTTAGGAAGACTAGCTTCTACGGTTGCAAAGATTTTGAGAGGTAAGCACAAAACGAACTTTACACCTCACGTAGATTGTGGTGATAACGTGATCGTTTTGAATGCTGGGAAAATTACGCTTTCCGGAAATAAGTGGGCTGATAAGACTTACATCTGGCATACAGGTTACCCTGGTGGACAGAAGTCTATGACTGCGGCTGAACTTCAGAAGAAAGATTCTTTAAAAGTATTGGAGAAATCTGTAAAAGGTATGTTACCAAAGAACAGATTAGGATCTGCTTTATTGAAGAACCTTTATCTATATGAAGGAACTGAGCACAAACATGAAGCTCAACAGCCTAAAACAATTAATGTTAACGAATTTAAATAATTAATTATGTCTATAGTTCACAAAATCGGAAGAAGAAAAACTTCTGTAGCGAGAGTTTATGTAAGACCAGGTTCTGGTGTTATTACAGTAAACGGTAAAGATGCTGCAACTTATTTCTCTACAGACGTGATGGTTTACAAGCTGAACCAACCGTTTATCCTTTCTGAAACTGTTGGTCAGTATGACGTTACCGTAAATGTTTTCGGTGGTGGTAATACAGGTCAGGCAGAAGCTATCAGATTAGGTATTTCAAGAGCTTTATGTGAAATCAATGCTGAATTCAGATTAGCTTTGAAGCCAGCTGGTTTACTTACAAGAGACGCAAGAATGGTGGAAAGAAAGAAGCCAGGTCAGAAAAAAGCAAGAAAGAGATTCCAATTCTCAAAACGTTAATTTTCAGACTTCAGATGCAGGATTTCAGATTTCAGAATTTATTCGGTTTGTGGTCTTGTATCTAATATCTATTTATCAAAACAAAAAAATTGCCCGTTACGTTTAGCATCCAAACACTTCTCCCATCTAAAGAAGTTGTTGATTGTTTAAAAGACGGAAAGTAAACTAACAAAAACAGAAAACATGGCAAAAGCAAATGTAAAAGACCTTTTAGAGGCTGGCGTACACTTCGGTCACATGACCAGAAAGTGGAATCCAAATATGGCTCCATACATTTTTATGGAGAAAAACGGTATTCACATTGTAGACTTACATAAAACAGCAGTTAAATTGGACGAAGCTTGTAGTGCTTTAGAAAAATTAACTTCTGCAGGTAAAAAAGTTCTTTTCGTAGCTACTAAGAAGCAAGCGAAAGAAGTGGTTGCAAAACATGCTTCTGAACTTAATATGCCTTATATTACAGAAAGATGGCCTGGTGGTATGCTAACGAACTTCGTTACAATCAGAAAGGCTGTAAAGAAAATGAACCATATCGACAAAATGAAAAAAGACGGTACGTTCGAAACTTTATCTAAAAAAGAAAGATTACAGGTAGACAGACAAAGAGCTAACCTAGAGAAAAACTTAGGTTCTATCTCTGACATGGTTCGTCTTCCTTCTGCAATCTTCGTTGTAGATATCATGAGAGAACATATCGCTGTAACTGAAGCTAAGAAATTAGGTATTCCAGTTTTCGGTATTGTTGATACAAACTCTGATCCTAGAAAAGTAGACTTCGTTATCCCAGGAAACGATGATGCTTCTAAATCTATCGATATGATCTTAAACATTGTTTCTGATTCTATCAAAGAAGGACAGTCTCAAAGAAAAGCTGATAAAGAAAAATCTAAAGAAGAAGGAGAAAAAGTGTCTGCTGAAACGGATACTGATTTCGATGCTGAATAATTAAAGATTTTCTTTAATATAGAAAAAACGCTGGATTTTGTCCGGCGTTTTTTTTGTTTCATATCCTGGTATGGCTTGAATCTTGGAGAAGACTAAAAATAAGAGCAATAATAAGTATTTTAAGCAACATGAATATTTTGTATCCCATTGCTGAATGAAATACTTTTGTCTTTCTTATTTATTCATCCCGGAAAATATACTTTGTTTGCCTTTGCGATAAAAGATAAAACCCACTCAATGAGAGGGTTTTTTATTTTAATTACTGATCTTTATAGCGTAAGATGTTGTAATGTACTTTGTAGAGTCATAAGAGGAGTTACAGAGCATTCCGGAGAGTCTGTAATTCCGGTTTTTGGGGACCATTGTATAGCCAACCTTTCCGGAACCTATCGGGATCTTTTTAAAGAAGCCCGTGCTGCTCACAGTAAGCACCATATTGCAGGGAGATTTATTTTCCACCGAAATAGAAGTTCTGGGATTGCCGGGAGAATCCTCATTAAGAAGATCATTTAATACATCTGCTGTTTCAGGCTTATAAGTCTTGATCAGCTCTGCATATTCCCTCTCCGCGCTCATGACAGTACTCCCCGGATACGAACCTGATGTTGAAGGAATTCTTGTAGGGTAGCTGTTATAGTTGGCATTACAGCTCATAAGGATAAGTGAAATTCCGGAGAAAGCGAATAGCTTTTTCATACAGTTATTTTTTTGATCTTTTCTTTTTTGAAGGTTTTACCGGTGTTGCTTCCTTTTGATCTTTTGCTGCATCTTTATGTACATCAGATCTGGGTGTGCCGGGATTTTCAATGACTACAAATATACTTTTTTTTATGTCTTTCTGAGAGGCATATTTTACATCACAGACATTACTGTTCAGGGTATAAGAACCTTTATTGAGAATGATGAAATTCTCACCATGTGCAGGAACGGCCAGGTTGTAAAAGTCTTTTCCTTCAATCCTGAGGATGATATTGCAGTCCGAATTATTTCTAAACAGTAGCACTGCCTCTTTACTGGTAATATCCTCATCAAACATAGCATTCAGGAGCTTTACTGTTTTTTCCTTGTGCTGATCTGAGGTTTCGGCGATGAGTCTTTTAAACTCTTCCGCGTCATTAGAGTTTGAATTTCTCAAAAACCTGTTCGGGATTTCAGTCATTATTGGTCTGGCTTCCATTGGCTTTGCGGTTTTGGCACCTTTTGTCCAGTTGGAATTCTTTAAAGCAATGAGCTTGGGTTTTAGCACAGCTCTTTTAGGGTCATCAGGGTGTGCATTCTTAAGGTAGTCCTCAATTTCCTTTGTATTGGTGCTTTTCAGGATATCCTTGTGTTTTTTCTGCGCCGAAGCAGAACCCGAAATCAGGAAAAAGAAGAGGAGGGTCGTTAAAATTTTTTTCATCAATTTGTTGTGTTATTCCATTAGCTTATCCGGAATTTTATGTAGGTTATTGTTTTTCCTTTGGCTGAGAAAAGCTCTTCATAATAGGTTTTTATATCTCTGAGATGTTCCGTATTAGGATCATACTCAGGGGCCCCGTAAATATCATGATGGGCTGTAATGATTTCATAGCCGGCACCCTGCAAATAGCCCAGTGTGTAGCCATGCAGAAATTCCGAATCCGTTTTCAGATGGATGATTCCACCAGGTTTCAGGAATTTTTTGTACCGTTCTAAAAAGTCAGGATGAGTAAGTCTGTGCTTGGTACGTTTGTATTTGATCTGAGGATCAGGGAACGTGATCCATATTTCGTCCACTTCATTTTCTGCAAAAAAATGATCTACAAGCTCGATCTGTGTTCTGAGAAATGCCACATTAGTCATTCCGCTATCCACGGCTTCCTTGGCTCCGAACCAGAATCTGGCTCCTTTAATATCTATTCCAATGAAGTTTTTTTCAGGGAAAGTTTTAGCGAGTCCTACAGAATATTCTCCTTTTCCACAACCCAGCTCAAGTACAATTGGATTTTCGTTCTTAAAGAAATCCTTTCTCCAGTTTCCCTTAAGCGGAAAACCGTTTAATGCATCCTCTCTTGTGGGTTGGATAACATTTGGTAAAATCTTGTTTTCAGCGAATCTTGCTAATTTATTTTTGCCCATCGAGTCATTTATAAAATCCTGCAAAAATAGCAATTTTTACATAGATTACCTTGCCTTTTAAGTATAAAAGACAAGATCTGAGTGTATTTGCAGAGGGCTTACTATGTTCCGGAAGTTCCCAGTGCTACCATGATGGCTTTTTCGATGGTTTTTTGGGATGCATACTGTGCGCCGCAAACAAGACTTGTGAAAAGATACTGTCCTTTGGTGATAACAATTGTACTCTCATCATGGGCAGGAACAGCAAGTCTGTATTTGGTGTTTCCCACTCCTTCCATTCTTACAATGATATTACAGTCCGAGTTATTCTTGATAAGAACAATGCTTTCCTTGCTGTTCGGGTCATTGTCGAATAGGGAGTTTAGTATTTTTACCGTTTTATTTTTGTGCTCCACAGGATTTACAGCCATCAGCATATTAAACTCTTCAGCTTCAGCGTTCGGAACAGCGGCATTGGCGGTTGTATTGACAACAAAAGCATTTTGAGTGGTACTTGGCGTATAGACTACTGTAGACTGTTTGGCGGCAAGCTCTGCCTTATATTTGGCGATCTGTTTCTGCTTGATAATGGCATTCATTTCATCAAAACTGATCTTTGTAGACGGTCTTCTTTTCAGCAGGGCAAGCATTTCCTGCATGTCTTTCACTTTCTGGTCTGCAGGATGAGCGTCTTTAATGTATTGCGTCATCATTTCCATCACCCTGGGTTTCAGTACAGATCTCCGGGGATCATCAGGATGTGCATCTCTGAGAAAAGCATTGATCTCATAGATATTTTTACTTTTTAAAATATTGCTGTAGTCTTTCCCTCTTTTCTGGGCAGACAGATTAAAAAATAGAACAGAAACAAATAGTAAAAGTAATTTTTTCATTAACAAATATTAAGTTAAAAGCTGGTGTTCTTTCTTAATTTGTGTTTTTGGTCCATTAGTTTTTATTACAATAACGAAATACTTTTGTTTTTATTTTAGCCCCGAAATTGTGAGATAAAATTAAACATATTTTTAAATAAAAAAGAAATGTATACTATAAATTATTAATTTGTATACATTCCTTAAGATGTCAATAGCCTATTTAATTACTTCCTGAAGATTAGAAGTTTTAAGTCTTTTCTGATAAATCGGCAGATACTTTTCAATAGGGATCTTTATCGCCTCAAAATTACCGGACAGGACATAAGCTTCAATATTTTCTGAAGTATAAACAAACTGAAGGAAATTATCAATAAGATTGTCAGGGATTTTGAACTTGGCAAAATAGTCTTTCCCAAGATAATTTTTAATCTGGGCCACAGAATTATTCATCCTTTCATAAGCCATATAACGCTGTTTTTTCTTTCTGTCACCTGAAAGAATGTCGTAGATGCTTTCCAGGCTGAAAGTGAGTCCACCGTCCCTTAATCCGGCAACCGGAAGTTCAGGAGATGTTCCGTCACCCTTAGGCTCAGGGAGTCCGATTACCTTTTTGATCGCCAGTCCTTTATCTTCTTTTCTGATAGAATTTACATCATATCTAAGATTTCCGGTAGGTTTGAATCTGCTTAACACAATTTCCTGAATCTCGTAATACGCGATCTTTAATTCTATGATGTTTTTCTGCTGTATCATCTGTGGAGTAAGCTTTACATCCTTTCGTTCTGTGACGATAGAGGTAAAACGGATCACATCTCCGGGAACAGCAGGGATATTATAAGTACCATTGTAATCGGTAAGTACCGTTTTCTGAGTATTCAGATTGGTTACGTAAACCTGGTTGAGATACAAAATCGAATTGTCTCTTAAAAATACCTCTCCGGAATAGGTCTGTGCATTGATTTTTGCCAGAAAAATCAGCAGCAAAAGGGTAATTAGCTTCTTCATATAATTGGGGCAAAATTACGTAGAAATACAGCAATTTATACCTATTAAGATAGTGATTACAGGTTAAAGTTATATTAAACTTTAATACTTAACTGTTAATGAATGTTATAAATGTTGATGAATAGAATGATGTCATGAAATTTAAACCAAAATTATTTCATTATTTACGTTTTACCAGCAGCCAGCTCGTGTATTTTACAGGAATAGAAGTACCGAATTCCGTCCAGGTGATAAAATACCAGTAAGTAGCTGTGGGTACAGGTCTTCCACCCATTCTTCCGTCCCAGGTATATCGGTTGCTTGGGCTTCCTCTGAAGACTTCGGCTCCATAACGGTCGAATATCCTGAATTCCAGATTCGTGTTACTCATCAAAGCGGAATAGTTTATTTCATCATTGTGGCCGTCATCGTTAGGAGTGATGGTATTGATGAGATTGATGATGGCAAATGCTTTTTCTACCTCACCACACAGCTTAGAGTCTCTTACAAAGACCTTATGGGCTCCTCTCGGTACATTGTTGAAAACATTTGAGTTCTGCCAGCTTATCCCGTCCAGTGAATATTGATACGGAGGTACTCCGCCGCTTACACCAACGGTTACTGTAGATCCGTTGATCTCAATGGAGGTGATCACCGGAAGAGGTGATTCTGTAACGTTAACATATTGCTTGTAAACACAACCATTGAATGTAAGCTCTACCCAGTAGCTTCCCACAGAAACATTGGAAATAGAAGGAGAAGTAGCTCCCGTACTCCAAAGGTATTTTTCAAAACCGGGACCTGCATCTAATGTAGTAGTCGCTTTCAGACAGATAATCTTGTCTTTTAAGAGATCAGATTTCTTAGGGGCTTTAACGGTGATTTTGACGGATCCAACCTCAGGACAGACACCATTTTTCTCAAATCTGATGTAAAAGTTCTGAGTGCCTGTGATATTAACGGTTGCTGATATAGGATTACTATCATTCTGAGCATCAGCTAAACTCCCATGGAAAGTATAGGTCACACTGGGGTCTGCTGTAAACTGAGGGATAAACTGCGCAAGATCAACCGCTTTTATCCCATCAAGATCATCATCACAAATACTCGTTACGGCTGAAGGTGTTAATAAAGGAATACGGGCTCCGATGCTGAACTGTAAAGGTTTTACAACAACAGCACAGCCGTCCGGAGATTCAACTCTGATATAAATGGTTGTTGCAGCTGTATAGCTCCAGTTGTTGGGAAGAGTATTGTTGTTCCCTGCATTAGCATCAGCAAGGGATGCGTAATATCTTACGTTGGTAAAGTAACCTGGATTATTCAGCACAATACCTGTTATACTGGATAACGCGACGGTGACTGTTCCGTCCATATTGTCATCACAGAAAATACCGTTATAATTGTTCGTTACAATAGCCAGATTATATAAAGAAAGGGTAATCTGGGCAATACTTTTACAGCCCAGGTTATTTTTTACTACAGCATATACAATGGTGCCGTCCGGGGCGGTATAGGCATTCGCGGAGGTGATAAGTGCTCCGGGGTTTTCCGTCTGGGCATCTGCTAAGGTAGGGTAGTAAGTAATGGTTACCGGTGAGTTATTGGTTACATTGGCGGAAGTAAGATTAAAAGTTCCCTGTCCGTTAATATTACAGGCATATAACGTAACATTTGTTACGATGAGAGAAAGAACATTAACGGTGACGGTTACTGTTTCACAGTCAGTAAAAATAGGATCATCCCCACAGAAAGTATAGGTAAAAGTATCTGTCCCGACTGTTCCGGGAGTATTGACAGTATACGTAATAATACCGGTAACAGGATCAATCACAGCCGTTCCCAATGTAGGAGCATTAATAATAGCTACGGTAGAAGGTACAGGAGTCTGTGCAGAACTGGTGAATGCCGGTGTGATGGTTTTTGTGCTGCAGACATTATAGGTTGATGTACTCAGCTTTGTACAATTCAGGACTTTAAACTGTTCTGTCACCAAAGGTGCACATTTTCCCATTGTCACAGAACAGGTATAAAATCCAGACTGTGTAGGGCTAATGGATGATCCCGTAGCTCCGGGAATAAGAGTTCCGTTTAGATACCACTGATAGGTATCATAAATTATAGGATCCACTGTAAGCACAATGCCGGGAGCACAGGTTCCTCCTGAGCTTAAAATAACAGGCTGTGTAGGAAAACCGGCGAAAAAACCTCCATATCCTACAGCATTACTTCCTGCATTAATTCCCGCAGTAATCGCTTTGTTGGAAACTATAGTGATCGTTCCGGTAACATTGGGAATACCGTAGGTTACCCAGTTGGCTGTACCTGTCATATCGAACGGACCTGTTGTTGCCGGCGGAACCACCCCGTTTACCGTGACGTTGGCTCCTTTTTCTGTAATAAGATTCAGCTTGGTCGGAATAGTAAGGATTCCAGAAGGGTTGGCAGTGGAATGAACGAAGTTCTCATCAATAAATCCCAATTCATTAATCTGCTTGGGAAGATAGCAGTTCAGTGCCGGAATAAAATTGAACCCTCCGGTTGCTACCTCACTTCCTGAAACGGAATCTCCGGCAAGAATCTGATAGACATAGGCATTCTTGGATGTTTTAAGGTAGAGGTTATAATGAACTCCTGCCTGTAGTTTATATTTTGAATCAGGAATAACAAAATACTGTCCTGCATTCAGAGTGGTAAGGGGAGGAATTTCATCGTTGACAAAGATCTGCGTATTGTCCTCAGTGGCAATCACAATGGCTCCTTCCATATTGGACCCGATTCTGCCGTTCCCTTTTACTAAAGCAAACTCGGTTCCGAGTCTTTCAACAGGAACAGCCTGGTCCATTAAAATATCTGAGCTTGAAGGATAGTTTCCGGCATACTGGCCGTTGAAATTTCCATTGGTGATATTCACCGGCTTATTTGCGGTTATCTTGGCACCAATGAAACCATCAGTATTCGCTGTACCTGTACCCTCTATAATGTATGATTGGCCCTTATTGAGGGTAAAAGTCATGGTAGGGTTGGTAGCGCCCGTGGTTCCGTTTGAAAACTGTACCGTTGGCTGATATCCGGAGACTGTAATTGTTGTATTATCCTCAGTTGCAAGAACGCTGGTCATAAAGTTTAAGATGGCATTACTGACCGTAATGGGAGCATTTGCAGCATAGAAGTTTTTTCCTGTAGAGGGTATTCCTTTCGAAGTAATAATCTCCGCATGGTTGAATACGGAAAACCTGAGGTTGGCATAGAAGGGAAATTCTGCTTTTAGATATAATCCTTTTGTAGTTGGGGTAAACAGGTCTGCCTGGCTGGTGGTAATGATGTAGTTTCTTAAAACGTCAAATTTCTGGGGATTGTTTTTGCTGATATTTACCGTTCCGATAAGAACATTATTGTTATATATACTGACAGGGAAAGGGGTTGTTCTGTTGGTAGACAAGTATAATTTTTGATAACGATTGGGGTTTAAACTCCTATCCATCATCGGGGCAAACCAGTGTTCCCTATCCAGTTGGGCGAAGGTAAAGGTGAAAAAAGAAAGTATAAATAAAAAAGATAAAATTTTTTTCATTCAGCAGAGGGAGTTTAACACAAATTTAATAATAAAATGGATTCATACCCCGAAAAAGTAATAAAAAAACCGCGATGTTAAAATCGCGGTTTGAAGAGTAATATTTTTCAGTATTTATTCCCTGCTTTTTACGAGAATCCAGCCTGTATATTTTACAGCAGTCTGTTTACCAGCAGGTTCATTCCAATGGATCTCAAACCAGTAATTTCCGGTAGGAACTCTTTTGCTGCCGCCCAAAGTACCATTCCATTTATAACCGTTTGATTTATCTCCCTGGAATATTTTACTTCCATATCTGTCAAAAATAGTGAATTCCAAATCTTTTTTGCCTGATAATAATGAATAGTCGAGGACATCATTTACCCCGTCTTCATTAGGGGTAATGGCATTGATCAGATTAGGAATGGTAATTTCTACTTTTATGGGGTCGCAGTTGTAACTGTCTTTTACGTATACGGCAGATATTCCTCTTGCGATATCTGTGAATATATTGGAATCCTGCCATTGGATATTATCCATTGAATATTGATATGGAGGGGTTCCGCCTATGGCATACACGGTAACTGTGGTGCTCGAAATATCGATATTGGAAATCACCGGCTGTTCAGAAGCATATACTTTCACCGTCTGAAGCGTAATACAGTCGCCGGTTTTCAACTTCACCCAATAGGTTCCTACACCGACATTTTGGATGGCTTGTGTTGTAGCACCTGTGCTCCATTCGTAACCATTGAAATCAGGACCGGCATCAAGCGTTGTCTTGTCTTCCATACAAATGATCTTATCAACAAGAACAGTAGATTTTACAGGAGGAAGAACAGTAAGCGAAACTTCTGCAATCCTGTAGCATCCGTTGGCATTGATTACTTTTACGTAGGCAACTCCGGTAGGGGCGATATAAGTCGCCGGATTTAGGATTTCATTCGTACTGTTGTCAGCATCCGTTGGAGAAGGATAATATTTTTTGATAACTCCCGGCTGTACGGTTACTGAAGCGTTAGTAAGGTTAAATAGTCCTGTAGCCGGATTCGCTTCCAGATAACATGTTCTTAAAGAGGCATTGGTAACAATAGGACTCTCAGAAACTGTTAAATTCAATGTTACTTCTTCACAGTCTGTAAAGTCAGGATTATTTCCACAAAATTTGTAAACAAAAGAATCAGGACCTACATAATTGTAAGCTGGAGCATAGCTGATAACCCCTGTGGCAGGATCAACTACCGCATTCCCGTTAACAGGTGGTGTCACAATGATTACGCTGCCCGGAACGACAGATTGTGTAGAGTTTGTAAATGTTG
Source organism: Chryseobacterium sp. NFX27 (assembly GCF_049887855.1). NCBI lineage: Bacteria > Pseudomonadati > Bacteroidota > Flavobacteriia > Flavobacteriales > Weeksellaceae > Chryseobacterium > Chryseobacterium sp. NFX27. Next base: position 488,221 of record NZ_JAGEKK010000001.1, on the reverse strand, counting down.
GAACAATCAGCTTAACACCGTCGCACACCGTTTCGTTCAATGTAGTTTCCGTAAGGCATGTGAATACCTTATACACCGGAGTGGTTATAGGAGGACATGAGCCTACCGTGATTTTTACAGTATAATTACCTGACTGTGTAGGAATGTAAGAGTTAGCTACCGCTCCGGTAATAGGAGTGCCGTTTCTGTACCACTGATAAGAATCAAAACTGTCATCTACTTCCAGTACAATTCCAGGAATACAGTCGCCGGTTTGTTTGGCAATGACCGGAATGGAAGAAAATCCTGCAAAATATCCACCATAGCCAACCACACCGCTTCCTCCGGAGATTCCTGCCGTTACAGCTTTTGAAGAGGTGATGGTTACATTTCCTGTTACGTTCGGTACGGAATAAGATACCCATGATGAAGTTCCTAATACAGGATAAGGTCCCTGAGCAGCAGGAGGGGTAGCCCCGTTGACCGTAACTGCGGCTCCTGTTTCTGTCAGGATATTTAATTTAACATTGTTGGTTGTAGGGGGAAGAATATTAATGTTTCCTATTTCATCGATTCTTCTTGGAAGGTAACAGTTCAAAGGTGGGATATAATTGAACCCGATAGTAGCATTGCTTGTTGCAACACCTGCCAATAGCTGGTACACGTAAACATTTTTTGTTGTTTTAATGTACATATTATAGTGGTTATTCCCCTGATTGATATAATTGGTGTTGGATAACTTATTCACTCTGTAGCTATCTCCTTCATTCAGTGTGACCACCGGTGTTGCCCCATTGTTAATAAATACCTGTGTACCACCTTCAGTAGCTACAATCAGGGCATCTTCCATTCTTTCACTGATATCTCCGTTTCCTTTTACAAGAACGAATTCATTGCCCAATCTGTCTGTAGGAACGGATTGGTCCATGACGATGTCTGCCCCATCAAAAAAACCACCCGGCGGAATAATAGCAAACTGGCCGTTGAAATTTCCGTTGGTCACGGAAATAGGTTTGTCAGCTTCTATTTTAGCACCGATAAAGCCTTCTTTGTTTCCTGCTTTATCACCAACTCCTTCAATAATATAGGACTGGCCCTTATTGAGGGTAAATGTCAAAGAAGGATTGGTCACGCCAGTCCATCCGTTGGTAAATATAACGTCGGGAGAATAGTCTGAAACAGTAACGACAGTATTATCCTCTGTAGCCATCACACCGGTTGTGAAATTCAGCGCAACTATAGGGTTTTCTATGGGTGAAACTACCGCATAAAACTTTTTGCCGATCCCTGCTTTTCCTTTAGATGTCAGAATTTCTCCGTGACTGCTTACAGAAAATCTCAAGGTTGCAAAATAAGGCTTTGTTCCTTTTGTATATATTCCTTTGTTTACCGGAACAAACAGTTCAGAAGTACTGCCGGTAATAACGCTTCCCAGCGGAATGGTAAATGTCTGTGGAGCCCCTTTGGCGACGGTCACTGTTCCCAACAGGGTATTATTACTGTAAATTTCTACAGGAAAAGGAGTAGTGGAGTCTGTAGAGAAATACAGTGCCTGTTGTGGATTTGTAAGATTTGTATTTCGGGCTGCCATAGGAGCAAACCAATGCTCCGTATCTCTCTGCCCAAAAAGGGAGTTAGCTGTTGTGAACAGCAAAAGAAAAGTGAGTAAAAAATATTTCATTTATTAGGAATTTAGGATTGTCGCAAAAATAAGAGAATATTTAATGTGGAATTGTAAAATGTTTAAAAAAAATGATTTTGTGTTAAGAAAAAACCGCGATTTTAAGTCGCGGTTAATTATTTGTTGCCAGGAATGGACTTATTCAATGTTTTTAACTAAAATCCATCCCGTATAATGGATAGGAGTTTTTTCCTTGTTGGTTTCATTCCAGTTGATATGATACCAATAAGTTCCTGTTACCAGCTTTTTGTCATAATGTTTTCCATCCCACTTGTAATTATTGAATTTATTTCCGGTAAATATCATATTTCCGTATCTGTCATAAATTACAAAAGAAAGGTTTTCTTTATAAGCTAATTCGCTATAGTCAATAAAGTCATTTTTATTATCACCGTTAGGAGTAATGGCATTTAATAAATTAGGAATCGTTACTTCCACGGATGTAGGATCACAATTGTAAGTGTCTTTTACATAGAAAGTATGCTGACCTCTTGTAAGTCCTGTGAATACATTAGAATCCTGCCAGTTAGATGGGGAGTCTACCGCATATTTGTATGGAGCTTTTCCTCCGTTTACGACTACTGTGGCTGTCGTGTTAGAAATTTCGATCTTGGTAATTACCGGATCTTCAGCTTTTCTTACTCTTACAATCTGTGGCAGCAAACATCCGTTTTTGCCCAGAATTACAGAATATTCTCCAATACCTACATTTTGAATATAAGATGTGGTAGCTCCGGTATTCCATAGATATGAATCATAACCGGGGCCTGCATCCAGATCTGTGGTGGCGTCCGCACAGATAACCTGATCAACAAGAATTGGTGATTTTTTTATAGGAAGAGCAATCAGCTGAATTTTTGCATTCGCTGTACAGCCTTCGTTAGTTGTAACCTTTACATACACAAATCCTCCGGTAGACGGATAATTCTGCGGAGTTGTAATTTCATTAGTTCCTGCAGTAAGATCGGCCATTGTAGGATAATATTTTTTAACTACTGCATTATAGTCAGTAACGCTGGCTTTAGTAAGATCAAAATAAGCATACGGATCTACATCATACTGACACGCTGACATTATTGCATCTCTTACTACAAATGGTACAACAGTAAGATTTAAAGTAACCTGTTCGCAGTCTATAAATTCAGTGGCATTACCACAGAATTTATATACGATCTTATCCGGTCCATAGTAATTAGTGGTAGGAGTGTAGGTAATCGTTCCGTTTGAATTTATTACAGCTGTACCATTTGTTGGTGGAGTAATAATCACCAGTGTACCGGGTACAGGAGTCTGTGTTGAAGATGTGAATGCCGGTGTAATTACCTTCGTAGAACATGCATTCAGTGTTTGGGTAGTCAGCTTTAAACAGGTAAATACCTTATAAATTGGGGTAGTAACAGGTGGACATGTACCCATTGTTACTCTTACTGTATAGTTTCCGGAAGTCGTAGGTGAGAATGTACTGGCTGTTGCCCCTGCGATAGCTGTCCCGTTTAAGAACCACTGGTAGCCTTCATAACTGTCATCCACTTCAAGAACAATGCCTGGAGCACATTCTCCGGAACGTTTTGCAATCACCGGAATTGATGAGAATCCTGCAAAATACCCACCGTATCCTACTGCCCCACTTCCTGCAGAAATTCCTGCAGTAACCGCTTTTGTAGAAATAACAGTAATATTTCCTGTAATATTAGGAACAGAATAAGATACCCATGCTGTAGTTCCTGTTACAGTAAAAGGCCCCTGTGTAGCTGGAAGTGGAGTCCCATTTACGGTAACCGTTGCTCCTGTTTCAGTAAGGATATTTAATTTTATATTTTTTGTACCACTTGAAAAAGTCTCAGGAAGCTGATTGATTAATCCTATTTCATCAATCTTTCTCGGTAGGAAACAGTTTAAAGGGGGGATGTAATTGAATCCTTCTGTTGCTGTACTGTTCGGAAGACCAGCCAGAAGCTGATATACATATGCGTTTTTAGAGGTTTTGATATGCATATTGAAATGAGAATTCCCCTGATCAATGTATGGGAATACATAGGTATTGTTTGGCCCCTGACCTACTCTTACCCATTCTCCCTCGTTCAGAGTTTGGATAGGAGTGGTAGATCCATTGAGGAATACTTCTGTGTTGTCTTCAGTTGCGATGATCAGTGCGTCTTCATCACCGTCATTGTTGTCACCGTTTCCTTTTACAAGGACGAATTCATTTCCTAGTCTGTCTACCGGAACGGATTGGTCCATGATAATGTCAGTACCGCCGGATCCTGCACTTGGAGGAAGTGCAAACTGGCCGTTAAAGTTACCGTTAGTAACCGATATAGGTTTATTAGACTCTATTTTGGCACCAATGAAGCCGAAGGCATTGGTGCCGTTATTTTCTCTGCCTTCTATAATATATGCCTTCCCTTTATTAAGGGTAAATGTAAGTGTAGGTGCTGTAGTTCCTGTACTGCCGTTAGAGAACTGTACTCCTGAATCATATCCGGAAACAGTAACCGTTGTATTATCTTCTGTAGCCAAAACACCAGTTGTAAAGTTCAAAAGGGTTGTATTTTGGCCTGTCATTGGAGAAGCTGCAGCATAGAATTTTTTTCCAATACCTGCTTTACCTTTGGATGTTAATATTTCCCCGTGACTGGTAACACTAAACCTGAAGTTAACATAATATGGTTTTGTTCCTTTAGTATAAATTCCTTTCCCAACGGACGTGAACATTTCAGACAGAGCAGAAGTGATCATTTTATCCGTTGAAAGTTCAAATGTCTTAGGATCGCCCTTCATGATAGTCACTGTCCCAAGCAAGATACCGTCACTGTATATTTCTACAGGAAACGGTGTGGTAGAGTCCGTGGAAAAAAATAAAGCCTGTTTAGGACTGTTGAGAACATTAGTTTTAGCTGCCATAGGAGCAAACCAGTGTTCCGTATCCCTTTGTGCAAAGAGAGTGTTAATTGATAAAAGAACTAATACTAAGCTGAGTAGAAATCTTTTCATGTGTGTGGAATTAGGATTTCTACAAATTTAAAATAATATTTGAAATAGTGTTAAATAAATATAACAAAAGTTAAAAATTAATCATGCTTTTAATTAAAGGTCATCAGGGATATGAAACTGGTAATCTCGTATAAAGCTGTGCATAGGAGATTATCTACTGATATAAAGATTTTTTCCCGGTTCATATATAGTTATTACCAGCTTGATCTGCCATAGCACCTAAATAAAAAAATCCCGGTGAATTTCACCGGGATCAGTATTTTCTTTGAAAGATAATTAAGTGAGACTTACTCTTACAAATCCTGTTACTTTAAGGTCTCCGTTGACAGATTTTACATAGTCAGCAACAGAAATACTTCCGTCTTTAATGAAAGACTGGTGTACCAATGTGTTGTCTTTGTAGAATTTCTGCATTTTACCTTTAAGGATATTGTCGATAATGTTCTCAGGCTTACCTTCTTTTATAAGAAGTTCTCTTTCGATTTCTAATTCTTTATCGATAGTCTCTTGAGAAACTCTGGTTTCATCCAAAGCGATAGGGTTCATCGCAGCAACCTGCATAGAAACAGATTTAGCAGCTTCGTCAGCTCCGTCTACTTTAGCAGAAAGCGCAGTGATCGCAGCAATTTTGTTTCCAGCGTGGATGTAAGCTCCTAAGAATGGTCCTTCGATTCTTTCGAAAGCTCCGATCTCGATCTTCTCACCGATAACACCTGTCTGCTCAATTAATTTCTCAGCAACAGTCATTCCGTGGAAATCTGTAGCTAAAAGCTCTTCTTTAGTAGCTGCGAAGATCGCCATTTCAGCAAATTCGTAAGCCAGCTCAATGAAAGCTTCATTTTTTGCAACGAAGTCAGTTTCGCAGTTTAGAGAGATTACCACACCTAAAGTGTTGTCCTCGTTTACTCTAGCGATTACCGCACCTTCAGAAGATTCTCTGTCAGCTCTGTTTGCAGCTACTTTCTGTCCTTTTTTTCTAAGGATATCTACTGCTTTTTCGAAGTCTCCTTCTGCTTCAACTAGAGCTTTCTTGCAGTCCATCATACCTGCACCTGTTTGGTTTCTTAATTTCGCTACGTCTGCAGCAACTGGTGTATAAGACATAATATCTATTATTTTTTTATTTAAGATTAGTATTAATTTTTAGCTTAATTTTAAAGCAGTGCAAAGATAATGATTTTAATGATAAACTAAAAAATGACTTTTCACGTTATTGATATATTTAATATTATTTTTAAGACTTAATTAATGAAAAAAATCTTTCTACTTATATTTCTATGCATTTTTACCTTAGGTTTCTCCCAAAAAAAGAAGAAATCGAAATCCAAAGCTGTTGTAGAAAAAGAAACGGTAATCATCTATACAGAGCAGGATGCTGAAGCTTCAAAAGAGGCCAGAGTGATCGCCGGTTTTCTGAAACAGAATCCAGGACATGCCAAAACAGATTATTTTAAAAGAAAACTTATTGATATGATTATGGCTGATAATTCCCCTGAAGCCAAACCTACCATTAAACCGATCAGTAAGGAAAAAATTGAGAAAATTGTTCAAAACAATGAACTGAACAGTGGTAAAGTGATCTCCACCAATAAAGCATCTGTTGAAAATAATACCAAAAAAACAGATAAAGTGAATGATGCTATCAATGCTTTGAAGGAAGAAAGACTGGCAAGTTATGCTTCCGCAAGTTCAGCCAAAACAGCGGGTGTTGCCAAATCAGGACCCAGTGAATCCAATAAAAAAACGGCAGCAATGCTTACTCATCTTTTCAATAATGATATGAATAAAAATGAAGCTTATATTAACATCAAGAACAGGTCAACCTGCAACTTGATCGTAAAAATAAGCGGAAAAAAATATTATAACTTGACTGTTCCGGCAAAAGGTCAGAACTTTATTCTGATAGATAAAGGCGAATATGTACTGACTACCATGGTGTGCGATGCCAAATATTCTTCGATCAAGAAGGTTACTCAGGATATTGAAATTGCCCTTAATGTAGCAGATTAGATAAGTAAGAAAAAACTAAACTATAAAAAAACGGTTAAGAAATTTCTTAACCGTTTTTTATTTTTATCCTTTAAACTGTCCCATTGCAATGAATTTCTCCTGCCTTTGGGTTTCAAGTTCCTGTCCTGAGAATTTCGAAAAAGCTTTGATATTCTGTAAAATCGAATGTTTCAGATTCAGATAAGCTGTTTCCGGATCATATTGAGCTCCACCAAGCGGTTCTTCAATAATACCGTCAATGAATTTTTCTCTTAAAGCATCTTTTGGGGTAAGATTTAATGCGTTGGCCGCATCTTCTTTGTGATCCCAGTTTCTCCATAAAATAGAAGAACAGCTTTCCGGTGCAATTACAGTGTACCATGTATTTTCAAGCATGTATACCTTGCTTCCCACACCTATTCCTAAAGCTCCGCCACTAGCTCCTTCACCGATAATATAGGTGAAAATTGGAGTTTTAAGCTGAACCATCTCAAAAATATTTCTGGCAATGGCTTCACCCTGTCCTCTTTCTTCAGCTTCCAACCCAGGATAAGCTCCCGGTGTATCTACTAAAGTGACTACAGGGATTTTGAACTTTTCCGCAAGCTTCATCAGTCGTAAAGCTTTTCTGTATCCTTCAGGATTAGGCATTCCGAATCTTCTGTACTGTCTTTCTTTGGTCGTTCTCCCTTTCTGGGTTCCTATAATCATTATTTTCTGGCCGTCCAATGTGGCCAGACCGCCGATCATTGCAGGGTCGTCTGCAAAATTTCTGTCTCCGTGAAGTTCCAGAAAACTTCCTTTATCAACCATTCCGTTGATATAGTCAATTGTATAAGGACGATCAGGATGACGGGATAGTTGTACTCTCTGCCAAGGGGTAAGATTTTCGTAGATTTCTTTTTTCTTTTCTAAAATCTTATCCTCAATCTGGCTGCATGCTAATTTTACATCAACACCACTTTCTTCTCCTACTAAAGAACAAGTCTGAAGTTGATCCATCAGATCTTTTATAGGAAGTTCGAAACTTAAATATTCCATTTCTTGAAGTAAATTAAATCTTTCAAATTTATGAAAAATTATGAAAAACTATTTAAAATTATTGATAGCATTGTTTATTCGGGAGATACTTTCCTCTTTTCCAATCAGTTCCATGATATCCGGAACATCCGGGCCTTTCAGTTCTCCTACTAAAGATAAACGCAGCGGCATCATCACTTTTCCCATTCCCAGGCCTTTGTTTTCCGCGAAATCGTGGACTGCCTGCTTCAGGATTTCTGAGGTAAATTCAGTAGCTGCAAGATTTTCGGCCAATTCCCCTAAAATAGCTGATGTTTCTTCGTTCCAGGCTTTTTTAGACGCTTTTTCATCATAAGAAACCGGAGCTTCGAAGAAAAACTTCCCGTTTTCGTAAATATCTTTAGGAAAGGTAGCTCTTTCTTTCATCAAACCGATGATCTTTATTAATTTTTCATCAGAAACACTGGAAAGATTAAGATCTGTATCTTTTAACATCTGAAGAAGCTCATCATCAGACTCCATCTGAATGTACTGATGATTAAACCATTCGGATTTCTCTTTGCTGAATCTGGCACCTGCCTTATGTACTTTATGAAGATCGAATTCTTTGCCCATTTCTTCCAGTGACAGAATTTCTTTATCATCTGAGGGAGTCCAGCCTAACAGAGCGACCATATTGATGAATGCGCCAGGAAGATATCCGTTTTCTCTGTATCCTTTGGAAACAGCTCCCGTGGAAGGATCCTTGAAATCCAGTGGGAATACAGGGAATCCAAACTTGTCACCATCTCTTTTGCTCAGTTTTCCGGAAAGCCCTTTCTTTAAATACTGCTTTACAGAAGCTGTTAATGAATTATCTTTATCGTTTTCGCCCAGCATTGATTTAAATCTCGGGCTTTTTACTTCTGCAAAGAATGATTTGATAAGTGCCGCTGATTCCTCAAAAGAAAACTGGCTGTTTTTCAAGACGAATTCTTCTGCAAAAGATTTTGTGATGCTGTCAATATTATCTTTATTAATTAAAGTTGATACATCAGGCTTCAGAATTAAAGACAGGTGGGCAAACTGAGGAGCTTCCCAGCCCATCGCTTCGTATAATAAAGTGTGAAGTCCTAAAGACGGCAGCCATTCTTCGCCACGGATTACGTGGGAAATTTCCATTTCATGGTCATCAATGATATTGGCAAAATGGTAGGTCGGCATTCCGTCGTTTTTTACCAAAACTTTATCGTCCAGTGTATTCGTATTTACAGAAGAATTTCCGCGAATGATATCCTGAAGATTTAATGTTCTGTCAACCGGCATTTTGAATCTTACCACATACGGCGTTTTTTCATCCAGTAATTTCTGAACTTCCTCTTCAGAAAGGGCAATACTGTTTCTCAGTCGGTTTCTGGTTTTGTTGTCATAAGAGAAAACATTTCCTTCCGCTTCAAATTCAGCACGGATGGCATCCAGCTCTTCAGGCGTGTCAAAAGCGATGTAGGCATAGTCTGTTTTCAGGATCAGCTCCGTATATCTGTCGTAGATCTCCCTTCTTTCAGACTGTCTGTAAGGTGCAAATTTCCCTCCTTTCTTAGGACTTTCATCAGGAATGATTCCGCACCATTCTAAAGCTTCTTCGATATAGTCTTCAGCTCCTTCTACATATCTTGCCGTATCCGTATCTTCAATTCGAAGTACAAATTCACCTCCCTGGTTTTTGGCAAAAAGATAATCATATAATGCGGTTCTTACGCCTCCCAAATGCAAAGGTCCGGTAGGACTTGGAGCAAAACGAACTCTTACTTTCTCCATTTCAATAAAAATTTTGGTGCAAATTTACTTAAAATTATACGTTTTAAGGATTATTTAGACTCCCGTTGTTGGTTTTTTTGATTCTTGACAGTAAAAAGGATGGAGCGAAAATTCACTCCATCCTTTTTTATTTATTTTTAAGCATCAGCAGTTTGAAGAATAAAACAGGATTTTTATACTTAATTCTGTACTTTTCTTTTTTCCATTCCGTTTGCAGTCTGTTTTTCTCAGATTCGGAATCTGTTTCTGATAAAAGGATTTCGTACTTGAAATGAATAAGTTTAAGCCTGTATCTTTTATAAAGCTCCTGATCTGCTTTTATATAGTCAATGTATTTATGGGTCACTTTTTCATAGGAATCTTTCATTAGCTTCCAGTTTCTGGAAAGGCTGGTGGAAAGTATCCTGTAATAGAATAGTTTCTTATCGATGAATCCAATTTTATAGCCTTTGGAAGTCAGTCTCAGATTCATATCCCAGTCTTCAGTATTGATGTTTTCATCAAACGGATAATCCACAAGAAGTTCTCTTTTTACAAATGTTCCTACATTGGCGGTTTTGTTTTCAGAAACGTTTTCATGGAAAAAGTTATTAAGGCTATCCATGATCTGCTTTTTCTCTTTCGGAGTATAGGCATCTGTCATTTTCTCTTCAGACTGATAATATTTGTAACCGTCTGAAAGAATGAAGTCTACAGGGTTTTCTTTAATATATGATACTTTTTCTGAAAGGTGATCTTCCGTAAACCAGTCATCTCCTGAAAGTATGGAGATGTATTCTCCTGAAGTATTGGAAACTGCAATGTTAATATTTTTTGCTACGCCGAAGCTTTCAGTATTCCTGATCATCTTATAATGCTGACCAAATTGGGAAAGCACGCGCTCTGCATTTTCAAAAGTCTTATCCTTTGAAGCATTATCCAGCAGAATGATTTCATAATTAGGGTAGGTCTGCGAAATAGCGGACAAGCATGCCTGTTCAATGAACTTTTCATGATTCATGGTGATGATGATGAGGCTTACAAGTGGCGGATTGTTCATTTTTTTAACTTTAGGTAGGAAAGTATGTTGCTGTAAATATTAATGATGTAATTTATATAAAAAATAATAATATCCAGGAGTAAATTCTTTTACCAAAACAGGCTGTTTTGTATGAAGCGAAAATTGTTTAAATATCTTTTCTTCAAAATCAAGTTTTGGGTTAAAAGAATGATCATCTTTCGAAATAAGAATGATATAATCAGGATCTGTTTTTTTTAGATAAGTAAGATAGGCATTCCAGTCTTTTTTCTTTTTAGTGAGTAATAAAGTAGCATTATTCAAACCCCATGTATCATATAAATAACAGTCCGAGAAAAAAGCTATTGCTCCTGCATCAGAGTTTACTACTTTAAACTTCCTATGCTCATTTGAAGATATTTTCTTCAGGTATTTTCCTATATATAACGGCCCATTCTTCATCGCATTCGAATAGGAGTCTACGTAAAAAGATCTGTGAGAATCCAGATACTTGCAGTAATTAAAAATTCCGGCAATACTTAAAACCAGTAAGGCAATATTTAGTTTTTTATTTCTAAAAACTTCTAAGGTTTCATACCTTAAGAAATAAATATAATAGACAAACAATGGAAATCTATAACGATCAAAAAAGTTCATAACCTCATCTATGAAGAAGGAATAATAGATGATAAAGAAAAATAATGGAGCATAAAAAACCAATTTGGTTTTATAATTTTTTAAAGCAAAGATGATGATGGGAGAAAATATGGCTACAATAGTGATGAAATTCATAAGCTTGACATATGAAAATTCTCTAATGTTTTTTAGTAAGAAAGGGAGAGGAATTAATATATCGTAATAATAAACAGTATATAAAAGATAGAATAACAAGGAAGCCAGAACACATACGGCTCTTTGATAAAAAATCTTACTAAAAAGTTTAGTGTCAATTACAAAAAATAGTGTGAATACAATAGATTCGGGCCTGATAAATGGGAGCATAAATGCTAAAATGAAAGCAATATTCTGATTCCTGTATTTCAGAAAAAGAAATAAAATGACAGCAAAAAGAATTGTTTCTAAGCCGTGAGAAATGTTGAAAGCCATCCAAATACTAAAAAAAATAGAAAACGCCCATATACATATCTTAATTAAAAGAGAATTCTGATTCTTAAAACTGCGGAACAGCGGCCAGAGCAATACCAAAGAAAAGATTAATCCAATGCTTTTATTTATGTAAACAGGGTTGAGGTGTTCAAAATTGAAAAACAGACTTTGAATAAGCATCCATAATATACTGGTCTGGCCATTTCCCTGAACCGTGTCTATTATATTGTACCACGGTTTCCCTACTTGAAAAAAATGTTTCGAATAGGTAAGTGTAATATATGAATCATCCAGAAAAGTATCTCTTAAAGTGTATGAGAGATAAATTAAGGGGAAGATAATTGAAATTAAGAATAACGAGTTGAAAAGAATATTCTTTCTATTTTTTTTTATCATAATGACGTTTCATTTTCCAGCAATCATACCGTTTTACTGGTTCTTCTATGATATCTATATCAAACATAAAACGGGCTTTCTGCAAGGCATTACCAGAGCAAAGATAAGTTAAAATCCCTTCCTTGAAAAGAGGACAGATTACTTCTGATCTGTACAATTTCGACCGGCCTTTTTCCATAGAAGTGACTTGCTTTCCGGTTGTAGAATCACAAATGTTTCTTTCATGAATTCAGCTTAAATACAGTGTTCACCCAATAGTCGAGAGTATACTTATCATAAACTTCTTTCGGCAGCTTTTCGTATGGTGTAGTGAAAAAATCTTTTTTCAGATTACGGAAACTCTTATCCAGTACCAGAATATTATGAGGATTGTAAAAATCATACGTTTTGATGGTTGGGTTATCCGTAATGATTTTCTTTTCCAGCGCCATAGCTTCAAATATCCTGAAGCTGAGTCCGGTCTGGTCAGCACGCATCAGGTCAAGAATGACTTTGGTGTTCTTATAATAGGCAGGCAGTATGTGATGAGGTATTTTTTTTCTTCCGAACTTTAAAATATCAATATTCTTCTTATCAATAATTTGGTTCAGTTTATTTTTCCAGCCTTTTTTACCGACCATATAAACCTCGAATTTTATTTTCATAGGATGTATACGGTTGATTAGCAGATTCAGCGCAGAGAGTCTTTTTTGATCATAAGAGGTGATGTAGAACAGGTCCAGCTTCGGACGCTGCTTTTCCGCAGGAATATAGTCGAGGTAATTGTAATTGGTGATCTTTTCGAATCCGAAGTTCTTCACATCTTCATCATCAAAAGAAAATACCGTGTCAAAATAATGAAGAAGATGGGTGGCCGGGTTCCGGGCCATGCTGTCATACAGGTAGGCAATGTTCCGGTCTGTGTATTCTCTGATCTTCTTATGGATACTTTCGTCGATAGCCTCAGGATTGATGACCAGAATCTGGTCCTGTCGTCCTATCTTTTCCAGAGATTCCAGTATGAAACTTTGTCTTTTGTGATATTTCGGGTTTTTGCCCAGAAAAATCTTACTGAACGTGTTTTTTATACGTTCTCCAGTGTTTTTGTGGGTAAAGGCTCCGATGTTGATATGGCATGCTTCAATGCCTTTATCACTCAGTTTCTCCACTATGTGTTCATCATAATGCCAGAAATCGAAGCTGATTAAACAAATTTTCATACTGCAAAAATAAAAAATTCAGTATCAAACTAATTATAAAACGACATGATTGATACTATGAACAATCTAGATACAAGTATGTTTTAGAGTTATCTTGATAATAAAGCTAAGCCAAATAATCAATGAAGCGATTTAATAAAATATCATTAGATTTTTCAGGCAGTTATATAATTTGCTTTTTTGCCGGATTGCCCAACCATGTTTCTCCGGCAGGGACATCTTTTGTCACAACACTTCCTGCTCCTACCACTGCATTCTCATGAATGGTAATTCCTGGCAGTATCGTTGCATTGGCTCCAATAGAGGCTCCTTTTTTGACAATGGTTTTTAATAAGGTAAAATTTTTATTTTTTGATACAGGGTGTTTGTCATTGGTGAAAGTAGCATTGGGCCCTATAAAAACATCATCCTCAATAGAAATTCCATCCCATATCTGTACTCCCGGTTTTATAGTGACATTATTCCCAATATAAACATCATTTTCTATGAAAACATTATAGTTGATATTACAATTTTCCCCTATTACGGCATCGGCAAGCACAACGCAGTATTGCCATATCATTGTATTTTCACCAATAGATTTGCTCAGGACTTCTGCAGTAGGGTGTATTTTTATCATAAGTTTAGCATTTGTTTTAATTCATTTGAGAAAATTTCAGGATCCAATTTATAATCTTCATGAAAATCCTTACTGGTCTGAGGGTAAATATAAAAGTATAAATCGAGCCCTATTTCTTTTGCTAATGTAGAGAAAATAGCAAAATCCCCCCAAACGGAACTAAGCCAAATTAATCCTTTGGCTCCCGGATTGGTAAAAAGAATATTCGTCCATGCTGCTCCTGTTGGTCCTATGATATAATCAGCCTTGTTAACCAGGTAGATCTGCTCGTGGATATTAAGGTCTTCAAAGAAAACTTCTTCAAACCCATATTTTTTTGCTGTGTCAAAAATTTCCTGATCATTATATTTCCTGTACTGGGACCTTCTTGAAATAAATACTTTTTTAATAGGCTCGATGCGGACCTTGCTCATGTCTAGATTATCAAAGGCTGTTTTTCTAAGATACTGCAGAGAAGATTCCGATAATTTTGCAAATCCAGCTTCATATTTTTCACCAGGCATAATATTCGGGATGGCATAATTAACACTGCTGATATGCCACAATTTTTTGAACTGATAATAGTTTTTATTGTTGCTGAGAAATACAATTTTATAATCCTTCAGAAAAAACATCAGAAGGTCTTTCAGATTGTCAACTTTCTGTACTTCTTCATCTATGATAATCAGTTTATTCTTAGCGTCGGGGATATACTTAAAAAACTCAACTTTAGAAAGAATATCAACCAGAAAATGATAATAATTGAAAGTAAAAGTTCCCCCCAGAAAAATAGCTTCATCATCATAATACACATTCTTATAATTCTTTACTTTTGCAAGAGTCATGGAATGTTGGATTAAATTGGTGGTATTGTATACATAAGTAATCCTGTCATCATCATGCCATTTTTCGTAAAAGATTTTATCCTTTTTCAGATTTAAAAAATACGTGGAATTAGGAATACAGAGTACATTTTGAAGTGCAAAAATCTCTACAGCATTTTTAGGTGTTTTTACAGAAATTTGAGGCGCATAAAAAGTTTTGGGAAGAAAAATTTCTGCCTCTTGTTTTTCACTGATCTTAATTCTTTCCGTACAGTATTCAGACGGAATAGAATCCAGCGGCAAAAAATCTGTTACGAGCCTTTTTGCTTTTCTGAAAAAAGACTTGATATAATATTTTTTTCTAAGTGCTTTAAGCTGTTCTTCTAAATTTTCAATTTGTTCTTGCGCATTCATATTCTAAAACTTAAGATGAACTAAGAATTTCGGTCGTTATTTCTCTTGAAATTATAGATGTCTTTCTGTAATTTCAGTATAATAACTTATGGTTTCATCCACCATCATATCAATGCCGAATTTAGATTCTATTAATTTTCGTGCATTGACTGATATCCTGTTTCTTAGATCATTGTCTTTAAAAATAAGACTTATCTTTTCGTGGAAGTTTTCTTCCTCAGCAATCAGGCCGTTCACGGGTTCCTCTATAATTTCTTTAAAGGAATCTATGGCAGAACATACAACAGGCTTCCGCATGGCCATTACCTCAAGCAAAGATAAGCTAAAATTTTCACCCCTGGAGGGGAAGCAGACCACCTCCGCTTTCCCGATGAGCTCTACAATTTCTGTACCCGGTTTATTGCCATAAAAATGAACCGAATTCCGGATCTCTATATCGTGAATGTTCTCAGTGATATAGTCCGGATAATGATTAGGTTTTCCTATAAAATGGAGTGATGCCTGCGGATGATTTTTCTTAAGTTTGATAAAAGCACTGATCAAGGTTTCTGCGCCTTTTTCAAAAGAAACATTTCCTAAAAAAAATACAGATTCAGGAATAATTTCTGCATTTTCTGCAGGTTTATAGAATGTTTCATCAATGCCGTTATAAATGAGTTTCGGATCTTTGATGCCGAACAGACTTTTATTAATCGTCTCATTGTACCGGGATATCGTAATGAAGTTTTCTGAGTTTTTAAAAGCTTCCTTTTCACAGAAAACTCTTCCCTTATGAACTTTTTTGTAGCCGAAATATTTTTCCAGAACAGACCAGGAACCGTGGCATCTGATCACATAGGGGATTTCTTTAGGGATAGAAAGTGCCAGCCCGTCGAAATCGTGGGTTTCTGCAATATCAAAATGTAGGCTGTTCTTCCTGATCCAGGCAGTGATCTGATCAGAGATGTTTTTTTTCTCGGATAAATAGGTTTTAAAATGAATCTGCTCAAGGATTTTCAGTTTTCCTGTAAAAGATCTTACCAGTTCAAGAAGAGGATTAGCCTTGAAAATATCTTTAATTGAATGAATTTTTACACCGTCTTCATCTATATCAAATACATATTTTGAGATCAGGAAAACATGTACTGAGATCCCTCTCTTTACAAGCTCTGTACATAGATTTTTATAAAAAACTCCTGTACCGCCTACTTTAGGAGTGCGGGAAGATTGATATTCCCTGGTTACAATAAGTACATTTTTTATTTCTTTCATGAATTCAGTTTAAATACAGTGTTCACCCAATAGTCGAGAGTATACTTATCATAAACTTCTTTCGGCAGCTTTTCGTATGGTGTAGTGAAAAAATCTTTTTTCAGATTACGGAAATTCTTATCCAGTACCAGAATATTATGAGGATTGTAAAAATCATAGTTTTTGATCGTAGGATTATCCGTGATAATTTTCTTTTCCAGCGCCATGGCTTCAAATATCCTGAAGCTGAGTCCGGTCTGGTCAGCACGCATCAGATCAAGAATGACTTTGGTGTTCTTATAATAGGCAGGCAGTATGTGATGAGGTATTTTTTTTCTTCCGAACTTTAAAATATTAATATTCTTCTTATCAATAATTTGGTTCAGTTTATTTTTCCAGCCTTTTTTACCGACCATATAAACCTCGAATTTTATTTTCATAGGATGTATACGGTTGATTAGCAGATTCAGCGCAGAGAGTCTTTTTTGATCATAAGATGTGATGTAGAACAGGTCCAGCTTCGGACGCTGCTTTTCCGCAGGAATATAGTCGAGGTAATTATAATTGGTGATCTTTTCGAATCCGAAGTTCTTCACATCTTCATCATCAAAAGAAAATACCGTGTCAAAATAATGAAGAAGATGGGTGGCCGGGTTCCTGGCCATGCTGTCATACAGGTAGGCAATGTTCCGGTCTGTATATTCTCTGATCTTCTGGTGGATACTTTCGTCAATAGCCTCAGGATTGATGACCAGAATCTGATCCTGTCGTCCTATTTTTTCCAGAGACTCCAGTATGAAACTTTGTCTTTTGTGATATTTCGGGTTTTTGCCCAGAAAAATCTTACTGAACGTGTTTTTTATACGCTCTCCAGTGTTTTTGTGGGTAAAGGCTCCGATGTTGATATGGCATGCTTCAATGCCTTTATCACTCAGTTTCTCCACTATGTGTTCATCATAATGCCAGAAATCGAAGCTGATTAAACAAATTTTCATACTGCAAAAATAAAAAATTCATATTTAAATTTATATTTTTGATGAAAAGCCTGAGCGGAATGCAGAAAAAAATCCTTATTGATGCCGAAAGATTAAAGTACCCGAAGTCGGGAATTGCCAACGTATGTATTTCATTGATAAGGGGTCTGGACGAAAGAACCTCTGATTTTGAGTATACTTTTTACGGGCCTAAAAAAAATATTCCGCAGACGAAAAAAAACTTTAATATTATTGACTGGAAGTTCTGGCAGAAGAAATTTCCAATAAATACTCAATCTTTTTCCCTGATCCATACAGCTCATCAGCTTTCAAAATATTTTCATACCGTAAAAGAGGAACAGAAAAAAGTAGTAACACTTCATGATCTTAATTTTCTTCACGATGGAAGCACAGAACAAAAAGTGAAAAAATATACAAAACTGGTTCAGAAAAATCTAGGTAATGCAGATGCCATCGTTTGTATCTCAGAATTCGTAAAAGAAGATTTTCTTAAGAACAGGAAACTTTTCACTTTAAAAAACGATGTTAAAGTAAAAGTGATCTACAACGGACTTATTTTTCCTGAAACTACAGAATTCGCTTCTGAGCACAGTTACGGTTTTATCGGGAAGAAATATATTTTAAATATTGGGGTGCTTTTCCCCAAAAAAAATCAGGAAGTACTGCTGGATCTTATATCAAAAAATGACAGAGACCTTGTTCTGGTAACTTCATCTGCAAAATCTGCCTATAAAGAGAAGTTTTTAGAGAAAATAAAAAAACTGGGATTGGAAAGCAGGGTACACATTCTGGAAAATATAGATAATAGCGAAAAATATTTTCTTCTTCAGCATTGCGAATCGTATTGTCATCCTTCATTGGCAGAAGGTTTTGGAATTCCTCCCGTGGAAGCTATGTATTTTGGGAAACCTGTTTTTTTAAGTAAATTAACAAGTCTCCCTGAAATTGGAGGAGATCTGGCTTTTTATTTTGATAACTTTTCAGCGGAGCATATGCAGCAGGTTTATGCATCCGGAATGCAGATTTACGGTTCCAGAGCCGATGAATATGCTTCACAATTAAAGCAGAAAGCCATGAAGTTCGGGTATCTTGAAATGGCCGGAGCTTACGAAAAACTTTACAGTGAGCTGCTGAATTAAAGTTTAATCTTTCCGAGCCTTAATTTCCACTTAAATACATCGAAACTGTCGCCACCCCTGATGTCAATCCTTTTGATCTCAAATTTATTTCTCCAGGGATAATAGGCGATATTGTTGCCGATGCGTACTGCAGAAATAATTCCTGCCTTTTCGAGTATAGAAAAAAACTCTTTTTTTTGTTCTCCTTTTTTAGGAAATTTACCGTAGGGGTAGGCGAGTACCTTGGTAAAAGGAATTGCTTTTTCCTCCAGGGTACGGATATTTTTATGAATATCGTCTGCTATTTCCTGTAGTGAAATCTGTGAATAGTTCTTATGGGAGTGGCTGTGAAGTGCAATTTCAACGACTTCAGGATTAAGTGACCTGATCTCATCAAATGTCATCAGCTGGCGGTTTTCATCCGTTTCACTTTTCTGGATAAGTTCGGTTGGAATGAAGATGGTGGCTTTCAAACAATATTTTTCCAATAATGGAACCAGGTACTGAAGATTGTTGAGGTAGCCATCATCAAAGGTAAGAATGAGTTTCTGTTTCAGCTGGCTGTTGGTCTTCAGATCATTAAAAAATAAAGTGTTATAATTATTTTTAATGTATTTAAACTGCTGTTCCAGATCTTCTGCTGAAACCGTCAGAAAATCTTTGCAGGGGATTTTTTTCTCCGGCAGAACTTTATGATACATGAGAATACGGACACTTTTTGTTCCTGAAAATCCGAGTGTTCTTTTAACAAATCTGAGCATGGCTATCTGAATATAAACCGTATTTTATGGAATAATGTCTATAAAATTATTTTACGGGCTATAATTCTATTGTTTATTACTGACTAAATGATTCCTGAATAATGTATGAGTCTATAAAAAAAGACATCTGTTACAAGATTCAAAATTAATTAAATACTGAATGCATTAGCTTAAAAATACATTAAAATAATCTGAGGTCAAAATACAGATTAAAGCTAAGTACAATGATAAATAAAGGCTTTGTAAGCATTCAGTTGATTTTTTAAATTAAACAAGGCCATTTTATTTATAAATAAGCAATACACGGTAAATATTTTGGATTTCTTACTGAATGGAATCCCATGGTTTTCTTTCGATAAAATTGGTTTTAAGCATTTTTTCTGATTCCGGAATCAGGTCAAAATAAGATAAAATGCGAAGAGAATTGTTTGTAAATTAAATAAATGTATATAATAATTACTCGTATAGAGAATGATAAGAAACAGAACAGCCGGCTTCAATACATTGAGCCGGCTGTTTATTTTAATCCGAAATATTATTTAAATTTATGGATCTCGTTAATTTTTATATACTTCAGAAAGGTGTAAAATGCTCCGGTAATCGAGATATAAAAACCGGCAACACCATCCAGAAAGCCCAGCTTAAAGAAATAGGTTCTCATAAAATCATAGAACGGGGAAAAAATGATCTTAAAAAGAGATACTGATTTTCCGTTCAGGACTTTTTTTTCTGCCATCAGCTGTGTATAAGTATTGATTTTTTCAATATGATGGGCAATACTTTTATATGTGTAGTGATCGATGTTTCCGGGAAGCTTTCCTTTTTTATCCTGTGTAATGAAGCATTCATGCACCAGATCATCAGAGTATTTTCCGTGGCCTTTTCTGAAGAATCTTTCTCTCCACACATTACCCCAGCCACCATATTTGATGGTTGTCTTCAGCAGGATATTGTTGAAGTGAATTTCGTATACATTATAGGCAGGACTGGAACTCGTTAAAATTTCTTTAATAGCTTTTACAGCTCTTTTATCAGGAACTTCATCGGAATCCAAAAAAAGGATCCACTCTCCGGAAGCTTCAGACAGGGTATAGTTTTTCTGACAGCCGAAGCCGTGAAATTTTTTTCTGAAAAATTTTACCTTTGGAAACCCTGTACAGATTTCCTCAGTTTTGTCTGTGGAAAAAGAATCAACGACTATAATCTCATCAGCGATCTCGTAGACGCTGCTGATACTTTTTTCAATGACTCTTTCTCCATTTAAAACAATATAACAGACTGATAACTTCATTAACGAAATTCTGTAATAGTTTTTTCAATGATTCTGACGCAGTCTAAAAGCTGCTCTTCTGTAATAACCAAAGGTGGTGCCAATCTGATGATATTTCCGTGGGTAGGTTTTGCAAGAAGACCATTTTCCTTTAACTGCAGACAAAGGTTCCATGCTGTAGAGCTGTCTGGAGTATCATTAATTAAAATAGCATTCAAAAGACCTTTTCCTCTTACTTTGGTAATAAGACTGTTTCTTTCAATGATTTTTTCTATTTCGGCTCTGAAAAGCTGGCCCAGCTGTTCTGCTCTTTCGGACAGTTTTTCATCGGCCACCACATCCAATGCTGCTACAGCTACGGCACATGCGATAGGATTTCCTCCGAATGTAGAACCGTGCTGTCCCGGTTTAATCACGTTCATAATGCTGTCATTGGCCAACACTGCAGAAACAGGATACATTCCTCCGGAAAGGGCTTTTCCTAAAATAAGAATATCAGGCTGTACATTTTCATGATGGCAGGCAATCAGCTGTCCAGTTCTTGCGATACCGGTCTGCACTTCATCAGCGATGAATAGTACATTATGTTCTTTACATAATTCAGAAGCGTTTTTCAGGAAACCTTCGTCCGGAACATACACACCGGCTTCACCCTGGATAGGCTCTACTAAAAATGCAGCGATATTTCCTGCTTCTTTGTTCAGTATATCTTCTAATGCTGCAATATCATTGTAAGGAATCTTGATGAATCCTGGAGTGAAAGGTCCATAGTTCTGGTTAGCATCGGGATCATTGGAGAAAGAAACAATGGTAGTTGTTCTTCCGTGGAAATTATTTTCGCATACGATGATCTTAGCTGCATTTTCTGAAATTCCCTTTACTTCATAGCTCCATTTTCTGGCTAATTTTACGGCTGTTTCTACCGCTTCAGCCCCGGAATTCATAGGAAGTACCTTATCAAATCCAAAAAGGGAAGTGATTTTTTGCTCGTACTCACCTAATTTTGAATTGTAAAATGCTCTTGAGGTCAGGGCCAGCTTTTGAGCCTGATCTACTAAAGCTGCTACAATTTTCGGGTGGGAATGCCCTTGGTTCACAGCAGAATATGCTGAAAGAAAATCATAATATTTCTTGCCTTCCACGTCCCATACAAAAACGCCTTCACCTCGGTCGAGAACCACTGGAAGAGGGTGATAGTTATGGGCTCCATGTTTGTCTTCAAGGTCAATAAAATACTGTGAGTTTTTTGCTGTTGCTGCTGTTGACATATGTTTCGGTTTTCGACAAATTTAAGCATTATTAATGAGATGCATGAACAAAAACATAATACAGTACACCTTGGGATTTGAAGTATATTTTAAGGCTATGGGATGCTGTTTTAGAAAATATTTCTTTTCCTGATCCGGCAATGTAGGTTTTCTATCTTTCCGGATGGTTTGTATTATTTTTAGAATGGTGCTTTTATCATATGGGTCCATATACACCGCGATCTTTTTTACTAAGGATATTTATGAATAACAAATCTGTTTTTAAGTCACCTGATCCACTCTTGTACAAAAAATAGAAACGGTGAAGAGTAAGCATGGAATTTTTTGAATAATATCTGTAGGAACTCGTTAAAAGAAATATTTGTGATCATTATTCATATTTATAATAAAAGTATAATCATTTTGGTTATACTTTTGGGGTAGAATAAAGATATTCAGTTTATCCAAAAAAGACAGAATAGCCTCCCTCACTTCGGGTTTACCATTCTGTCTGCTGTTTTTTGATGTTGAAATTACATTCTTAAGATGTAGGCCATTCCGCTCTGTAAGAAGAGTTACCCAAATCAATAAGTTCTGCACTTACTACGAAGCTGATGTACATACTGTTTTCATCAACTGCGTCAAAATCTACTTCGTGCTGGATTACATATCCGTTTTCCCATTTCAAAGTAGTCAGTGTTCCTTCTTCGTGAGACTTGTTGAATGTAACCTCTCCGGTTGTAGGCTTGTATTTTCCGTTAAGAAGACTTTCCAGGATATCTGATTTTTCCGTAGCTTCTACTGTAATTTTAATAAGTGCATTAGAAGGATCTGATGCTACTCTTCCTGATACGTCTGTAGAACGGGATACACTGTAGTTAAGTTTTAATAACTTCTGTCCTTCACCGCCGTTGAATTTTAGAATTCCTCTTGAATTTCTTTCTGCCATGATTAGTAAATTTTAAATGTTAATATTGTGTGATTTGATATCTTATGTCACCAAATTTAGAAGTAATTATATTATCATGAAAAAGTTTTTGAGAAAAAATTAAAAAGTGTCGTAATTCTTCGACTAACAAGTGTTAGGTAAATTGATTGTTGGTAATCAGTTATTTATATGTTTTTATTGTAAGGTTTGATGGACTCCCGATAGACAGGATGATTGAAGAGATTTTTTAAAATGCGGATCAATATTTTTCAATTCAGAATCAGGCATAAAAAAACTGCCTCGTTTCTGAGGCAGTTTAAATTTATCTATCAATAATCTTAGTGATTATCATATTTTCTGTCCATTACAAAATCTTCCATGAATTTTGTCGTATAATTTCCGGCCAGATAATCTTCATTATCCATCAGCTGTCTGTGGAAAGGAATAGTTGTTTTTACCCCTTCAATATAGAATTCTTCCAGTGCACGCTTCATTTTAGCGATAGCCTCTTCACGGGTTTGAGCCGTAGTAATAAGCTTAGCGATCATTGAATCATAGTTGGAAGGAATACTATATCCTGAATATACATGGGTATCTACTCTGATTCCATGTCCGCCAGGGATATTTAAACCTGTAATTTTCCCCGGAGACGGTCTGAAGTCTGCATAAGGGTCTTCAGCATTGATTCTGCACTCAATTGAGTGTAGTTTAGGGTAGTAGTTGATTCCTGAAATAGGAGTTCCTGCAGCAAGAAGAATCTGTTCTCTGATCAGGTCATAATCAATTACCTGCTCAGTAATAGGATGCTCCACCTGAATTCTCGTATTCATCTCCATGAAATAGAAATTTCTGTGCTTGTCTACAAGGAATTCAATAGTTCCCACGCCTTCATATCCAATAAATTCAGCAGCTTTTACAGCAGCCTGACCCATTTTCTCACGAAGTTCATCGGTCATGAACGGAGAAGGAGTTTCTTCAGTCAGCTTCTGGTTTCTTCTCTGTACAGAGCAGTCTCTTTCAGAAAGGTGACACGCTTTACCAAATTGGTCACCTGCAACCTGGATCTCGATATGTCTAGGTTCTTCAATCAGTTTCTCCATGTACATTCCTCCGTTTCCGAAGGCTGCCACAGCTTCCTGAATTGCAGATTCCCAGTGATCTTTAAGGTCTTCAGCTTTCCATACGGCTCTCATTCCTTTTCCACCACCACCAGCAGTAGCCTTAATCATTACAGGATATCCTGTTTCTTCAGCTACTTTTACAGCATGCTCGTAAGATTCAATTAATCCGTCAGAACCGGGTACACATGGTACTCCTGCCGCTTTCATCGTTGCTTTGGCGTTTGCTTTATCACCCATTTTTTCAATCTGTTCAGGAGAAGCACCAATAAACTTGATGTTGTTTTTCTGACAGATTCTGGAGAAATTGGCATTTTCAGACAGGAATCCGTAACCTGGATGAATAGCGTCAGCATTCGTAATTTCTGCTGCCGCAATAATATTAGGAATTTTAAGGTAAGAATCCTTACTCATAGCAGGACCTATACAAACTGCTTCATCAGCAAATCTTACGTGAAGACTGTCTTTGTCTGCAGTAGAGTATACCGCAACGGTTTTTATCCCCATTTCTTTGCAGGTACGTAAAATACGCATTGCAATTTCGCCACGATTGGCTATTAATATTTTTTTGAACATCTTCTTCAATTTGAAAATTAGATAATTTGAAAATTAGATAATGTTATTTTGAATGCAGAATTAAGTCTAACATCTAATGTCTAACATCTAACTTCTAAATTAAGATGGATCTACTAAGAATAAAGGCTGGTCATATTCTACCGGAGTAGCATCATCTACCAAAATCTTCACGATTTTTCCGCTGATCTCAGAATCGATCTGGTTGAATAACTTCATTGCCTCGATTACGCAAACTACTTTTCCTGCAGAAACTTCGTCACCTACATTTACAAAGACATCTTTATCCGGTGAAGGTTTTCTGTAGAAAGTACCGATCATAGGAGATTTGATAGCCACATATTTGCTGTCATCAGACACTGCTTCTGCTTTTTCAGCAGGAGCCGCTGCCTGAGCTGCTACAGGAGCAGGAGCTGCAGACTGAGGAGCTGCATGGTAAACTGCTGGCTGTGCATAAACCGTATCGCTACCGGCTAATGGAGTTTTAATAGTGATTTCGAAATCTTTAGTTTTGTATTTTACTTCTGAAACTTCAGCTTTAGATACAAACTTGATAAGATTTTGTATGTCTTTAATGTCCATAAATTTGATATTTGATTTTGTTCCAAAGATACCAAAAAAACACAAAAAACAACAAAAAACCGCCTAATTTTATCAAAATTGGGCGGTTTTTGTATTAAAATGAGGCTTTTTCAGTGAAAAGCGACTCTTTAGTTTTCTTCTGTAGCTGCTACTTCTTTTTCCAATACTACTTTACCTCTGTAGTAAAGTTTTCCTTCATGCCAGTGAGCTCTGTGGTAAAGGTGAAGTTCACCAGTTGTTGCATCTTTCGCTAATTGAGGAACTACTGCTTTATAATGAGTTCTTCTCTTATCTCTTCTTGTGGACGACTGTCTTCTCTTAGGATGTGCCATTTTGAATAACTTTTTTAATTGATGAGCGATGAGATTCATCATCTCATCATATTTAAATTATTTTATTTAATTATTGTCTTTTAACTTTCTCAGCGCGTCCCATCTGGGATCGCTGTCATTATTTTCCTCTTCAGGCTCTTCAATATCTTTTGGACTGAACCTGTTTAGAATTTCCAGATCTTCTTCGCTTACATTCGGTGAAATTTTTTTCATCGGTATAGAAAGCTGTACGTTTTCGTAGATCAGCTGTGCCACATTGAAGGCGTGATCTGAGGCTGGGATGGTAATGACGTCTTCATTGCTGTCGTCGTATTCTTCACCAAAATTCACCAAAATTCTGATCTCGTTTTCAATAGGATAGTCGAATTCATCATTTGTGATATCACAAATGAGCTCTACTGTTCCGTGTACTTTGATCTCAAATTCTAAAAATGTAGTATGCTTTTCAAGAAAAACATCTGCTGTTATTTTAGGATTTGTAAATTCCTGTTCAGTGTCAAATAATTGAAAGAACGTTTTATCTATCTCAAATTTGAACACGTGCTTTCCGTTTTTAAGTCCGGAAAAGCTTACGTCATAGTTTCTTAACTTGTCCATAAAATGAGTGTGCAAAAATATGCAATTTTTTTATAATAACAAATAAAATCCATAACAAATTAATTTAAAATTTGTTTTAACAATTTATCCTTCGTTTTCGTCCGGAAGATCTTCATCTACTCCATTGTCTACAACCATTTTTCTAGGCTGCATACGATTGCTCATCAGATCGTTATATTCACTTCTGTTCTTGAAAATTTTAATAGCAGTGAAGATCGCTTCTGTAAAACTCTGCTCATCAGCCATGTTTTTTCCGGCAATATCGTAGGCCACTCCGTGGTCCGGAGAAGTTCTGATAAATGGAAGTCCTGCCGTATAATTTACACCCTCTTCATAGGCTAATGTTTTGAATGGGGCAAGGCCCTGATCATGGTACATTGCTAAAACAGCATCAAAACTTTTATATTTATTAGGTTGGAAAAAACTGTCAGCAGGATAGGGGCCAAACGCCAGTATTCCATTATCTGAAAGCTCTTTTATTGCCGGCTCTATGATCTCAATCTCTTCTTTTCCAATCACGCCTCCGTCTCCTGCATGAGGGTTCAGTCCCAATACTGCGATTTTCGGTTTCTGTACACAGAAATCTTCGATCAGCGTTTGGTTTAATGCTCTGATCTGTTTTTTTATTTTTTCTTTAGAAATATTTTCTGCAACATTGGCGATCGGGATATGATGGGTGGAAACAGCTACTTTCAGGCCTTCCGTAACCAGGAACATCAGCCCCTTTTTACTGAACTTTTCCTCAAAATATCCTGTGTGTCCTGCATGTTTGAAACCCATTTTCATCATTTCATCTTTGTTGATAGGCGCTGTAACAAGTACATCAATCTCTCCCTTCATTAAGGCTTCGGTAGCCAGTTCCAGGGAATCAATAGCCATTTTGGTAGATTCTTCTGTAGGAACACCCAATTCTACATTCACATTATCCTTGGTAAGATTTACCATATTGAGTTTTCCTGCCTGAGCCTGTGAGGCTTCATTGATATAATTGAAATTCAGATTCAGCTTGAAAATGTTTTTCTGGAAGGTAAATAACTTTCCCGAGCCAAAAATCACCGGCGTGAAAAAATCCGTGATGGTTTTGTCACTCAGGGACTTCATGATGATCTCCGGACCGATGCCGTTAAAATCACCGATTGAAATTCCTACTCGTACTTTATGGTTTTTTGGGCTCATTTTGATTATCTTTGAAGATTATAATTTACAAATTTAGCAAAAAATAATATGTTCACAGGAATTATTGAAGCAGTTGGCGTTATTGAAAAGATTGAAGAAAAAGGAAGTAACATAGATTTCACATTAACATGCCCTTTTACTGGCGAGCTGAAAATAGATCAAAGCCTTGCTCATAACGGGTGTTGCCTGACAGTTGTTGAGATTAAAGATAATCAATATGTAGTAACGGCGATCAATGAAACACTCGAAAAGACCAATCTTGGAAAATGGGATCTGGGTACCGTGGTAAATCTTGAGCGATGCATGAAAATGGATGGCAGACTGGACGGACATATTGTACAGGGACACGTTGACAAAACAGGTGAAGTTGCAGGAATTGAAAATAAAGACGGAAGCTATTTTATTACCATTAAATATGAAGACGACGGCAGTTTTGTAACGGTTCCACAAGGTTCCATTACGGTAAACGGGATAAGCCTTACGGTAGCCAAAAGTGAAGATACACAGTTTTCTGTAGCAATTATTCCCTATACCTGGGAGTTTACCAATATGCAGCATCTTAAAATCGGAGATAAAGTTAATTTAGAATTTGACATTATTGGTAAGTATATTGCTAGGTTAATTAAAAAGTAGGATGCCAGTAAGTAAATACAGAGGATACAGCTTAAGGAACCGGGTGTTTTTCGGATTCTTACTCGTATGTTTTTTAAGTGTTGTTGCTACATCACTGGTCCCGTATTTTGTTTTAAGAAATAATTCCCTGCAGCAGAGTAATATCGACATGCAGGAGAAGACCAATGCGGTGATGAGATACCTGGATTATGCAGTCAGCCGTACTCTTGTTGAAACCGAGGATCTTCCACAGGTCTTAGGAAATAAGATTTTTGAAATAGCAGATATCAACCAGCACGATATTGTAATCTATGACCTGAGGGGAAGTTACCTTCTCTCCAATAAAGATGAAAGCCTTATTGACCAGAAAACCATCCCGCTCAATATTGTCAATAAAATTCTGGCCACCGATTCCAGAGTTGATATTAAGGGGTATGATAAAACTAAAGATGCAGGCCGTACCTCGTCTTATCTTCTTTTAAAAAATAATGAGCTCGAACCTATAGGAATTGTATATATTCCTTTGTATCATAATGAATCTGCCTATCTTGATGTTCTTCATCAGTATATTAAATATATTTTATTGGTCGATATTTTCCTGATTCTGTTCAGTATCTGGATAAGCTGGGTAACATCTAACAGCCTGGCGAAAAATATCACTAAATTTTCTGATATGATCACCCGTATTACATTGTTTGAAAATGAAATGCGGCCTATCAGGTATTATAAAAATGATGAGCTTAATGCATTGGCAAGAGCTTATAACAGGATGATCCTGCAGATCCAGGACCAGAAAGAGAGACTGCGTTTCAAAGCGTCTGAAGAAGCCTGGCGGGAAATGGCAAAACAGGTAGCCCATGAGGTGAAAAATCCTCTTACTCCAATGAAGCTTACCATTCAGAATTTTGAGAGAAAATTTGATCCTGAAGATCCGAACATCAGAGAAAGGGTAAAACAGATGAGCAAAACCATGGTAGATCAGATTGATCTGATTGCGACTGTTGCTTCAGCTTTCTCAGAATTTGCAAAACTTCCTGAAAAAAATAATGAGGTGATCAATCTTAATACTGAAGTTGAAGATATTCTGCGTGTTTTTAATGATGACGGTATTTTTATGCACTCCAACAAAGGCAATATCATGATCAATATGGATAGAATTTATCTTTCCAGGATCATCACCAATCTGGTCACCAATGCAAAGCAGGCCCAAAGTGATGAACGTAAACTGATCATTAACGTCGATGTGGAGCAGCATCAGAGAAGAGTAATGATTTCCGTGCAGGACAACGGGATCGGGATTTCTGAAAATATGTACGAGAGAATATTTGAACCTAATTTCACTTCTAAAAACAGCGGTATGGGACTTGGGCTTTCTATGGTAAGGAAAATGGTCGAAGATTACAAAGGAGAAATCGCAGTGAAATCAGAAGTAGGGAAGGGGTCTACATTTACTATTACACTACCTACCAACTTATAGTGAAGCCTTTTAAATTTAAATATTTTGAAATTCAGCAGTCAGAAGACGTCTTTCGTGTAGGGACAGACGGTGTTTTGCTGGGTATTCTGGCGGATGTAGAGAATGCTTCGGAAGTTTTAGAGATAGGAACAGGAACCGGTCTTATCTCATTAATGCTTGCTCAGAGAAATTCCCACGCCTCTTTCCTGGGAATTGACATCAATGCTGCTGCTGCATGGCTTACAAAAACCAATTTTGAACATTCGCCTTTTCATTCAAGGCTGAAAAATATCCATCAGGATCTTAAAGCTTTTGAAACAGAAAAGAAATTTGATCTGATTGTTTCAAACCCTCCTTATTTCGAAGAATCCGGATCTGATAAAGATAAAATAGCACGACAGACCATAGAGCTGAATTTTCAGCAGCTTATTTCCGCTTCTGCAAAACTTCTGTCTGATCATGGTGTTTTGTCGGTTATTATTCCTGCTGAAGCCGGAAGAATCTTTGTTGAAACAGCATCAGAAAACCATTTATTCTTAAATCGGAAAGTTAATATTAAAGGAATTGAAAATTCAAAGACTAAAAGATTAGTTCTTGAGTTTTCCTTTGTAAAAGAGGTAATTGAGGAATCTGATTTTATAATAGAAAAAAGTCCGAGACAATACTCGGACCAATATCTTGAACTCACCAAGGAGTTTCATGTCTTTAATAGTAGAGGTTAGAAATTAGAGATTAGAAGTTAGATGGTGACTGCTTAGTCTTTTTATCTAAATCTCTTTTATTCTTACTCAAATAACTCAGCTGTATCCAGTACAGAAACTTTTCCGTCCTCGCATCTGATGGCTTCTCCCGGGAAGTTTTGAATCATATGATAATCGTGTGTTGCCATTACCACAGCAGCTCCGTTTTCAAGGGCTACCTGCTTCAGAAGTGTCATGATTTCGTTGGATGTTTCCGGATCAAGATTTCCTGTAGGCTCATCCGCTAAGATAAGATCAGGATGGTTCAGTAGAGCTCTTGCGATGGCAATACGCTGCTGCTCTCCTCCTGAAAGTTCATGGGGCATCTTGTGCTTTTTACTTTTCATGTTTACGCTTCCCAGAACTTCATTGATGCGGTCCTCCATTTTTATTTTATCGTTCCATCCTGTTGCTTCAAGTACGAATTTCAGGTTTTTCTCAACTGTTCTGTCAGAAAGCAGCTGGAAATCCTGGAATACAATCCCTAGTTTTCTTCTCAGGTTAGGAATATCGGAAGGTCTCAGTTTGGCAAGTTCAAAACCTACCACTGCTCCGTGTCCTGATGCTAAAGGAATGTGTCCGTAAAGTGTTTTCAGAAGCGAACTTTTTCCGGAACCTGTTTTTCCGATAAGGTAGCAGAATCTGCCTTTTTTGATGTTAAGATTAACGTCAGAAAGAACAGTGAAGTTTTTTTGCGCAATTTTTGCGTGCTGTAAGCTTATTATATTATCTCCGGAGATATGTGTATGCGGCATAATTCAATTTTATGGTGCTATTTCTAAAATATTTTTTCAGATCTTAAAAATAGAAAAAAGAAGCTTAAAAACCCTAAACTTTAGGAAATTTTAACAACAAAAAATGCCTGAAAAACTTCTTTTCAAGCATGATCTGTATATGATAATTCGAGATATTATCTCTTAGCGCGGGCTGCACTAACAGTTAAACTCTTTCTGCCTTTAGCTCTTCTTGCTGCCAAAACTCTTCTACCATTTGGCGTAGACATTCTTTCTCTGAAACCGTGTTTGTTTCTTTTCTTTCTTTCTGATGGCTGGAATGTTCTTTTACTCATTACTATATATTTAAATCGTAATTAATCTATTAATTTTCAGGTTGCAAAGATATAGAAATTTTTAAAAGTTACAAATTTTACTCATCTTTTTTTAGAAATTATTTGAAATGTTATTTATCTCAATATGGACAAACTGCGTAAAGAAACAAAATTCTGCGTAAAGAAATAATATATGAGATGATTTATTTAAAAGCTCTATCTTTGAAAACTCAAATTTAAAGAAAAATAAACACACGATGTTTACACCAGCAGAACTTTTAGATATCAATACATTACTTACGCCTGAAAACAAAATAATTATCCTTACCCACTATAATCCGGATGGAGACGCCATAGGTTCCAGCCTGGGATTAAAGCATTATCTTGGGACCAAAGGAATTCCGGCTGAAGTAATCGTTCCCAATGATTTTCCGAAATTTCTGAAATGGATGCCCGAATCTAAAAAGGTGATCATCGGAGAGTATAAAAGAAAATATGCATTTGATCTGATCAGTGGGGCAGATGTTATCTTCTGTCTGGATTTTAATTCTCCTTCAAGAATAGGATTATTAGGGGAATGGCTGATCAATTCCAAAGCTAAGAAAATTCTAATCGACCACCACCAGCAGCCGGAGAATTTCGATTTTGTTTATTCAGATACAGTGATTCCTGCCACTTCGCAGATGATCTATCATTTTATTGAGGCAATGGAAGATGAAAATCTGGTGAATCAGGATATTGCTGAATGCCTTTATACAGGGATCATGACGGATACAGGCGGTTTCCGTTTCCGTTCCACAAGCGCAACAACCCACAGGATTATTGCTAATCTGATAGAAAAGGGAGCTGATCCGTCCATTATAACTTCAAATACATGGGATACCAATACGGTTTCCCGCCTTCATCTTCTTGCTCTCGTGCTGGGAAGGATAGAAGTGGTAAATGATGGCAAAGTAGCTGTACTGTCTCTTACAAGAAACGAGCTGAAAGAATTTGGTTTTCAGAAAGGGGATACGGAAGGTTTTGTCAACTATGGACTGAGCATTGCAGGAGTAAAAATGGCGGCTTTCTTTATGGAGGATCTGTATGATGACTTCATTAAAATCTCTTTCAGAAGTAAGGATGATGTGGATGTAAACCAATTCTCCAGAAAGTATTTCAGCGGCGGCGGACATATTAATGCAGCGGGTGGAAAATCTAATGAATCTCTCCCGGACACCATCGAAACATTTAAGAAAAGACTGGAGCAGGAGGAATTGTAAGAGAAATTATACAGGACTGATCTATGTCAGTTAACTCCTACACTCAATATTTACACCCCGACATCCGAATCTTTAGAATATCCCTTGCTTTCAAGCTCTTCACAGGTATATTCATATACTTCCTGAAACATAATGTCGAGGTTTTTCTTACTGAATAAGCTGAATTTTGTCATTTTGGGTGGATCTAAAAAGATGTCACAGGACTTTGCTTTGGAGTAAACCGATTTTGCAATCGCTAAATGGAGAATACGGTCAAATTCCTTCATCAGGCTCATCTTATTTAATTCATCATAGCTTATTGAATTGACATGTGAGGCAATTAGAAAGTCACATTTGTCGATGATGGGTTCTATGGGAAGATTATCTAAAACACCTCCGTCAACATATATTTTTTCACC
Source organism: Chryseobacterium sp. NFX27 (assembly GCF_049887855.1). NCBI lineage: Bacteria > Pseudomonadati > Bacteroidota > Flavobacteriia > Flavobacteriales > Weeksellaceae > Chryseobacterium > Chryseobacterium sp. NFX27. The sequence continues at coordinate 455,783 of NZ_JAGEKK010000001.1, read as the reverse complement.
CATTCTCACAGGAGGCAAAACAAAAGGAACGCTTGTTGAGGCCAGAAGCGGCCCGAAAAGCTCACCTTCTGAAAAGAAATCCACAATTCCGTGGGTCATTTCTGTAGCAGCAACATAAACGGGGATTTTTAGGATCTTAAAATCATTCTCAGGAAAATGATCATTAAAAAGTTTTAAGATGAAATTGGAGCTGAAAATACCGTTTTTAGAAAGTTTCAGATAAGACCTTGAAAAAAATGTTGTTTGTTTTACAATATCCATCATCTCATCCGGAGATTTTCCGAAGGAATAAAATGCCCCCACAATAGAACCGGCACTGGTTCCAGAAATAATCTGCGGTTTCAGGTTATATTCTTCCAGGGCTTTCAGTACTGCAATATGGGCAATCCCACGCATTCCTCCACCGGAAAGTGTAAGGCCGATGACCGGCGGTTTCTTTTTTTTGAAAGAGAATAAACCCATTGAAAATAATTATTCCTTACTAAGATACATGAAATTTTGAATATAGGAAGGCCAAAGAATTCATTCCCGGTATTACAGAACTAATTTCTTGGGAAGGTTATGAAGGAGTTCAGTATTGATAATTTCAGCGCAGATCCCCGGTTTTTCCCAGTGCCCATTGTGTCCGCAGTCCAGGATATAGGATTTTATATTGGTTCTGTCCGGTAGATGTTTAATCGTTGTATTTGTTTTTACAGCGTTGTCGTGCTTTCCTGCCAATACCAGGATTTTAGCTTCCAGGTTTTCCATGACGTGTTTTTTGTCCGTTCTTTCCACCATGCCTTTTACACAGGCAAGGGCTCCCATATTGTTGGTAGAAAGCGCCGTCTCAAGCGCGGTTTCAATTTTACCTTCCAGAACATCTCTTTCATTGGGATTGAAAAGATTGGGAATTCCGGCCCGTACGTAATGGGGAAATGCATCCTTGATGATCCTGTAGCTTTTGATCCTCTGTTGCTTTTTCTCTTCATCGTCAGGAAAATAGGTGGAAAAGAATAAGGTCAGGCTTTTAAGCGTTTCAGGATATTTTTCTGCAAAAGCCAGCGAAGTATATCCTCCCATGGAATGCCCCAAAAGATGTACTTTATCCAGCTTCTCATGGTCTAAAACTTTTTTTACTTCATCAGCCATCAGTTCCATTGTGTGAACCTCAGCCAGAATATCAGATTGTCCATGGCCCGGAAGATCTATTTTCAACAGTGAAAAATCTCGCGAAAGATGCGGTTCCATATCACTCCAGATAGAAAGGTTTTCCATAAAGCCGTGAAGCAGTACCAGAATCTCTTTTCCATTTCCTTTTCTTTCAAAGTTCAGCATAATCTTGAATTTTATAACAGTTAAAAATATTCGGCAGACGAGGTCAGTTGTATTTTCAAATTTAAATAAAAAAAGAGCACTGTAAAAATGCTCCTTTATATTATTTGGTTAATTCGGTATAAATTTTCTTTTCCCATGGTTTTATATCTGTGATCCCGTATCTTTCTTTTTTAGAGATTGCAATATTATCCAGGATATCCACGAAATTTTTATAATTGGCCTCATCAGTCGGTTTTACAATAATTGTAAATTTCTCCGGCGCTGGTGCATTTTTGTAGGCTTCAGAAATAATCTTGGAGATTTTCACCCCGCTGAAATCAGTTTCTTTCAAATTTCCTGCATTCAGATCGTTCTCATTGCTCTGGTGGTAAAATACCCTGTTGTCTTTTCCTAAAATAAAGGTAACCTGGTTTTTATCCCCGATTACATTTTCGATGATTGGATGCGGATTAGAATCTTTTGCCGGAAGCCCCAGATCCATCACATTGGGTTTTGTGAAATTAGTGGTGAACATAAAGAATGTGATCAGTAAAAATCCCAGATCCACCATTGGAGTCATGTCTACGCGAATTAATTTTTTCTTTTGCTTGCCTCCCTGTTTGTCTTGTGCAATTACTTCAGCCATAATTAATATTTTTAAATGTTAAACGGTTTTTGATAAAAAGCAAAGTGTTGATACTTATTTGAAGGAATCTATACAAAGTTTATACCTAAAATTAATAAATGGCAATAAATTTTTAAATTTATAAAATGTTTGACATAGAAAAGCCTTATGAAGTTTTATATTCGCAAGGCTTTATGATTTTTTAAGGGGATGATTACTATTTGTTTATAGTGTTTTCTCAGGTTGAATCGTTTCTATTTAACCGTTGTGTTTATTAATGAAGTACTTTAAAATTTAAAGATTTAGTAGTACCGTCTATCCGTAAGAATACAAAAAAGCCTTACCAAAATGAATTGATAAGGCTTTTGTTATATTTAAAAGTAAATCTTACTTCGTTGTTTTGTAATAATTCACGCCGCACTCTAAGAATTTCTTAAAATCTTCTTTCGGCATATATCCGGAAACGGGCGTATTGATTACTTTTCCGTCCGGTGTTATCAGAACATAATGCGGCTGGGAATTGTTGTTGAAATTCACCTGCTGGAATAGGCTCCACCGGTCACCGATTGTTTTTACCTTTTTGATTTGTCCGTCCCCAAGATCTATTTTTGTTTTCTGATCCTCAGGAAGCTCTTCCTTGTCATCCACATACAGCGAGGCCAGTACCACATCATTCTGTAAAATTGGAAGGATGTCAGGCTCGCTCCATACGAATTCCTCCATTTTCCGGCAGTTTTCACAGCCATAACCCGTGAAGTCGATCAAAATGGGTTTGTTTTCCTTTTTAGCCAGCTCAACAGCTTTAAAGAAATCATGCTCTGGATGCATCCCCAGAATACCGTCTTTCTCATCGTGAAGATAACTTACATTCAGAGGAGGCAGGATTCCGCTTAAAAGCTGTAGTTTAGGGCGTTCAGCAGGAATTAAGCCCTGGATCAGATAGATCACAAAACCTATTCCCAGAACTCCCAGTATCTTTCTTGTAACAGAAATTTTCGGTTTTTTATCATCGTGCGGAAATCTTATGATTCCGAATAAATAAAGCGCAAGTCCCAATGCAATAACAATCCAGATAGCAATGAAAAGTTCTCTTTTTAATAAGAAAGTCTTTGAAACCAGATCCGCCTTGGATAAGAATTTTAAAGCCAAAGCCAGTTCTACAAAACCAAGAACCACTTTTACCGTATTCATCCATCCTCCGGATTTCGGAAGGCTCTGTAAAGCCTGCGGGAATAAAGCCAGCAATCCAAAAACAATGGCCCATGCCAGCCCGAATCCTGCCAGTGCAAAAGTAAGCAGCATAGGCACGTTGGTAGATCCCGTTACTGCACTTCCCAGGAGGCTTCCTAAAATAGGCCCGGTACATGAAAAAGAAACAATAACCAGTGTCAGTGCCATAAAGAAAATCCCGATAATGCCTCCCGCTTCTTCCGCTTTCGAAGATTTGTTGGCAATAGAGCTCGGTAATGTGATGTCATAATATCCGAAGAAACTTCCTGCAAAGAAGATGAATATAATAAAGAAGGCAATATTCAGCCATACACTGGTGGAAATTTCATTGAAAATATTTCCGGCAATTCCATCAATCAGATGAAAAGGAAGGCTCAGAAGAACAAAGATCAGAAGAATAAAGAATCCATAGATCAGCGCATCTCTTTTACCTTTTGCCTTATTTTTATTCCCTTTCGTAAAAAAAGAAACCGTCAGCGGGATCATAGGAAAAACACAGGGTGTGAGCAGAGCGATCAGTCCGCCTACAAATCCTAAGAATAAATAAGTCCAGTAGTTTTCTCCTACTTCTTCCACAGCTGTTCCACAATCCGTCAAAGGTTTCTGAAAATCAATCGTTGCTATTTTTAACTGTTTTGGATCCAGTGTTGAAGTTTCTGTAACCGTTACTTCTCCTTTTTCAGGAGCTGCAGCCACCGTTTCTATAGCTTTTACCGAATCTTTTGTGGTTTCAGTTTTTTCTTCCACCGCTTCCTCAGCCGCTCCTTTTGGGGTTACTTTCTGATTGAATTCTAACGTATTCGGAGCCAGACAAACCCTGTCATCGCAAGTCTGATACGTAATCTCAGAAATAACGCCTGCAGGTTTTGCAGGATCTTTTAATTTAAATTTCTGTTTGAAACCGGCTGAATTGGAATAAAAAACAATGGTCCCTCCAAAAGCTTCTGAAAATTCCTCGTGCTTTTTGCCTACTTCAGTAAACTTTCCGATCAGTTCGATATTTTTTCCTGAAACCTTATATTCAGTAGGGATTCCCGTGTCTTCAGGAAGATCTTTAGAATAAATATGCCATCCGCTTTCCATCGTAGCATTTAAAACCGCTTCATATTGGTTGTTCCCTAAGTCGTTCACAGTGAACTTAAACTTTACAGGGTTCTTGATCTGTGCATTCATTCCTGCCGCTAAAAACAGCAACACTGCTAAAAACCAGTTTCTAAATTTCATTTTTTCTTTTCATTAAAAATTTTGAGAATACTTTGCGTTTTCTCATCACTTGCATATCGCCTGTCCTGTCTGAGAGGTACAATTCCAAGTACGGAATTGCGGTTGTCACACAGGATCCAAATTTTTGGCCTCGCTAAAATAGATAATTTTTCGTCCCTAAAAAATTTAGAAACTTTCTTTTTCCCTGAAAAACCAGCCGGATAAAACTCGTCGCCATCCTGCTGTTTTCTTAAACGTAATGGAAACTGAAGTTTTGAAGCATCAAAATTCCACTCAAAACTGTTATTGATTCCTTCAATATTTTCAATTGTGTTTTCTAGACTGATAGCCATTTGGATTTCAGAAAAATCAAAATTTTCAACCAGAATAATTTCATCTTTGGTTTCCTGCTTTTGGTTTTTACTGATGAAAATTAATTCATCGCGGCTGATCATAAGCTGATAGTCTTTTGAAAAAAAAGAACTGCCATTTTCCGCTTCAAAAATTTTGGAAATTTCTTCTTGTTTGTCGAATCCGTATTTCTTTAAAATTTCAAACTGTATGAAGGCGCTTTCCTGAACCAGCTTTTCTTTGGATAAGATTTTATGCTCAGGGTTAAATACCGTAAGTTTATTTTCAATTTCCCCGATCTGTTTTTCTACAAAATTTCTGGTTTGATTAAGATAAGAAGAGCTTTTTTTAAAATTGTCTAAAAAATGTTCATTCGTTTCCAAAAGCTTGGGAACGATCTCATTTCTGATTTTGTTTCTTAAATAATCACTTTTCTTGTTGGAAAGATCTTCCCGGAAATCAATTTTATTTTTTTCAGCGTACTCATAAATTTCTTTTTTTGAAAAGTTGAGGAGCGGCCGGATCATATTGTTTTTATTTGCCGGAATTCCACTCAGTCCGCTGATGCCGGAAGCTTTGGAAAGATTAATGATGAAAGTTTCCAGCTGGTCATTCAGATGGTGGGCGGTAACAAGAAATTCAAGGTTTTCCTGCTGCTGAACTTCCCTGAAAAAGCGATAACGGATTTCCCTTGCCCAAAGCTGGATAGAATTTTCCGGTTTATTGTCTTTTTCCGAAACCTCATACAGGTGAAAACGAATATGATTTTTCTCACAAAAATCGTGAACCGTTTTTTGATCTGAATCAGAATCTTCACCCCGGAGTTTATAGTTGACATGAGCTACCTGGAAATTAAGCCCCAAACCCTTAAAAAGAGAGGTCAGAACCATAGAATCGGCACCTCCGCTTACAGCCAGAAGATAGCTGTGAGTTTCCGGATTTCGGACAAGGGTTTCAAGCTGTTTTTTAAAACTAAAATTTTCCAAAAGGTATGTTGAAGATTTCTTTTATGCAAAGATAATCCATAAAATTCAATTCAATTTTCCTAACTTTGATTCGTCTAAAAATGATTACATATGAAGATTATTAAAATTTTAGGAGTATCTGCAATGGCGTTGGCATTGACATCTTGTGTCAGTAAAAAGCAGTATGATGCATTAAGCTCCAACTATAAGCAGTGTATTGAAAATATCGGGGAAAGACAAAGAGAGATCCAGGATTTAAAGTCTCAGAATTCTGCATTGTCAGGTGAGAATAGTCTTTTAAAAAGCCAGCATGATGCTTTAAAATCATCTCTGGATGCATGTCTTTCAAATACAGGGAAAAGCTCAGCTAATATTGATAAACTGGTGGGAGAGATTAATGCTTCCAATTCCTATATCAAACAGCTGATTTCAAACAATGCTAAGAATGACAGTCTGAATATGGCATTGTCTAACAAGCTTAAAAGATCTCTTGATAATGTAGCGGATGATGATGTACAGGTAAAAGTGTTGAAGGGTGTTGTAATGATCTCACTTTCTGACAAAATGCTGTATAAAACAGGAGATTACAATGTACTGCCTGCTGCTCAGGAAGTATTAGGAAAAGTAGCTAAGGTAATTAATGATTATGATAAGTATTCTGTACTGATTGAAGGGAATACAGATAATGCACCTTTAAGCTCACCTAACCTGCCAAGAGATAACTGGGATCTTTCTGCATTGAGAGGTACGGCAATTGCGAAGGTTCTTCAGACACAGTTTGGAGTAGATCCGGCAAGAATTACTGCGGGAGGACGTTCCGAATACAATCCTAAAGCAACCAATATGAGTGTTTCAGGAAGAGCGGAAAACAGAAGAACGGAAATCATCATTATGCCTAAGCTGGATGAATTCATGAAATTAATGGATATTGCTCCTAAGAAGTAATTGAACATACATACCCATAAAAAATCCCGAAGTCATTCGGGATTTTTTTTTAATCAAATTAATTCTTCTTTTTTCAATAATGAAATAATTCGTTGAAAAAATGAGTTGGATATTTCTGTCTTAGTTTTCTTGGACGAAGAATCCGCACTGCCTTTTGGCCTTGCGGTCTTCCGATTCTCAGTGTTAATTAGTTTTCCCCCTGCATTCATTGTTTTTGTCTTAGTGTTTTTACCCCTTGTTCTATGCAAATGTATAACTATCTTCGAGGCAAACATATCCGTATTTTCACGGTATTTTCTACTGTGGTTTTCCCGGAATAATGAATTTTTTTTCCTTTTGTAAGGAAAAAGGCAGCCGGTGATGTTGCGTTTCCATTCAAATAATGTGGGGAATTTATACATTAACAAGAAAAAAGTAAAAATCAGGTAAAGAGCATGAGTTCAATATTCTATTGATCTAAAAAGTGACAGAACGTTTTATTAATTCTATTATTTATTTTAAAAGAATGTTTATATTTAAGTCTCATTAAAGAGAAATAAATATAGAGGTATCCGAAAATCTTAAAGAGTAGGAATTAATACTAAACTAAAAAATATGAAAAATTTAAAAAAACTTTCAAGAGGACAAATGAAAAATGTACGGGGTGCTCTTCAGGATTGTAATCCACAGATAATTTGTCGTGTGACAAAAGACTGCTGTCCGGGTTGGGTATGTGGTACACCAGGTGAGTATTGTATCGCTTTGTAATGGAAAAGTAGATTATATTCAAAAAGAGGAGGGATTCATTTTCCTCCTTTTTTTTGAACTTTAAAATCCAAGTCAGGGTTTAAAGCTTAACATGGATGACTTGCAGTCTCTTTTTCCTTCTGTCAGTCCCATAATCTTAACTTTTTTTGCCCCAAACTCGGGTTATTTAAGTATTTTTGAATAACATAAAAGAATTGCAGTATGAGCTTTTTTGAAGAAAAAAATCCTGAAATGGACAGGTATCTGGAAACACATGCTTCCTCAGAGCCTGAAATTCTGAAAAAACTGAGAAGAGAGACTTACCAGAAGACCACACAGCCGCACATGATATCAGGATATCAGCAGGGAAGGCTTCTAACCATTATTTCCCAAATGATGCAGCCTAAGAATGTGCTGGAAATAGGAACCTTTACAGGATATGCCACACTATGTCTGACTGCAGGACTTGCTGAAGATGGGAGAATTACCACACTGGATGTGAATGAAGATCTTGCTTATCTTCCGAAAAAATATTTTGAAGAAAGTGAATATGCAGGACAGATAGATTTTAAGCTTCAGGATGCCAAAGAATTCTTAAGAGAGACGGATCAGATTTTTGATCTTGTCTTCATAGATGCTGATAAAGAAAATTATGCGGAATATTTCAGACTGATCAAGCCCAGGACAAAAACGGGTTCGGTAGTCATGTTTGATAACGTTTTATGGTACGGAAAAGTACTGGAGGAAAATCCGAAACAGAGATCTACACAGGTTATCCAGGAACTGAATGATTTGATCGCAAAAGACGATGATTTTGAAAATCTTATTTTACCTTTGCGTGACGGAGTGAATTTTCTGAGAAGAAAATAGGTAAAAGATTTAAAAATTAAGGAATTATAAGATTTTACGGAATCTAATTCTTTAATCTTTAAGTCATTGAATCTTTTAATTTAGAATGAATGAATAAAGGAATTTGTAATGTTACGGTAGCACCGGTTCGGGCAGAGAATTCTGACAAAGCGGAAATTGTTACGGAAATACTGTTTGGAGAAAGTGCTGATATTCTGGAAGTGAATAAAAACTGGACCAGAATAAAAATGCACTATGACGGCTATGAAGGATGGATGGATACCAAACAGCTGAAACCTGTAACTGAGGAAGAACTGGCAAAAAGAAAAGTTACCGTAGTGACTGAAGATTTTTCCTCAGTATTAATGAATGACGGAAAGACCCTTCTGTCAATGGGTTCTGAGGTAGAATTTCCGGCTGTAGCCTCAAGAAGAAGCCACGATCTCCGTGAGAGCATAGCTTTAGCTGCCAGGGAATTTCTTAATGTCCCTTATTTATGGGGTGGAAAGAGTTTTTTTGCAGTAGACTGTTCCGGTTTTACCCAGCTTGTATATAAAATTCATGATATTAAATTACCGAGAGATACCTATCAGCAGGCAGAGGTAGGTGAACCTTTGAGTTTTGTGGAAGAGAGCCAGCCCGGTGACTTAGCATTTTTTGAAAACCCTGAAGGTAAAATTATTCATGTAGGAATTATGCTTGAGAATCAGAAGATCATTCATGCCTCAGGAAAAGTGAGAATAGATACCCTGGACTCTACCGGGATTTTCAACAAAGAAATGAATAAGCATACCCATAAGCTGAGAGTGATCAAAAACGTACTCTAGCTTCAAAATATGGTCTGAATGGAGAATATTATTTTTACAATTTTTGATATTTTTAATTTCGGATTAGTAGTTTTTTTCTGGTGGTTTACCCTGAAGCATTACAAAAACCTTCCTGAAAGAATTCCCGTGCATTTTGATTTTAACGGAAAGGCCGATAATTTTGGAAGCAAGAGATATTCTTTTTTAACTCCGATTATTGGGACGGCTTTATTTTGTTTTTTTGCCTATGCATTAAGACATCCGGAAACAGCTAATTTTCCGGTTGAAATTACAGATAAGAACAGGTATGCCCAGTTCCTGATCATGGAAGTTTTTATAAGGTGGCTGTTTGTATTAATCATGTGTATTCTTATGAATGGGCAGGACTATATGTTCAGATATTCTTTTGATGAGAATGTAAAACCAAAAATCCCATTATCTACAGCTATTTTATCAGTAATAGGAAGTTTAATCATCGTTTTTATTTTTGTAGCCATATTCAAATGATATATTCTAAAGATAATTCACCGCATTATATCTGGGGAAACGGCTGCGACAGCTGGGTTCTGAATGATTCCCACAGTCTTTCCGTAAAACAGGAAAAAATGCCCCCCGGAACTGCTGAAAAACTTCATTTTCATAAAGCAGCAGAACAGGTTTTTTACATTTTAAAGGGGGAAGCTGTATTTGATATTAATGATAAAAAATTTTCAGTAAAGGCAGGAGAAAGTATTTCCATTCAACCCCAATCAGAACATTTTATTTCCAACGAATCTCAGGATGAATTGGAGTTCCTGGTTATCTCCAGCCCATCTACAAATAATGACCGAACTGAAATCGAAAAATAAATTAAATGTCTTTTCTATACAACATATTCGTCAGCCTGCTCATTTTTGGAATGAAAGTTTTCTCTTGGTTTAATGATAAAACTAAAAAAGGAGTTGAAGGAAGAAAACAATCTTTAGACAAGGTAAAAACGGTATTTTCACCCTCAGATAAGGTGATCTGGATGCATGCGGCCAGTCTTGGTGAATATGAACAGGGACTTCCTGTTTTAGAAAAGCTTAAAGAGAAATTTCCAGCTCATAAGATTCTCATCACTTTCTTTTCCCCTTCCGGTTATGAAAATGTTATAAAGAAGAAACATATTGCAGATGTAATCTGCTATCTACCCTTCGATAAAAAAAGCACTATAAAGGAATTTATTTCCCGGTTTGATGCGGAATTGTTCTTTACAGTGAAATACGATTACTGGTATCACTTGTTGGCTGAGCTGAAACAGAAAGGCACCAGGATCTATGTGATCTCTGCTTTGTTCTATGAAAGACAGGCATTCTTTACCTCCTACGGAAAGTGGTTTGTAAAGCAGCTTAAAAAAAATGTGGACTGGTTTTTTCATCAAACAGAATTTTCTTTTGCATTAGCCAAAAGCATCGGACTTAATAATTCTTCAGTTACTGGGGATACGAGATTTGACAGGGTAAAACAGCTTAGGGAACGTAATAATCATGTTGATTTTATTGCAGATTTTATAGGTGATCATCAAACCATAGTATTTGGGAGTTCGTGGCAGGCAGAGGAAAAAATAGCAATCACAATTTCCAGAATGAATGCTGACCTGAGATTGATTATTGCTCCTCATGATCTGAAAAGAGTAGCCCATCTCAAACAGTCTTTTCCTGATGCTTTATTATACAGCGAGATCAAAAACTCGCAGCCGGCAAATCTTAATGCTCAGGTACTGATCATCGACAGTATTGGTTTATTGTCAAAACTTTATTCTTATGCAGATGTAACCGTTGTAGGCGGAGGCTTTCATAATGCAGGATTGCATAATATTCTGGAAGCAGCAACATTCGGCGTTCCTGTAATTTTTGGAGATCATTACAGAAAAAACCCTGAGGCAGACGGCCTTATTGCTGCTGAGGGAGGGAAATCTTTTACAGAGGAATATGCAGCGGCAGATTTTGTATTGTTTCTCCTGAATAATGAAGAGGAACTTAAAGAAAGATCTGACAATGCCAAAAAATTTGTAGATGAAAAACCTGATGCTACTAACCTTATTCTCCGGAAAATATTATCTTAGCCTGAATTTGAGTTTTAGAGTTTGAGGGTTGGAATGTTTGGAGTTGTTGCGGGGTCCCAAATCTCATTTCTGAAATCTCATATTTACCCAAAATTCACCATTTACTTGCGTAGCCAAATTGACTATTGACGGTTTCTTAATCTCAATCTTAATCTTAATCTAAGAACAGTCGTGCCTGACGTTCGAATCTTTTTCTCTCACATTATCGTAAAAATCCCTGACTTTTGATATCTTTCATGATCTGATCTATGTCTTCCGGAATTTTTTCGGCTTCAAACCAGTTGAAATCTAAGCCATTATTGATACAAAGTTTTTGCAGATAATTGTTTTCTAAGATCTTGCTTTGTGTTTCTCTCAGAAGTTCATCGATTTCCATCCAGTAATCTTCGTCCAGTTTTTTCGTTAATACCAGCGATTTAAACACTTTATTAATAATATAAATGTAGAGCTTGTACACATTATCAAATCGCTGTCTGCTGAAATCACTGTTGGAATCCAGTATTCTGTTCACCAGTAAAAGATTCAGCGAAACTTCCCCGAATTTATCCGTTGTAATTTTGATATGTTCCGTTATTTCTGCGCTCAGCTTTCGGATAACGGTAAGAAAATATTTGGCGTTTCCAACATATTTTGAGGCCAGAAGAACCTGTTCTGCAACATGCTCTTCCATTGCATTCCTCTTATCATCCGTAGTTTCCTGATCGATCAGTTCGAAATACAGCTTTTTAGACAAAAGCTTATCCTTTTTCAGCAATCTGAAAATAAGCCGGTCTTTTTCTATACTGGAAAAAGCACTTAAGGCCGCTTTAAATTCTTTTGAATATTCCATTAATTGAAAATTTTAGAATATTTCAGAAAACCGTTAATGGCCCAATTAGCTGTATAATACAAAGATTTTACAGTAGAAAACTTCATGAAGTCTTTATAGACCAGGTACTGATCCTTGATGATGTTTTTTTTCTTGCGGGAAACACTGTTCTCACGCATTCTGTATTTTGCCAGGGTTTTGTTGATGGGCATTCCTTCAGGAATTACTTTTAAAAGATTCAGCCACATGACATGATCTTCGCGCTTGCTTTTTATGGGAAATAAAAACTTTCCAACCCTTTTGGTGTCGTACATAGTAGAAACCGGAGCCAGTCTGCAGGTTTTTAATAGATTGGAGAAGGTGACTACCTTGTCTGCCAGAAAGTCTTTTAAAACAGGCTGTAGCTGCTCATTACACCTTGAATAATTGCAGTAGACCAGTTCTGCATTGTTTTCCTGCATATAATCAGTCATTGTTTCCAGATAGTCAGGATACCAGAAGTCATCCGAATCCAGAAACGCAATATATCGTCCTGTAGCCCTTTCCAGGCTGTTGTTCCTTGCATTTCCGGCACCGCCGTTTTTCTCCAGGACCTGTAATTTTATCCTTGGATCATTGTATTTTTTTATAATTTCTACGGTATTATCTTTGGAAAGATCATCAGTGATCAGCCATTCCCAGTTGTCATAGGTCTGGTTTAGAACAGATTGTATCGTTTCTTCGATGAATTCGGCAGAATTATAACAGGGAGTGATGATGGAGACCAGGTCTTTCATTTGCATTTTTACTGGGGTAAAATTATAAAAATTTTTTCTCATAAAGATGCCACGATGCAATTCCTACTCCAATAACAACCAGCATACACACAAAACTCATGAAAAAAGGATTGTAGCTGGCAAAAAGTCCAAGCGTAGCAAATACCCGGATAATAGGAAAGTGGAATATATAAATACCGTAAGTGAAATCTCCGTATTTTCCGAAATTGTTCAGGAATTTGAGCGAATAGGCAATATACAGCACGATAATGCTGATCATAATAGGAGAGAATAACCTGATATTTATGATCAGGTCTATCCAAACTGTTATGATGGCAATAATAAAGAGGATATTTTTATACTTAATGAACTTTTCAAAATGAAAATAAATCAGCATTCCACCGATAAAATAGCACAGTGAACCTGGCAGCTGTCTGGAAATGGCAGCTTTTCCGGTCATTTCAAAATAATTAAGAAATATCAGAGAGAGAAAATACAGAACGATCAGGCTGATATCCCTGTATTTGTTATTTTTTCCGAATAATAAAAAGATCAGTGGAACAGCAGCATAAAAGCACATCTCAATCTTAAGGGTCCAAAGTGCACCGTTGACCGCCTCATTTCCGAATACTCCTGGAAGGGAAGGGGCCATGAAATTCATGAAAATTGAATTCCAGAAAAAATATTTATAAACCTGTACGTTCCCAAAATAATCAGAAAAAGACAGGGTACTTACCAGGCTCAGAAGAACAGTGCATAGAAATACAACCAGTAAATAGGCAGGAACGATCCTGTTGAATCTTTTCTTTGCATAGCTTTTCAGACTGGAAGATCTCTCATAGCTCCTTGCGATAAGGAATCCGCTGACAACAAAAAACGAAAAAACGGCAACTTCTACAGGGCTGTGTGTTAAGAAAGTAAGCTGGCTGGATTCACTTAAAGCCCCCAAATGTCCTACAAAGACAATGAAAGCAAGGAGAACACGGATGAAGTCAAAATTATTTTTCGTTATACTCTGCATTTTTGTTTCTTTCTGCAAAAATAGTTTTTTTAATAGATAGAGGAGAAAACCGGGATTCAATATTTTGTTAAATAATGGCTGTTTTGAGCGTTAATACTCTAAATTTTTCAGAAATATACTTTATCAAAATTATTTTTCACAAAAAATGAGGTTATAAATCAAAAAAATTATAATTTTAGGCCTTGAAAATTTTATATATGAAGAAATTAGCATTACTATTTGCAGGTTTATCATTATTTGTAGCTACAGGATGTAATGATGATGGCGATAATGAGATGGAATATCCTCTTGTAGGTGTATGGCAGCCGTTCAAAGAAGTGGTTACCACTGTAGAGGTGGGCGAAGACCCTGTTTCCGATCTTATTACATATACCGACTGCCAGAAAGAGTCCAGATGGAGATTCAATACTGAGGCATCCGGAAAAAGAACTGATTGGGGAGAAATTGGTACAACTCCACAATGTGCTATTACGTCAGACAAGAATTTCACCTATACGTATGATAGAAGTGCGAAAACTGTAGTGCTCAAATTTCAGGGAATTGTAGAGCCGGTTAATGGGAAAATAGTTACCCTCGATGACACAACCTTAAACCTGGCCCTAAGAGAAGAGACTCAGGATCCTACTGTATATAAAACAAGAACATTTACAATGAAGAGAATTCCTCAGTAAATAAATATACATATTATCCCTAAATACAGATCTCATCTCCGGATGAGATTTTTTATTGAACACATTTGTGATTAATAAAAATTAAAATTTCCATTTCTTTTAAAATCATTATTTTTGTGAACATTAGAATGGGAGTGAAAAATCTAACATCTAATTATTTAACATCTAATATCTATAATAAAGTGTTTTACGATCATCAGCAGATAGAAAAAAAGTGGCAGAAGTACTGGGAGGAAAATCAGACCTACAAAACCTCTAATAACACAGACAAACCTAAATTTTATGTTCTCGATATGTTTCCGTATCCATCCGGGGCAGGGCTTCATGTGGGGCACCCGCTGGGATATATTGCATCAGATATCTATGCGAGATACAAAAGACATCAGGGGTTTAATGTTCTTCATCCGGTAGGGTATGACAGTTTCGGTCTTCCTGCAGAGCAGTATGCAATCCAGACAGGACAGCATCCGGCGGTTACTACTGAGGAGAATATCAACAGATATGAGGAGCAGCTGAAAAAGATCGGTTTTTCATTCGACTGGAGCAGAGAGGTGAGAACTTCAGACGCATCCTATTATAAGTGGACGCAGTGGATCTTTATCGAGCTGTATCATTCATGGTACAATAAAAATACGGATAAAGCAGAATCCATCAATACATTAATTCAGCATTTTGAAGAAAAAGGAACTGAAGGATTAAATGCCAATCAAAACGACGAATTAAACTTTACGGCAGAAGAATGGAAAGATTCTTCAGACCTTGATAAAGAAGATGTTTTACTCAACTACCGTCTGGCTTACAGAGCAGAAACTACCGTAAACTGGTGTCCTGCTTTAGGAACCGTATTGGCAAATGATGAGGTAAAAGACGGAAAATCCGAAAGAGGAGGATTCCCTGTATTCCAAAAGAAAATGATGCAGTGGAGCATGAGAATTTCTGCCTACTCTGAAAGATTATTGCAGGGATTAAATACATTAGACTGGCCGCAGCCTCTTAAAGATGCCCAGGAATACTGGATTGGGAAATCCCAGGGAGCGCAGGTTCAGTTCCAGGTAGAAGGACACAATGAGATTATCGAAGTATTTACAACCAGACCTGACACTATTTTCGGAGCGACATTTATGGTACTGGCTCCCGAAAACCCTTTGGTCAATGCTATTACTACAGAAGCTCAGAAAGCAGAAGTAGATTCTTATATAGAGGAAACTTCCAAAAAAACGGAAAGAGACAGAATGGCTGATGTGAAAAACGTGAGCGGTGCTTTTACGGGAAGTTATGCTGTCAATCCTTTTAGCGGAGAGAAAATGCCTGTCTATATTTCAGATTATGTATTAATGGGCTATGGAACAGGCGCTGTAATGGCCGTTCCTGCACATGACGAACGTGATCACCGATTTGCAAAGAAATTTAATCTGAATATTAAAAAGGTAGTGGATACCGAAGAAGATGTTCAGGAAAAATCTTTCGACTCCAAAGATTCAGTCTGTGTAAACTCTGATTTCTTAAACGGATTAAATTATAATGATGCCAAATCAAAAATAATTGCTGAAATAGAAAGCAGAGGAATTGGCCATGGAACAACTAATTACAGACAGCGTGATGCTATCTTCTCAAGACAGCGTTACTGGGGCGAACCGGTTCCTATATATTATAAGGAAGGAATGCCTTACACGCTTCCGGTTTCTGCTTTGCCGCTGGAACTTCCGGAAGTTGAGAAATATTTACCGACAGAAGACGGAGATCCGCCATTAGGAAACGCCAAAGTATTTGCCTGGGATGAAGCCAGTCAAAAAGTGGTTTCTACAGATCTGATTGATGATAAAACGGTATTCCCGTTAGAATTATCTACCATGCCGGGTTGGGCAGGAAGCTCATGGTATTTCCTTAGGTATATGGATTCCTCCAATGATGAGGTTTTTGCCAATAAAGACCTAAGTGATTATTGGGGACAGGTAGATTTATACATCGGAGGAAGCGAGCACGCAACCGGTCACTTATTATATTCCCGTTTCTGGAACATGTTCTTAAAAGACAGAGGATACATCAATCAGGATGAACCTTTTCAGAAGCTGATCAACCAGGGGATGATTTTAGGAATGAGTGCATTTGTATACAGAATTGACGGAACTAATCAATATGTTTCTAAAAACCTGGCCGGTAATTACCAGACTCAAAAGATTCATGTTGATGTATCCTTATTGAAAGGAACCTCTGATGAATTGGATACTGAAGCTTTCAAAGCCTGGAGACCGGATTATGCCAACGCAGAATTTATTCTGGAAGACGGAAAATACATCACAGACCGTGAAGTAGAAAAAATGTCCAAGTCTAAATATAATGTTGTAAATCCTGATGATATCTGTGAAGAATACGGAGCAGACGGATTAAGGCTGTATGAAATGTTCCTGGGACCATTGGAGCAGTCCAAGCCTTGGAATACACAAGGGTTAAGCGGAGTCTACGGTTTCCTGAAGAAATTCTGGAACCTGTATTTCAACGGAGATACTTTTGAAGTGTCTGATGAAGAGCCAACAAAAGCAGAATATAAAGTTTTGCACACCTTAATAAAGAAGGTGGTTTATGACATTGAGAACTTCTCATTCAATACCTCTGTATCTTCATTTATGATCGCTGTAAACGAACTGCAAAAAATAAAATGCAACAAACGCAATATTTTAGAGCCATTAGCCGTTATCATCTCTCCATACGCACCACACATCTGTGAAGAGCTTTGGAGTCTGCTGGGGAATAAAGAATCTGTTGAGTTTGAAAAATTCCCGGTATTGAACGAAGAATACCTTGTAGAAGATGAAATTGAATATCCGGTAAGTGTAAACGGTAAAATGAAGTTCAAAATTTCACTTTCTGCTCAGTTATCGGCCAAGGAAGTGGAAGATTTGGTGATTTCGGATGAAAGAATGCAGCCGATTTTGGAGGGTAAAACACCTAAAAAAATCATCGTCGTGCATCACCGTATTGTGAATATCGTAATTTAAAAAAAAGTTAACATTGGCAAATTAAAAAAAATGGGGGTCTTATTTTTTTAAATTTCTAACTCAAACGTTAAAATTGAGAAAAATAAATAAAATAATTTAAAATTATTATTATATCGAAATCGTATTAAATTTTCTTTATCAGAAAAATGCAAAATGTTTATTTAAGACTCTTGCATTTTAATTAATTTTGCCTTTAATTTACACCCTGTAAAATTTTAAAACAATATAATTTAGTTAAATATGGAAATGAATGTTTCAAAAAATGATGAGCAAGTAGTTGCTAGAAAAGCAGGAGGTTTAAACCCGGCTGTTATTATTCCTATTTTATTCGTTATAGGAGTTTGTATTTATTTATTTGTTCTTGGGAACCCAGGAAACTTTAAGGACGCAGAAAAGCTAGGTGGCGGATCTGTAGCTTTCTCAAGTGTTGAAGGAAAAGACATTCACCCAGAATCGTTTTTAGGTATTATCTACAAAGGAGGGGTTATCGTACCAATCTTGATTACTTTCATGATCACAGTAATCGTTTTCTCTTTTGAAAGATATTTCGTACTAGGTAAAGCTGCTGGAAAAGGAAACTTAGACAACTTCGTAGTACAGGTAAGAAGCTTATTGAATCAAAACAAAATTGATGAAGCTTTAGAAGAGTGTGACAGACAACAAGGATCTGTAGGTAACGTAGTGAAAGAAGGTCTTACTACTTACAAAGCACTTTCTCATGATACTACATTAAATAAAGAGCAAAAAATGGTAGCTCTTAACAAAGCTATCGAAGAAGCTACTACTCTTGAAATGCCAATGCTTGAAAAGAACATGATGATTCTTTCTACTTTAGGTACTGTAGCTACACTAATCGCACTTTTAGGAACTGTAATCGGGATGATCAAAGCATTCTTCGCATTAGGCTCAGGTGGTGGTACTCCAGATGCTGCTGCACTTTCTACAGGTATCTCTGAAGCCTTGATCAACACGGCATTAGGTATTGGTACTTCAGCTATCGCGATTATCCTTTACAATTACTTTACTTCTAAAATTGACGGATTAACTTATAAGATCGACGAGATCGCTATGAGCATCCAGCAGTCTTTTGCTGAATTCAACTAAGAATTGAATTTATAGCAAGGAATTTGCATTCCAATTAAAAGAAGTTTAATTTAAAATAATTCAAAACAATGGCGAGAGTCAAACCAAAAAGACATGGTGTAGTGACGGATATGACGGCAATGTGTGACGTTGCCTTCCTACTACTTACATTCTTTATATTGACCACTCAGTTTAAAAAACCTGACGTGGAGCAGATTAAACCGCCATCTTCAATATCAGAGAAGTTACTTCCTGATGCAAGTTTGATGACCATCAACGCGACTCCGGACGGAAAATTCTATTTTCAGCCGGTAGAAAATGCATCAGAGAGATTACAGCTTTTAGAAAAAATGGGTCAAAAGTATAATATGACTTTTACCAACCAAGAAAAAGTTGCATTTCAAAAAGTACAAGCGATTGGGGTTCCAATGAACCAACTGAAAGGCTATCTCGATTTGTCAGATGAGGAGCAGAAAAGCTTTAAGAGTCCTACAGGGATTCCTATGGATAGTACAAATAAGCAGTTAATAGAGTGGGTAAAACAAAGTTTGAGCGTAAATCCTGATTACAAATTAGCAATCAAAGGAGATGTTACAACTGAGTATCCTAAAGTTAAAAGCCTATTTGAAGGTTTAAGAGATATTGATTTTCTTAAATTCTGGTTGATTACATCACAAGAAGGTAAACAATAATATCATTTAGAAATGGCAGAAGTACAAGTACAGGAAAAAGGCGGCAAAGGCGGCAAGGTACGTTCCAAGAAGCAGAATACCAGAGTCGATATGACTCCAATGGTGGACTTGGGGTTTCTATTGATAACCTTCTTTATGTTCACAACCACATTCAGTAAACCGAATGTAATGGATTTGGGACTTCCGGCAAAACCTAAAGAGGATCAGCCGAAACCACCTCCAACAGAAATTAAACTCTCTAACTCAATTTCTTTATTATTGGGTAAAGACAATAAGATTTTCTGGCATCAGCAGGATCCTACATCTTTAACTGATCAGAATCTTAACGAGACTACTTACGATAGAGAGGGGATTAGAAAAATAATTGAGAAAGCAAAAGCAGGCGCTGTAGATAAAACAAAATTTACTGTTATTATTAAGCCTACTGACGATGCTGTATATAAGAACTTTGTAGATATTCTTGACGAAATGGCCATTACCAAAAGCGAGCAGTACGGGGTAACCGATGTGAAGCCTTGGGAAAAAGCTATCTATGATAGAAAAGTTGGGAATAATGGAGCTCCGGCTGCACCAGCTACAAAGTAATTTAACCATAAAATTGCATATCTATGGCAGATGAAAATGTATACAATCAGAATCTTACTTTAGATGAGATTGTATTTGAAAATAGAAACAAGGAATATGGTGCCTATGATCTTAGACATCAGTATCCAAGACTTCTGACAAAATCTTTTATTGTCGGAACGGCATTATTCCTGGTTGCGGCTTTGTCTCCTTTTATTTATCTTACAATTAAGAGACTTACTGAACCACCTAAACAAGAAGTGAAGGCAGATTTAGTAAACATTATTGAAGAAGATCCAATTATTGAGCAGCCAAAAGAAGAAGAACCACCTCCACCACCTCCTCCAAAAGAAGAGGAGAAAATTGAGGTTATTCAGAACGTGGTTCCTGAGCCTGTAAAAGCTCCTAAGATTGAAACACCACCGCCACCAATTTCTAAGCAGTTAGAAACGACGACTGGTCTGAATAATCAGGAAGGGGTAAAAGCTCCGGCTTATACGCCACCGCCACCACCGCCATCTACCGGTAATAAAGCCAGTACAGCGGAAGTAAAAACAAACAACCCTAATGAGATCTACAAAGATGTAGACCAGTCTGCAGAATACCCTGGAGGTATGGCAGCGCTGAGAAAATATCTTGGGGAAAATTTTGATACTTCTCTAATGGAAGGAGGTGAAGGTACACTTAAGGCTAAGCTTAAGTTCGTTGTAGAAAGAGACGGAACGGTTTCCGGAGTTACTATTGAAGAGAAATCTCCAAATAGCGACTTTAACAGTGAAGCAATGCGTGTAGTTAAGAAACTTAAAAAATGGACTCCTGCGAAAAGAAACGGAGAAAGTGTAAGATCTTACTATAGCGTACCATTTACTATGAACTTTGAATAAGACTTATTTATTCAACTTATAAATAAAAAGAGAAGCATATGCTTCTCTTTTTTATTTTTTTTGGTATTTTTGTTACATGATGTTCAATTGGTTATCCTTAGTGACAGGATTATTTTATATCGTATTGGGAATTGTAGTTATTATCTACAAATTCTTCTTTACGATTTTGGAGCCTGCCATTGCTTATGCGATGGGTGCAGTGCTTATTCTTTATGGAATATTTAGAATCTATAGAGCAGTGACAAGAATTAAAGATTCAGGAAATGAGGAGTAGTTTGAAAATTGCGTTGCTTTCTATGATGAGCATCATTGCACTAGGCTGCAAAAAAGAAGATAAATCACCTTCTTATCATAAAGGAGATCTTACCATACTTACTGATGAGTCTTTTAAAAGCGTTACCGAAGCACTGGCAGACGGATATATGATCAATTATCCGGAAACCCGCATCAAAATAGTAACCCAAAAAGAAGATTTGGCTTTTCTTGATCTGTTGAAAGATAAAGCAAGAATAACAGTAATGTCCAGAGATCTTACTCCTGAAGAGAAAAAAGCATATGAAGAACAGGTAGACCTCAAATTTCTTCCTGCCAGATTCGCTGCAGATGCGGTTGTATTTGTTGTTCCTAAAGATTCGCCGAAACAGAGTATTTCAATGGATGAAATCAAGAGTGGATTAGCATCAGATGCTAAAAATTTCATTTTTGACGGAACAAATTCAAGTAATCTGAACTTTGTTGCACAGAAACTGAATAAACAGCCAAAAGACCTTAAATTTTCCATTATTCCGGGGAACCAGAATATTGTAGAAGAATTAGGGAAATATCCGGATAAAATAGGAGTTATAGGCCTGAATACATTCAGTAGACCTTACGATAAAGTATCTGAAAAGCTGAGAGATATAGTGAAAGTTCTTCCTATAGAAGATAAAGGAAAGTTATACACTCCGGATAATAACGGTCTTCGTGAAATGAAATACCCATTTACACGTGTTCTCTATTTTTTAACAAATGAAGGAAACTTTAATATAGCTAACGGATTTATCAGATATTCATGCACGCAGCTGGGCCAGATGATTGTAGAAAAAGAAGGTTTGCAGCCCTATAATATATACAAAAGAGAAGTACAGATGCGTTAAAAAATATTAAAAAAATAGAGACCCCTTATAAAAATAGTATTTTGGTCTGAAAATTGTGGAGCATATAACTCGAAATATAGAAAATATAAAATGAAAGATATAATGATTATGAATGTAAAGAAAATTGCTTTTGGTGCAGCCGTAGTATTTTTTTCCGGTTTTGCCACTGCACAGACACTGCAGGATGGTATTAACAGTATAGACAGTGACAAGTATGCACAGGCTAAAACCAATTTTACAGAAATGGTTGCCAAAGCACCTACAGCAGAAAATTACTTCTATTTAGGAAATACTTACCTGAAGCAGGGTGAGCCTGATTATGCTAAAGCTATAGAAAGCTTTAATAAAGGTTTAGCTGCTGATAATAAAAGCTACCTTAACAAAATAGGCTTGGCTACTGTAAAATTAGGTAAAGGTGATAAAAGTGCCATTGCTGAAATTCAGAAAATTGTAGCAGATTCCAGAGAAAAAGATGCTGAAGTATTATTCAGAGCGGCGGAAGCTTTAACTTTATTTGAGAAAAACAATGCTCCGGATCCTGCTATTCAGTTCCTGAATAAGGCTATTGAAAAAGCGGAGAAAAAAGGAGTTCCTGCTCACTACTACTATACTCTTGGAGATGCTTACAGAATAAAAAGAGCACCGGGTGAAGCAATGTCTGCTTATGACAAAGCGCTTCCTTTAGCTAAAAATAAAGCATCAGTTTATACAAGAATGGCTACCTTATGGATGGCAGCACAACAATGGCAGCAAGCTAAACAAAGCATTGACAAAGCAATTGGTGTAGACCCAACCTATGCTCCTGCTTACAAAGCTTTAGCTTCTTATGATATCAGATATCAGGAGAATGCAAAAGCAACACAAGACCTTATCAACTATACAAAATATGCTGATGAAGATCCATATACACAGTTAGAAATTGCTAAGCTATACTTCACAAATGAAGATTATGCAAATTCTAAAAACGTATTGGACAAGATCTTTGATAAAATTGATGATCCTATCAAATTTAAGTTAAGAGCTTACCAGTCTTATGCGGACGGAAACTATGCTGAAGCAAAACAGAATATGGATACATTTGTATCTCAGGCTGAAAAAACAAGAATACAGCCTGCTGACCAGGGGCTTCAGGGACTTATCGCTGCTGGACTGGCAAAAACTGAAACCGATGTTGCTAAAAAGACAGCTTTAACAACAGAAGCACAGCAGAAGATTGCTATTGCTAAAGCTGCTAAAGATGAAACAATGAAGTGGGATATGGAACTTGCCAATATTGCCGGAGGAGGAGCTTCTCAGGCTGAAGCAGAAAAAGGGCCGTCGACGCCGGAAATTGAAGCATTGAAAAAGAAAGTGGCTGCTAACCCACAGGATTCAGACTCTCTGTTTAAGTTGGCAACTGCTTACCAGG
This sequence comes from Chryseobacterium sp. NFX27, assembly GCF_049887855.1. NCBI lineage: Bacteria > Pseudomonadati > Bacteroidota > Flavobacteriia > Flavobacteriales > Weeksellaceae > Chryseobacterium > Chryseobacterium sp. NFX27. The sequence goes on along the minus strand of NZ_JAGEKK010000001.1, from coordinate 432,683 downwards.
ATGCCAAGAACTGGAATGGTGCAGTACTGACATGGCAGAAAATGAGTACACTTCTTCCTGATTGGGCTCCGGCTTATTACAGCCAGGGGTATTCCTATCAGCAGGCAGGAAATAATGATGCTGCGAAAATTGCGTACGAAAAATTCATCAGCACAGTAAAACCTGCCGATCAGGAAGCTAACAAGCAGACTTTAGCCTATGCTTACTTTGCAGTAGCGTATATGAATAAAGATACTGATCTTGCAAAAGCTAAAGATTATGTTGCTAAATCTTTACAGCTTGATCCTACTTACCAGGATGCTGTAAAATTAAATGCAGAAATCAATAAGTAATTTAAAATTTAAATTATAGATATTAAAACTTCCCATTCTCACTGTTTGGGAAGTTTTTATTTTTAGTCTTATCTTTGAAAATATGAAACGCCCCGGGTTAAAATTCGAAAATACAGGAAAAGTTATTGGCGTTCCATTTGACAAATTAAAATAGAAAGAACAGATGAAAACAGATATACTTGCTTTCGGAGCCCATCCTGATGATGTAGAGCTGGGATGTGGCGGAACTATTGCCAAAATGATTTCGGAAGGTAAAATATGCGCTATTGTAGATCTTACAAGAGGAGAACTCGGAACCCGTGGAACAGATGAAACCAGGAAAGTAGAAGCAGGAGAATCTGCCAGAATTCTTGGAGTTTCTGCCAGAGAAAACTTAGGTATGAAGGATGGGTTTCTAGTGAATTCTGAAGAATATCAGATGGCGATCGTAAAAATGATCCGCAAATACCGTCCTGAAATCGTTTTAGCCAATGCAATTGATGATAGGCATCCGGACCATGCAAAAGGAGCGAAATTAGTATCGGATGCGTGCTTTTTATCCGGACTTAGAAAAATTGAAACCGTTTTAGAAGGAGAAAACCAGGCAGTGTGGAGGCCGAAGCATATTTTTCATTATATCCAGTGGAAAGATATTAAGCCGGAGTTTGTTATTGACATATCAGAACACCTTGATAAAAAAATTGAAGCATGTATGGCCTTCAAAACCCAGTTCTATGATCCATCTTCCAATGAGCCGGTTACCCCTATTGCAACAAAGGATTTTTTTGAAAGTCTGACTTATCGTGCTCAGGATTTAGGACGATTATCGGGAGTGGCTTATGCTGAGGGATTTACGTCTGAGAAGCTCATTGCGATGAAAAATTTTGACGGAATTGTTTGGTAATTAAAAAATCTTCCCTATATTTGCACTCACAAAACGGTGATTGTAGCTCAGTTGGTTAGAGCGTCGGATTGTGGTTCCGAAGGTCGGGGGTTCGAGACCCCTCATTCACCCTAAATTAACACATTTTCTTTTGAAAATGTGTTTTTTATTTTATACCTGATACTGTAAAATCAGATTGGGATTACAACTTCTCTGTGAGGCATTTTTTATATAACGTCTTAAAAAAACACTATTGTGAATATCTTAAAGACAAAAAAAGCATCTTTTTCAGATGCTTGTGTTTTTAGAAATATTCTTTTTTTAAACTTCGTCGTCAGAATCAATTGTGAATGATTTGCTTTTGAAGTCTTTGTCATGTTTTTCTGATATTACATCCTCACCCTTTTCATTAATGATGAAATCTGTGGATTCATTAAACATCTCCTGGAAACTTTTAAAATCCTCTTTGTAAAGATAAATTTTGTGTTTCTCGAATGTAGCTTCACCATTCTCCCCGAAATTCTTTTTACTTTCGGTAATCGTAAGATAATAATCTCCTGCTTTCGTCTCGCGCACATCAAAGAAATAAGTTCTTCTTCCTGCTTTTAACACCTTCGTGAAAATTTCATTTTCATGGCGTTCCTTGTATTCACTCATTGTTAGATATTTTTTAATCTTGTTAAGAACAAATATAAAAGAATTCTTTTAATCACAAAATTTTTTTTATGATTTATTTAACAATTGAGAATGAAACCGCTAAGCGGTTACAGAATTGGTAATTTCAGTGAGGTTGATGATTTTATCTGCTCTCTGGGCGCTAGACTCTCTGTGCGTGATAATTATGGATGTAGCATTGCTGATTTTTTTATCAATATTTTCAAGGATATTTTGCTCGGTTTCCGTATCCAGAGCAGACAGAGAATCATCAAAAATAATGATATTCGGGTCCTTAATTAAGGCTCTGGCGATACATATTCTTTGCTTCTGTCCTCCCGAAAGCATCACACCGCGTTCACCTACAAGTGTTTTATACTGTTCTTTAAATCCAACAATATTTTTATCAACGTCTGCAATTTTTGCATATTCCACCACTTTTTCATGGGATGGATGGTCAATGGCAAAACCTATATTGTTTTCGATAGAATCAGAGAATAAATAACTTTCCTGAGGAATATATCCGATAAAGTTTCTGTAATTGGTAAGATTATGCTCTTTCAGATTTTTGCCGTCAATTAATATTTCACCTTCTGTAGGATCAATAAGCCGGCAAAGCAGAAGGGCTATAGTAGATTTTCCGCTTCCTGTTTTACCCATGATAGCAAGAGATTGCCCGGCTTTAATTTTAAAGCTTAAGTTATCTAATGCTTTAATTCCTGTATTCGGATAGACGTATGAAACATTTTTGAACTCAATATCCCCTTTAATAGGATAGTTTTCAAAGTTGGTATTGATAACTTCAGATTTTTTATCCAGGAATTCATTAATTCTCTGCATCGAAGCTTCAGCTCTCTGGTTAACCGAAGTCACCCAGCCCACCATAGAGAATGGCCAGATCAGAATATTGATATACATAAAGAAATCAGCAATTTTACCGACACTTAATTGCCCTGCAATATATTTCTGTCCGCCGATTAAGATAACAGCTACGTTCAGTAATCCGATAACAAATAAAATAATGGTGAAGAAATAGGCTTCTGTTTTTGCCAAGTCGAGTGCTTTATTCTGATAGTCCGTTACTTTTATACCGTAGTTTTTCTTAATGTAGTTTTCTTTAGCAAAAAACTTTACCACCCGGATCCCTGAAAAGCTGTCCTGAACAAAAGTGGAAATCGCAGACTGGCTTTTCTGCATAATCTTCGATTTCTGATTGATAATTGAGCTTACCTTAAATATAATATAAGATAAAATAGGAAGTGGCAATAACGTCCACAAAGTCATGGAAGCGTCTGTTTTCACCATATAAATGCTGGTGATTAACAGAAGTATTACGAGATTTACCACATACATTACTCCAGGACCAAGATACATTCTCACAGCAACAACATCTTCACTTAACCTGTTCATAAGGTCTCCGATCGTAGTCTGTTTGTAATCCGTAAGTGAAAGGTCCTGATAATGTCTGTAAATCTTATTTTTCAGTTCGTATTCAATCCTTCTTGAGGCAACAATGATCGTCTGGCGCATCATAAAGGTGAAAAATCCTGTTAAAAGCGAGCAGCCTACAATGATGGCAACATATATCAAAACTTGATTATTAAAGCCTAGATTTCCGCTTTTTGTAAGCTCGTCTACAGACTTTCCTACAAACTGGACCTTATAGATATTGAAGAAATTACTGGCAATGATAAATAATAACCCCCAAAACAATAATATTTTGTGCTTCCAAAAGTAAGGGTTTAAGGTTTTTAGCGCTTTCATAAAGTTTTACAAATTTACAAAAATGTAGACAGACTACGAATTTCATCAATTTTAATTTTTGTATCTTTGCACCCATAAAAAGCTCTTTGAATGTTAGGAAGACGACAAATCCGTGAAAAAGTAGTACAAACAGTGTATTCATACTATCAGAATCCTTTAAAATTTGATGTTTTAGAGAAAAACATGTTCTCAGGAATAGAGAAAATCTATAATCTCTATATCTATCAGCTTAATTTTTTGGTGGCTCTGAAAGAATTGGCAGAAACCCAGATCGAAATCGGGAAGAATAAATATCTTAAAACTGATGCTGAAATTAACCCTAACCAAAAATTTATCAATAATCAGGTACTGATCAAACTGGAAGAAAATCCTGAGAGATTATTTTTCACAGGTCAGCACAAACAGTTGAAATGGGATATGCATGATGATATATTGGTAAAAACTTTTCAGAGAATAACAGCAGGAAAACGTTACCAGGATTTCATGAAAGAAGAAGGGTACTCTTTTGAAGAGGATCAGAAGTTTATCGGAAAACTGTTTTTAAGATATATCGCTGAGAATGATGATTTCCAGGAATATCTTAGTGATAAGGAACTTTCATGGTATGATGATATCCATATCGCCAACTCAATGGTACAGAAAACGATAGGTTTCCTGAAAGAAGATGAAGAAAGCAGAACTTTAATTAAAATGATTAAAGATGAAGAGGATAAAACTTTCGCCGGAAAACTTCTCAGAGACACCCTGAATAACTGGGAGGCCAATGAGAAAAAACTAAGCGAAAGATTGGAAAACTGGGACCTGGAAAGAGTTTCTCTAATGGATAAAGTCATTTTGTCAACTGCTATTTCAGAGCTGGATAATTTTCCTTTTACGCCTTCAAGAGTTATTATCAATGAATATATTGAAATTGCAAAAGTATTTGCAACAGACCGTTCCAATATCTTCATTAACGGAATTTTGGATAAATATTGTAAAGATCAAAATAGAATTTAACATGAAAAAGACGTTATCAATTATCGCCTTGTCTATTATAGGCCTTGGTTTAGTTTCTTGTAAAAAAGAAAATCAGCAAGCTGCTGCCGGTGCAGAAGCTGCTAATATTACAGATTCTACAGCAGGTGCAACCAACTTAGCTCCTACCGACTCAGCGGCAGCTCCGGCAGCCAATACAGCCGAAGCAGCTCCGGTTTCTAACCAGCCGTTAACATCAGTTGCCCTGTCTGAAAACAACTTCGATTTTGGAAAAATCAAAAAAGGAGATAAAGTAGAGCACGTTTACGAAATTACCAATACAGGAAAAAATCCTTTGGTGATCTCTGAAGTAAAACCTGGATGCGGATGTACAGCTCCTGACTTTACAAAAGATCCTATTCTTCCCGGTAAAAAAGGAAAAATTACTCTGCATTTTGATTCTTCAAGCTTCGACGGAAACGTTCAGAAGTATGCAGATGTATTTGCAAACGTAGATAAGGCTCCTATCAAATTAACGTTCACAGCGAACATTCAACCGTAATTTAAAAATATGTTGACAATCTTTTTACAGGCACAGCCACAAGGATCTTCATCAATGATGCTGATCATGATGGGGGTGATGTTTGTGGGGTTTTATTTTTTAATGATAAGACCACAGATGAGAAAGCAGAAGCAGGAGAAAACCTTTCAGGAAACCTTAAAAGTTGGAACAAGAGTCGTTCTTACTTCAGGTCTTCATGGAAGAATTGCTCAGGTTCAGGATGACGGATTCGTTATTGAAACCCTATCCGGAAAACTGAAATTCGAAAAAGCTGCTGTTTCCAGAGAATTTACTGAAGCACGTTTTGGGGACAAAGCGAAAGCCACTGCTGATAAAACAGCGGAGAAAAAAGAAATTGATACTGAAAAGAAATAATTTTTTAGTTTGAAAATAACGCTCGGCGCGGTGAACGAAGTTCACCGCGCCGAGTTTTTATATATAGTTATCAACACAGTAAACATTCGCTTATTCAGTGGCGGAGCCACATTTCTTTGCCCACTCAAACTATTACGCATTATCTTAAAGCTTTGCGTTAGAAATCTCGCACAGATCACATTGATTATGCAGATTTTTGCACATTATATTTTTCAGTTCTAAGCTAACTTTGGATGAAATAGCCAAAGCCATTCAAATTAGTGTTATCTGTGAACACATTCGTGAAATTTAAAAGTATTTCCAATCAAAATTCATCATCATAAGATCAAATAAATATCTTTGCACCATGAATCAAAATACAGGCAAAACCGTTCTCATTTTAGGGGCCAATTCAGATGTGGCCAAGCAGTGTATCAGGCAGTACATGGAAAAAGGATTTTCGGTATTGGCAGCTTCACGGGATACTGCCTCGCTGGAAAAATTTGTGGCAGATCATCATTTAGATCCCTCGAAGATTACCATTCTTTATTTTGATGCTGTAGATTTTGATTCCCATGAGAAATTTTATAATGAACTTGCAGTTAAACCTCATATCGCGGTGTATGCAGCAGGCTTTTTGGTGGATAATGAAAAAGCACTGAGAGACTTTAAAGGAACACAGCAGATGATGCAGGTGAATTATATGGGGGCTGTTTCCATTCTGAATATTATTGCGATGGACGAGAGCAATACTTATCTGGAAAGAATTATCGGATTATCTTCACTTTCCGGAGTTAGAGGCCGAAAAAGCAACTTCGTTTATGGAAGTACAAAAGCTGCTTTTACCCAATATTTAGCGGGGTTACGACAGGAATTAGCCTCAAGGAAGGTTATTGTTAATGCCCTGGTGATCGGTTATATCAGAACTAAGATCAATGAAGGTCTTCAGCTCAATGAATCTCTGATTATGGAGCCGGATTATGTGGCGAAACATATTGTCAATGCTGGGAATTCTTTTACCATTGTCCCGGATTTTAAATGGAAGATGATTTATATGATTTTGAAACTATTACCGGAAAGTTTAGTTGCTAAACTGCCTTAATTATTTTTTAATTTAGATTTATCCTTTAAAAATATCAGAATATTTTGATATTGTTCTGTTTCCTCCTCACTAATTAAATAGGTAAATGGAGTTCCTAAGTCAAAATTAATGATAAGGATTTTATCTGAAATGTTATAAGAAATTTTTTTCCAAACGCTTCTGATATCATATTGCTCATTTTTAATATACAAACTCTTTTCATCAAAATATAACTCTGTAACCGGATGGTAATTTTTTAGTTCTGTAATAAATTTGTCTGTTTTAATTGAATAATTTGCTTTACTATAAAAGAAAAAGATAATTTGTATTAAACAATATATACCAAACAGAATACCAGAAAATTTTAAGAAATCAATTCTGCTTTTATTACCAAATAAGCTGTCTAATATAAAAATTAACAATAAAGTAAATAAAAAGTATTTAATAAGATTAGGAATTTTTTTCTTCCAAGAATAGTAATAATATTTTTGAAGTTGATTTCGTGTTATATTTTCATCAAAGTTAATTAAAACTTGCAGTGAGTTTGCCATTTATGTTTTTTCGTAAAAATAGAATTTTATTCAATATTCTGCAACAATTCCAACGCCTTCATCATATCAATTCCTTTTCCCAAAACAGGTTTAAATAAATCGCCTTTTTCCTTAATTCTATCCAAAGCATTATCAATAGTAAAATCCGTTGGTTTCATACCGGGCTTCACTTCATCCCAATCCAAAGGCATCGACACAGATGCTCCTTCTTTGGGACGTAAGCTGTAAGCACTTGCTAAAGTCTGCCCAGTCCTGTTTTGCAGATAATCCAGATATATTTTCCTGTCATCCCTTTTCTGTAAGCTCCTTTCTAATGTCGTGATTTCCGGAAGCTGTTCATGAACCTGTTTCATCAGAATATGAGCAAAATCTTTTACCTGGTCGAAATCATATTTCCCACCCATCGGGATATAGACATGAATCCCTGTGCTTCCAGAAGTTTTGCAATAGCCTTTTATTTTAACTGAATTTAAAACCTCATTTACCTGAAGGGCTGTTTCAATGACATCATCAAATGTATTTTTCTTTGAAGGATCCAGATCCAGAACCAGATAATCAGGATGCTCCAGATCGGGGAGAGCACTGTTCCATGGATTTAAATCAATACAGCCTAAATTATTCAGATAAGCTAACGTAGCTTTATCATTACAGTATACGTAATCAATATACTTATCGTTGGATTCCGAATAGACCTTTGTTGTTTTGATCCAGTCAGGCATATGGTCTCCGGCATCTTTCTGGTAAAAACCCTGCTCTTCAATGCCGTTTGGAAAACGGTTCAGAGATAATGGACGGTTTTTCAGATAAGGAAGGATATATTCAGCAACTGATTGATAATATTCTATCACATCACCTTTCGTAATACCATCTTTCGGAAAATAAATTTTATCCTGATTGGTCAGTTTTACGGTATGTCTGTTTAAAGTAATCTCCTTTTCTTTTTCATCGGGTTGGGTACTTTTCTTAGGGGCATCTTTAGCTTTCATCTCTTTAGGATTTTCATTAATTTGACTTATTTTATTAATCGAATCACTGATTTCTTCAGGATTTTTATCTTCACGGAGGGTAACAAAAACAGGATGCCGGTAAATGCCGTCTTTGGTAATTTCAGAGAATTTTATTTCACATACCAGTTCGGGTTTTGTCCATGTTACGGGCATATTTGTTTTAGGCTTTTTTTCAAAAGGGGAAGTTTTTACAATCAGTTTTTTTAGCCTTTCGTGCATTTGGTTTAAAGATTCTTTATTAAAACCTGTTCCCGTATGTCCGCAATACACCAGATTTCCATCAATATATTTTCCAAGGATCAATGCTCCGAAACTTTTCCTGGATCCTCTGGGTTCCGTAAATCCACAAATAATAGCCTCTTCTGTATTGGTGAATTTTATTTTAAGCCAGTCAGTTGTTCTGTGATTTTCAGTATATAAACTGTTGGCTTTCTTTGCAATCATTCCTTCTAACTGCATTTTCTTCATTTGGTTGAAAAAATCAATGCCCTTTTCGGGGATATGATCACAATATTTGATAACGTCAGTCTCAACTAAAGCCTCCTTTAAAAGTTCTTTCCGCTGCAGAAGCGGAAGTTCTTCTGTAGAATGGCCGTTCAGCCATAGGAGGTCAAATACTTGGTAGGTTAAAGCAAGATCTGGATTGTCACCAATCTGCTGTAAAAGCTGAAAACTGGGCTTTCCATGTTCATCATAGGCTACAATTTCTCCGTCCAGGATCATTTTATATTTCTGGTACTCAAAATCTTGTGTAACTTTTTCAAACTTTGATAAAAAAGAAATTCCGTTCCGGGAATAGAATAACGGATTCTTATGGCTAAGATCGGCCACAGCTCTGTAGCCGTCCCATTTTATTTCAAAAACCCAATCTTCATCATCAAAGGCCGTTTCAAAAGATTTAGCCAGCATAGGCTTGATGAAGTTTTCTAATTTTTTTTCATCAACTAAAGAGTTGAACCTTTGAAATCTGGGTTTTGTTTCAGAAACTATGACTTCTTTTTGCTGTTTTTTAGGCTTTTTTTTTCCTCTAAAAACTTCGTTACTGCAGAATTTTTAGAAGTATTCTCTTCTGCATCATAATTTTCTTCAGCAAATTCGTCTTTATGTTTAATTAAAAGCCAGGCATTGTTTTCAGCATTTTTCATTTTAACCAAAGCGAATTCACCTTTCAGTTTTTTGCCATGTAAAACGAACTTTATTGAACCGGCTTTTAATTCTTTCAACAATTCTTTTTCATCGGAAAGTTTGCTGGTATCATCCAACGGTTCATACGTTCCGCTGTCCCAGACTTCAACCTGGCCTGCTCCGTAATTTCCTTCCGGAATATTTCCTTCAAAATCTTTATAATCGTAAGGATGATCCTCAACTTCCATAGCCAGACGTTTGTCTTTTGGGTCTAAAGACGGGCCTTTAGGAACCGCCCAGCTTTTCAGCACGCCCTCCATTTCCAGGCGGAAATCATAATGCAGACGGGAAGCAGCATGCCTTTGAACCACAAAAATAAGCTTGTCTTTACTCTTTTTTGTTTTTCCTTTAGGTTCGCTTGTTTCATCGAATCTCCGTTTTTCGTTATAATCTTTAAGAGCCATTACGATGCATTTTTAGATTTGGAGTTTTGTAAACTGGCTTTTAACTGAGCCATAAGATCAATTACCTTACCTTGTTTTGCAGGTTCTGCTTTTTTGGCTTTTACTCCTTTACCTTTAGCTTTTTGCTTAATGATCTTCAGTAAAGATTCAGAATAAGTATCCTCATACATTCCGGGATCAAATTCTTGTGAAAGCTGTTCGATAAGGCTTACTGCCATTTTTAGTTCGGCAGGTTTCGGAGCTTTTTTGGCTGGGATTTTTAAATCTTTATAATCTCTGATCTCCTGGGCGAACCGTAAGCGGTTTAGAACCAAAACCTCATCATTGTAAGGCCGGATCATTCCGATTGCTTCACTTTCACGAAGAACGAAAGTTCCGACACCCACCATTTTTGTTTGTGACAAAGCTTTTAACAGGAGCCTGTAAGCATTTTCTCCGTTCTTTTGTGGTTCGAGAAAATAAGGATTCTCAAAATAAACACTGTCAACTTCAACTTCTTTTACAAACTGATCAATAGAAAGTATTTTGCTCTTTTCAGGGCTTGCCGCTTCATAATCTTCATCTTCGAGAATGATGTATTGATCGTCCAGAAGATAACCCTTTACAATGTTTTCCCACTTGACTTCCTTGCCTGTTTTTTCGTTGACTCTTTTGAATTTGATATTCGAAAAATCAGTTTTATCGAGCATATCCAAATCCAGTTTACTGGTTTCTGTGGCGGAGTAGATTTTAACTGGAATATTGACTAAACCGAATCCAATGGCGCCGTTCCAAATTGCTTTCATTGTCTTACGTTTTTAAAAATCAATCAATTAACATGCCGTGCAAAGCTGATGTGGTATATTTTATAGGGTTTGTTGTCAAATGTCAATAGGTTTTAAATGCTGTTTCTGTACCTTTATATTTCTGTAATACTGAACTAAAATGATATATGGACGAACTTTTTAATTACATAAGAAAATTCGGTATACTGAATACATCGGAAGAACTGTTGATCGCTGAAGGACTGCAGGAAATCAGCATAGAGAAAGGAGAATCCTTCATAGAAGCAGGAAAGGTGAGCCGAAGGATTGCTTTTGTAAAAGAAGGAGTTTTCCGGTCTTTATACTATAATAAACAAGGGGATGATTTTACGCGGTATTTCATTTATGAAGGACGGTTTATCGGAGATTTTCATGGCTTTACAGACCAGACACCTTCCCTTGAATATATTGAAGCTGTAACTGATGGGAAGCTTTTAGCAATTGATCTGGATCATTTTAAAAAGCTGGAAAAGGAAATTATCATCTGGCCTGTATTATTTGCTAAACTTCATGCTTTTGTAGCCGAAAACAAACTTAAGGTAGCGAGTACTATGCTTAATCTTGATGCCAGATCCCGCTATATTCATTTTTTAAATCATTATCCGGGGCTTGCCAATAGGGTACCGCAATCTATGCTGGCTTCCTATCTGGGGATCACTCCATCTTCATTGAGCCGGATCAGAAGAAATATTGTATAACTGTTTTTTGCCAAATGACAATGGCTCCTCTTTCTGGCTGTTATAGCTTTGCATTATAAAAATGTAAAGTATGAATATGGACATCGTATTAGGCCTGCAGTGGGGTGATGAAGGGAAAGGTAAATTTATTGATCTTATCAGTGAAAGTTATGATATTACAGCCCGCTTTAACGGAGGAGCAAATGCAGGACACAGTATAGAACGTAACAGGAAAAGAATTACCCTGAAATCTCTTCCATCAGGAATTTTCATGAAGAATGTTCAAAATGTCATCGGAACGGGAACGGTTCTGGACCCGGTAAGTTTTAGAAAAGAAATTTTAAACCTGCAACTGTTTGACGAAACTGTTCAGCCGGAAAAGAATCTCGTCATTTCAAAAAAAGCACATCTCGTTCTTCCAACGCATCGACTTTTGGATATCTTTATGGAAGACCATCCGGACTACACTACCATTGGTACTACAAGAAATGGTATCGCACAGGCTTATTCCAATAAAATTTTAAGACAGAATCTAAGAGTGTGCGATATAGAATCGGTGGATTTTAAAAGCAGGGTACAGCAAATTTTACAAAGAGATTACAGGCTGCTAGCCAATGGCGATATGGTACTTCCTTCCCTTGAAGAAATCAGCAGTGAATTTTTTGAAGCAGTAGAGTTCTTGAAGAAATTTACCCGTACAGAAACAGAAATATTTTTGAATACAGCTTTATCTGAAGGGAAAAAAATTCTGGCAGAAGGATCTCAGGCTGCTATGCTGGATATTGATCACGGGACGTATCCTTATGTAACTTCTTCTTCTACAACAGCTGCGGGAGCGAGCAGCGGATTGGGCGTTTCCCCTAAAAAAGTCGGTGAAATATTCGGAATTGCAAAAGCATATTGTACAAGAGTAGGAAATGGAATGTTTCCGACAGAAATCTTTGACTATTTAGGTGAGGAAATAAGAAAGAAAGGCAATGAATTCGGTTCTAATACCGGCCGCCCAAGGAGAATAGGATGGCTGGATCTTCCGGCTTTAAGATATGCCATTATGATCAATGGTGTGACTCAGGTTATCCTGACCAAAGCAGATGTTTTAAGCGGAATGAAATCTATAGAAGTCTGCACTCATTATGAGCTGGAAAACGGAAAAATAGTAAGTGTTTCCGGGACTCTTCCGGAAAATGCCCGCCCGGTTCTGAAATCGATGGAAGGCTGGGGAGGAGACATTTCATCAATTGAAGATGCCTCTGATCTGCCTGATGAACTCAAAGAATTTCTTTCTTTTTTGAACAGTGAGCTGGGCATTCCTGTTACTTATCTTTCTATCGGCCCGGGAAGAAATCAGATATTAAAAATTAAAGAACTAGAGTTAGTGAAATAAAAAAGCGGAGAATTTTCTCCACTTTTATAAGATATTATTGCAGATAAATTTTTTCTACCTGTCCATTATCAGTATTTAAAATGAGGATTCCTTCATCCTCGCTAGTGAGCTGCCCGAGTAAACTTCCGTCAGTACTCCAGACAGAAGACTTTCCGGCACATTGATATCCTCCTGATTCTCCTGAAAAATTCGCCATTAAAACATTCATATGATATTTTGCTGCGATATCAGAAAGTTTAACGAGATCATCATCAATTCCATTGACAGAATTGAGAACACTTGCAGTATAGATATTTGAGCCCATCCGGAAGGCTTCCAGGGAATTCATGGGATCAGATAGGTCATAACATATGGCTAATGCAATTTTATTCTGTAATATTTCCAGCTGACAGAAAGAGCTTCCTTTTGAAAAAATCCCGGTTTCTGTTGGAAAAAGATTCTGTTTTGAATAAACTTCTCTCTCTTTTTCCGGTTGGAATATAATGCTGCTGATCAATAACTGGTTATTAAATTTTGTGGGCATTCCAACAGTGATGTTTATCTTATTTTCATCTGCCGTTTTTTGAAAAACGTCTAAAATGGGATCTTTATAATCAATAGAGAGCTGTTCTGCCAATTCAGGTTCATATCCGGTAATTGAAAGCTCCGGGAAGATAATTAAATCAACATTTTTATTAACAGCGGCTTCGATTAATAAGATGTGATTTTCAATGTTTTTAAGAATATCTCCTTTTACAGGTTGGATTTGTGCGGCTGATATTTTCATGTTTTGGTCATTAAAAAAGCGGGGTTGATTTCCCCGCTTTTAATTTATGCTTTTAAATTCAATTGTATTTCAAGTTCATCCAGCTGTGCGTCTGCGATGGATGCCGGTGCATCGATCATCACGTCGCGCCCTGAATTATTCTTAGGGAATGCAATATAATCCCTGATGACTTCATTTCCGTCAAGAATAGCCACCAAACGGTCAAATCCGAAAGCCAAACCACCATGAGGCGGAGCTCCGTATTTAAAGGCATTCATCAGGAACCCAAACTGAGCTTCTGCTTCCTCTTTTGTAAACCCTAAAAGATCAAACATTTTTGACTGTAAATCTCTATCAAAAATTCTGATAGAACCGCCGCCGATTTCGTTTCCGTTCAGCACCATATCATAAGCATTCGCTCTTGCTTTGCCCGGATCTGTTTCCAGTAAGTGAATATCTTCAGGTTTAGGAGATGTGAAAGGGTGGTGCATTGCGTGGTAGCGTCCACTTTCTTCGTCAAATTCCAATAATGGGAAATCTACAACCCAAAGTGGTGCAAAAACGTTTCCTTTTCTTAATCCCAAACGGTTTCCAAGTTCCATTCTCAAAGCAGAAAGCTGAGCTCTTACCTTATTTTCGTTTCCGGATAAGATCAGCATTAAGTCGCCTTCTTTAGCTCCGAATTTTTCGATGATCTTTGCCAGATCTTCCTCGTTGTAAAATTTATTTACCGAAGAAGTCTTCACACCATCGTTCTGGAATTTGGCCCAAACCATTCCGGATGCTCCGATCTGCGGACGTTTTACCCAGTCAACAAGCTCATCAATCTGCTTTCTTGTATAGTCAGCACATCCTTCAACATTAATTCCGACAACCAGTTCAGCGTCATCAAATATTTTAAAATCTTTTCCTTTTACAAGCTCGTTAAGTTCTACGAACTCCATTCCGAAACGGATATCCGGTTTGTCGTTTCCGTATTTTCTCATCGCATCAGCAAAAGTTATTCTCGGGAAATCTCCGAATTCCTGTCCTGTAATATCTTTAAGTAATGTTTTCGTCATACCCTCAAAAACATTCATAATATCTTCCTGCTCTACGAAGGCCATCTCACAGTCGATTTGTGTAAATTCCGGCTGTCTGTCCGCTCTTAAATCTTCATCACGGAAACATTTTACGATCTGGAAATACTTATCCATTCCGCCTACCATCAGAAGCTGCTTGAACGTCTGCGGCGATTGTGGAAGGGCATAAAACTGTCCCGGATTCATTCTGCTGGGAACCACGAAGTCTCTCGCACCTTCCGGAGTAGATTTGATTAAAACCGGAGTTTCCACTTCAATAAATCCTTCGTCTGAAAGATAGTTTCTTACCTTCTGCGCCATCTTATGACGGAAGATCAGTTTATCTCTTACCGGAGCTCTTCTGATATCCAGATAACGGTATTTCATCCTTAATTCTTCACCGCCGTCTGTTTCATCTTCAATAGTGAAAGGCGGAAGCTGGGACTCATTAAGAACCGTTACTTTTTCAACTAAAATTTCAATTTCTCCTGTTGGAATATTGGGGTTTTTACTTACCCTTTCGATTACTTTTCCTGTAACCTGGATCACGAATTCACGGCCCAGTTTTTTTGCATTTTCCATCAATTCCGCTGTAGAACGGTCCTGATCGAAAACCAGTTGGGTAATTCCGTAACGATCTCGAAGATCTATCCAAATCATAAATCCTTTGTCACGGATAGTCTGTACCCATCCGGAAAGTGTAACTTCTTCATTAAGATTTTTCAGAGATAATTCTCCGTTCGTGTGTGATCGAAACATAATTATTTGTTTAAGGTTCAATGTTTAAGATGTATGGTTTAGCTTTCTGATCATAAAGTTTTTCACCATTATTTCCGGATGCAAAGATAAGATTTTTGCAGGTTCTTTAAACAAAAAAACTTCCTTTCGGAAGTCTTGTATATTATTTGAGGGCTTTTTAATTAATTATTAGCAGCGCCTTTCTGTATCAACAGTTGTACGGTTTGTTCTTTGTTTCCTAATTTAGCTAAAGCAAGAGGTGTTTTTCCGTTACATTCTTTATTGATATCTGCCTGATTGTCCAAAAGAAATTTAACAATATTATTTCTACCGTAAAGCGAGCTGAAACCCAATGCGCTGAAAGTCTCATCTTTAAGTGGAAAGCATTTATTGTAATCTGATTTTGAGAAATTCTTTTTAAATGAAGCAATGTTGTCAGACTGAATAGCCTGCATCTGTTTTTTACTAAGCGTTTGAGCAGACAGCATACTCGCAGATCCTGAAATTACAAGCAAAAAGGCAGTAGAGATTATTTTTTTCATAAGATTTCATTAACAATATACAAATCTAAATTATTTTTTTGATATGGGTAACTAAATTTTTATAAGAATTGAATTCGTATTTTTGGAAATCAGATAATTATTGATTAGAAAATGACAAAATATATAGACTTTTTGAAAAAGGCTTTGAGCGGTAAAGAAGTTGATTACACGAAAATAACGATAAGAAGTGCTGTACTTTTACTGGCAATTCCTATGATGCTGGAAATGGCCATGGAATCAGTTTTTGCCTTGGTTGATCTGTACTTTGTGGGCCATCTGAAAGAAAGTGGTTACGCGATTCAGAGTGTAGGTTTAACTGAATCTGTACTTTCAATCATGTATTCTATTGCCATAGGAATGAGCATGGCCGCAACCGCTTTGGTCGCACGTAGAATAGGGGAGAAGAATCCGGAGCAGGCTTCGAGAAGTGCGGCGCAGGTTTTATTGGTTTCACTTATTGTTACTGCAATTCTCAGTTTGTTCGGAGTAATTTATGCTGAGGAAATTTTGATTCTGATGGGCTCAAAACCTGAAGCTGCAGCTTATGGAAAAGATTTCACCCGGATTATGATGGGAAGCAGTGTGATTATTATGCTTTTGTTTTTGATCAACGGGATTTTCAGGGGAGCAGGAAATGCAGCCATTGCCATGAAATCGCTGTGGATCGCCAATATCGTCAACATTATTCTCTGCCCCGTTCTGATCAAAGGTTTTGGGCCTGTTCCTGCAATGGGGCTCACCGGAGCGGCTTTGGCAACTACCATAGGCAGAAGCATCGGGGTGGTTTACCAGCTGTATCATCTTTTGGTTGCTGATACTCAGATCCGGATTGCATTATCTTATTTTATCCCTGATTTCAAGCAGATAAAATCTATTGTAAAAATTGCGACTCCCGGAATTTTCCAGTTTGTGATTGCTTCTTGCAGCTGGATCTTTCTTGCCCAGCTTGTTGCCACTACGGGAGGGGAAAATGCTTCTGCGGGATATCAGACGGCTCTGAGGCTGATGATGTTTTTTATGCTTCCCGCCTGGGGACTGAGTAATGCAGCTTCGACGCTGGTCGGGCAGAATATGGGAGCTAATGAAATGCTGAGAGCTGAACAGTCTGTAATGAAAACAGTAAAATATAATGTAATTTTTATGCTCGCTGTAAGTCTGATATTTTTCCTGCTTGGAGACTTTCTTGTAGGATTTTTTACTCAGGAAACAGAGATTAAAGCTTTTGCCAAAAACGCATTACACATTATGAGTGTCGGGTTTGTTTTCTATGGAATCGGAATGGTTCTTATAAATGCCTTTAACGGAGCCGGCGATACCTGGACACCTACCTGGGTGAACTTTTTTGGATTCTGGCTGTTTCAGATTCCGTTAGCCTATTTCCTATCCAAGCATTTCGGGATGGGCCCGAAAGGGGTTTTTATATCTATTCCTGTAGCAGAAACTTTAATTACTATTGTTGCTTTTATTTTGTTTAAAAAGGGGAAGTGGAAGACGGTGAAAGTATAAAATTGTGGAATTTTAATAGCTTTTCCAGCCCTTAGCTATGTTAGATTTATAAAAATTTTAACAGCCTTAATTTTTTTGATGTATACCATATTGCTTAATTTAGTACTTAACCAATAAATATTTATCACTATGGGAAAAGGAGACAAAAAATCAAGAAGAGGGAAGATCAATGCAGGGAGTTATGGTAAAAGAAGACCCAGAAAGGCTTCTAAGTCAGTTGGTTCTTCCGAAGCTAAAGCGAAGAGCTAAAAATAAAAAGGCTGAAGATCAATCTTCAGCCTTTTTCAATATACAAAATTAAATTATTTTCCTCCTAAAAGGTTGCCAAGGATACTTCCTAATCCACCTCCCTGTTGTTGCTGTTGCTGTCCGCCACCACCAAGTACACTTCCTAAGATGTCATTAAGTGGGTTTCCTCCGGACTGAGCCTGGCCACTTCCTAAAACGCTTCCCAAAATATCATTTAAAGGACTGGATTGTTGTTCTTGAGCCTGGTTGGATGCATTTCCAAGAATTCCGCCTAAAAGATCTCCCAATCCTCCGGCTCCTACATTATTCTGCTGTTTCTCTTTACCAATATATCCCATAATTACCGGAGCAAGCATTGCTAAAATAGGACCTATTTTATCAATTGAGATTCCTGTATTTTGAGAAAGCTGATTTTCAACAGTGCTTTTTTGCCCTCCAAAAACATGATCAAGGATAGATCCTCCTTCAGCCTGTCTGGCTTCAGCTTGTGAAGCGTCATCAAGAATACTTCCGTCGTGATCTTTATCTAATGCGTTATTTAAAGCTTCTGCTTCATTAGCGTCCTGAGACTTGTTTCTAAGGTAAGAAATAACCAAAGGTGCAGCTACTGCCAACAGAGCGATAATCTGGTTTCTGCTGATTCCGAATTTGTTTTCTGCCTGTTCAGCAACCTGATTGCTGGTGTTACCTGTAAGTAGGTCGATTAAACTCATGCTTGTGTTTATTTTAAATATTAAGTAAATCAAAGATATCAAAAAATGTGATTCACGAATTTTTTTACCTCACAATTATTGTTAAAGTTTTTTGATCTCCTCTTCTGTATATCCTTTGCTTTTTAGCAGTTTTATATATTCCATGGCGCTCAAAGTCATCCAGTTAATAGGTTCCGGAGCCGTCTTTTTATCAATAGTAAATTCCAGAATACCGGCATTGTTATTCATCCATGGAAGCATATAATAATCCAGGCCGCCTTTATACTTTTTGAAATTGTGGAATGTCTTTCCTTTTTCTGTCAGGAAAACGGTTTTATAGGTAAGCAGATATCCTAAGGGAATAAGCAGGCAGACCCATGATACTTTTTTAAGAACAGCATATTTCGGATGTGACAGTCCGTATCCCACAGACAGTGCAAAAATAATATTGAAAGGAAGAAAGAAAACATAATTATCCGAAACTGCATAAAAGGTTGAGAAGCCATACACGCACAAAGATCCTGCAAGAAAAACAAAGAACATTTTTCTGTTAGATTTGTATAGAAATACAGCACCCATTATTCCAAAAAAAGTAAATACATTGAAATTGTAAATGAGGTAAGCGAAAGACTGGAGAAAATCTTTAACATATTGTAAAAAGGTCTTCCTGAAAGATTCTTCTACCCAGTGTTCCTGATCCGAACTATAGGATGACTTGAAAGAAAGCCCCTGGGATATATTCAGAATAAATAATGAGGCAAACAGCATTGCAAACACCAACAGGGAAGGATAAAAATATTTTTTTTCACTTTTAAAATAAAAAAGAAAAAGTAAAAAAGCAGGAATCAGTAAAATATTCTGGATATGTACCCACAGACTGATGCCTAGAAATATACCTGCCCATACAATATATTGTTTTTTGTTTTCTATAAAAGTCTTAATCATTGAAAGGAAAAAAAGACTTATCCATAGGGTATTGTAGGTATATACTTCTACAATCTCTGCATTTCGCCAGAATGAGAAGCTGAAACCAAAAACAAAAGCTGCTGCGAGAGAAACCCATTCTGTTTTCGTGATACTTTTAACGGTAAGATAGATTACGGAAACGGTTGCAGCTCCTGAAAAAATGACCAGTAAACGGTTTGCCTCTACCCCATTAAGCCCGGTAATATTTTTAATTAAAATGACTGTATTAATATATAAAAAATGAGTAGTTGCTGTAGCCGTTGTCATGAATTTACCTTTCTCAGCATCCAGTACAAAACCAACACAGTCTGCAAACGGAATTTTTGTAAAACTTCCGGAGTAGTAAATTACAAGAAAAATAAAGAATAAAAATAAGGCGGATAAAGAGTTCCTCATATTAATTCTTTACAATAGGAACATTAGAGCAGGCTTCACCAAACATTAATGATTTTACTAAAGGTTTCAGTTGTTCAACCAGTTCTATGTATGCATTTTCAGGAATTTCTTTGTCAGAGCAGCCCTTTACAAGAACTCTTTTACCTCTCATATCTTCAAAATCGTAAGTCTGAATAGCATTGTGCATCAGGATTACTTCCAGATCTTCACGATCTCCGAAAACAATCTTTTTAGCAACATCTGTAAGCTTGGCAGTTAATACAAAATAAGCCCACAGCGGAACAATAGTATCCACAGAATTGTAAATATATATATAAGCGTCTTGATACTCTTCAGTATTGATGGCGTCTACCTTTTCCCTGAAATCTTTTTCCTTTAGAATAAGTTCCTGAAAAAGGAAATCTTTAAGGTCAATACCTTTTCTTATTCCTTTAGGAACCAGAGTGGATAGGTCGAAATTTATAAGGCCGCTTTCAGCAACTTTATTTCGGATTTCAAATTCTTCTGACATTTTTTATCATTATCTTTGGACAAATTTACAAATTAAGATCAAGTAAACCTTAATTTGTTCTCTATCCTTACTATAGAAATGAAGTATTATATTATTGCAGGAGAGGCTTCCGGTGATCTGCATGGAAGCAACTTAATGAAAGCCCTTAAACAGAAAGATCCGCAGGCGGAAATAAGATTCTGGGGTGGCGATCTTATGAAAACACAGGGAGGAACACTGGTAAAACATTACCGTGATCTGGCATTTATGGGTTTTCTGGAAGTTGCTATGAATTTAAGAACCATCCTCAATAATATCAAATTCTGTAAGGAAGATATCAGAAAAAACAAACCTGATATTCTTATTCTGGTTGATTATCCCGGATTTAATTTAAGGATTGCCAAGTTTGCAAAAGAGCTAGGGATAAAAGTGGTCTATTATATTTCCCCACAGCTATGGGCATGGAAAGAAGGAAGAGTAGAAATCATTAAAAAATATGTAGACGAAATGATGGTTATTCTTCCCTTTGAAGAGGATTTTTATAAAGGACATGGCGTTCATTCCCATTTCGTAGGACATCCGCTTCTTGATGCGATAGCCGGGCTGAATAATATCAGTGTTGAAGAATTTAAAAAAGAACACGGCCTTAATGAAAAAGAAATCATTGCACTTCTTCCTGGTTCCAGAAAACAGGAAGTGGAAAAAATGCTTGAAATTATGCTATCCGTGAGACCGAATTTTAAAAATTACCAGTTTGTCATTGCTGGTGCGCCAAGTCTTCCAAAAGAATTCTATCAGAAATATGTGGATGATAACGTTCATTTCGTTTCCAACAGGACCTATGATCTGCTGAGATGCTCGAAAGCTGCTTTAGTCACTTCGGGAACAGCAACCCTGGAAACTGCTTTGCTTAATGTTCCGGAAGTGGTATGCTACCGTGGAAGTAAAATTTCTTATGCCATTGCAAAAAGACTCGTAAAAAATATTAAATATATTTCTCTCGTGAATCTGATCATGGACAGAGAAGTGGTAAAAGAGCTGATCCAAAACGACCTGAATACCAAAAACCTTGTAGAAGAACTCAATAAAATTATAGAGGGCGAAAAAAGGAATCAGGTTTTGGAAGATTACAGCCTTTTGAGGGAAAAACTTGGCGGAAAAGGAGCCAGTGAAAAAGCTGCTGAGGTAATTTTAAGTATTTAATTACTCTTTCTGAATGATCTACTGAATGATTTTACAGATTTAAATTTTTATCAATGAATTTTTTTAAAAGCTTTCTTGTATTAATTTTATTGACCTTCATTTCACCGAAAAATTTTGCTCAGAACAGCAAATCCCGGGATAAGGTTCAGATCTTCTATTATGGATGGTACAGAAACCCCGAGGTGGACGGAAAATATGATCATTGGAATCATGATATTTTGCCTCACTGGAACAATCCGAAATGGAACAACTTAGGAAATTACAAAGGAGGTGACGATATTGGAGCCAATTTCTATCCGGCTTTGGGAAATTACAGTTCCAATGATCCTGCAGTCATTAAAAAGCACATGAAAATGATCCGGGAATCCGGTGTTGGAGTGGTTGTTTTAAGCTGGCTGGGAAAAGATTCATTTGTTGATCAAAGTATTGCCCAATATCTGGATATAGCTGACCAATTTAACTTAAAGGTTGCTTTTCACATAGAACCGTTTTACAAAAATATAACCGAGCTTAGAGAACAGCTTTCTTATCTGGTGAAAACCTATTCCCAGCATCATGCCTTTTACAAAAAAGATGGAAAGCCACTGTACTATGTGTACGACAGTTATAAAATTTCACCGTCAGAATGGTCAGAACTTCTTTCTGAAAACGGAAGAAAAACAGTTCGGAAAACAGAATTAGACGGACTTTACATAGGATTATGGGTTGAAAAAGAACATTCTGATTTTTTTGAGAAATCCGGTTTTGATGGTTTTTATACCTATTTTGCCAGCGAAGGTTTTGTTTTCGGAAGTACAACTTCCAATTGGAGCTATCTTTCCCAGTATGCAAAAGACCGGAATCTTATTTTTATTCCGTGCGTGGGCCCGGGATATTCAGATACCAGAATAAGACCCTGGAATGAAGCCAATTTCAAAAGCAGGGAAAATGGAAAATATTATGAAAGAATGTTTGATGCTGCCATCAAAGTAAATCCTGATTTTATAGGGATCACTTCTTTCAATGAATGGCATGAAGGAACACAGATAGAACCTGCAATTCCTAAAAAGTCAGGAAATTTCAAATACGGAGACTACGGAAAAGATTCCTGGTTCTATATAAAAGAGACCAAACGCTTGACAGACCGATTTTTAAGCGGCAAATAATCCAGAGAATTACCTTTTACAAGACTATTCGACTGCAAAGCTATCTTTTACAGATATCTTTTATTTTTTATTTGAAACCTGATTTCATAGTAAATAATCAAGTTGCATATTATTCATTTAATTGGGAGTAATACCTGAACTCTGCAAAATCTGTGTTATTCAATAACCAAATAAATGAATTATTTTTTTTGATTGTAAATATCGCACAATTGAACAAACAGCCGCTTCTCATTTTATCCGTATGTTTTATCCTCGGGATTCTCCTTAAGGATAGATTTTTACTGGATAAAACTATGATTTATATAGTTTTTGCAAGCTGTTTATCAATTTTCGTTTTATATTTTTTGAATTCTTATTTTCTGCATAAAACAAAAGCAATACTGCTGGGATTGATGTTTTTCGGAGCCGGGATAATCCTTCATTTTTTTAATACTTTTCCGTCCGGTAACCTGTCTGTTCCTCAAAACGGAACGGTGTTTTTTAAGATTTCAAAAAAACTGAATTCTACAGAAAAAAACAAAAAATATGAAGCCGTTATCCGTGCAGGAAAAGAAAATTTCAATGCCGTTCTCTATATTCCTAAAACAAATAAAGAACTTGATTTTGAGCATTATTATAAAGCCGATGCTTACCTGTCAAAAACAAAATTTCCGCAGTACAGCTTTCAGTTTGATTATGCAAGGTATTTAAAAAGGAAAAATATTGAATATCAGTGTTATATATCCAAAAGTATTTCCTCTGCAGAGAGAGAAGGTTTAAGCCTGAATGAGCGGATCCGGCAACATAGATTAGAAATATTACAAAAAATTAATCAGGTTGATATGTCCCCGAAAAGCCGGGAATTTTTGAAAGGAATTATTTTGGCAGACAGAACAGAAATGGATTCTGAAACGGTAGAGGATTTCAACAGGTCCGGAATGGTTCATTTATTAGCTATTTCAGGAACACATATTGTCGTTATTTTTGGAATGTTCTACTTTTTACTGACACGGTTCAGCCCTCTCCGGTTTAGAAAATATGCAGTTATTTCCAGTATTGTTTTTATCTGGCTGTTTGCTGTATTCATTGGTTTTGGAAATTCTGTGATACGTTCCTGCATTATGTTGACGGTATATTTTGTTTATGTACTTCTCCAGAGAAAACCGGATCTGCTTCATTCCCTTTCATTATCGGCAATGATTATTTTAGTTGTTGATACACAGCAGCTTTTCGATGTTGGTTTTCAACTCAGCTTTATTGCTGTGTTGGGGATTTTTTGGTTAAACCAGCCGTTTTTGAAATATTTCCCAAAGCAGAATAATTATTTTAAAAAAATAATCTGCAATACCATAACCATTTCTCTTTCTGCACAACTGGCGACACTTCCGCTGGTTCTTTATTACTTTCACCAGTTTTCGCTGGTTTCTGTACCTGCTAACATTCTGATTGTACCATTTTCAGAAATATTGATCGTATTTTCTTTTTTAATGACGGTTCTCATCGGTTTGAAGATCGATTTTACGTGGATCAATTTTTTATATGACGGATCTATCCAGGTTTTATTGAGCCTTATTCACTGGTTTTCAGGGAGGGAGATGCTGTTTTATTCAAATATAGCGATGAATATTGCTGAAGTAACATCTTTGTCTGTTGTCATTTATATGCTGAGATCATTGCTTTTAAAAATCAATTTTAAAAATTTAACCAGGGTGGCGGCGATGGTTTTAGTGTTTTTTATAATCAGAACAGGGTTTACTATTTTTGAAAATCAGAAAGAAGAGATACTGCTTCATGATTTTAATAAAACTAAAGTATTATCAGTGAAGATAGGAAGTAAGGCATGTTTCTGGATAGCGGAAAATTCTGATGAAAAGAAAATTTTAAAATTTATAACCGGTCCATACTGCTCTTCAAGACGCATTCAGATCATGGAAATAAAAACCTTTCCCCAAACAGCAGAAAAGGTAGTGTATAATGGCAGAATTTATGATTTGAAAAAATAAACAGTACATTTCTTCTTTTCCTTTAAATAATGCGATAGATTCTTATTTAGAAAGATTACAAACTGTCTAATTGTGAGATTTCTCACTTTTTGATATAGTTAACATTTCTTAATTTTGTGGAAAATCAAATGTAAACTTATATGGCAGGTTTAACGAGTTCTACGATAGGTAGAAAATATGCTATGGCATTGTCGGCTATGTTTTTGCTGATATTTCTTGTGATGCACCTTTCTGTAAACCTTTTGTCGGTTTTTGGTGAGGATGCGTACAACAATGCTTCGCAATTCATGGGGTACAATCCTCTTATTCAATTTGTAATGCAGCCAATTTTGATATTTGCTGTCGTTTTCCATTTTGTAATGGGGTTTGTTTTGGAAATTAAAAACCAAAAAGCACGCCCTGTGAAATACAATTCAAACAATCCTTCTCACAATTCTACGTGGATGTCAAGAAATATGATTATTTCCGGTGCTGTGATTTTGGCTTTTGTTTTTCTTCATTTGTATGATTTCTGGCTTCACGAAATGAACTACAAATATATTGACGGACTGCCGATTGAAGAAACACGTTTCTGGGGAGACCTGCACGCAAAGTTTGCAGATCTTTGGAGAGTGGTTTTATATGTAGTTTCTTTTGTTTTGCTGGGACTGCATTTAGCCCACGGTTTCCAATCTTCGTTCCAGTCTATTGGGGCAAGACATCCGAAATATACTCCGGTAATCAAAGCTTTTGGAAAATGGTACTCAATCCTTATTCCTGCAGGTTTTATTTTTATTGCAATTTATCACTTCGTAACTCAATAATATCAGTATACCAATTATGAGTAAATTAGATTCAAAAATTCCGGCTGGTCCTTTAAAGGATAAATGGAAGCATCATAAAGACCATATGAACCTTGTTGCACCAAACAACAGAGATAAGATTGATATTATTGTTGTAGGTACAGGTTTGGCAGGAGGTTCTGCAGCAGCTACTTTAGCTGAGCAGGGATATAACGTAAAAGCGTTCTGCTACCAGGATTCTCCAAGAAGAGCACACTCAATTGCTGCACAGGGAGGTATCAATGCTGCTAAAAACTATCAGGGTGATGGTGACTCTACCTACAGATTATTCTATGACACCATCAAAGGTGGTGACTATAGAGCAAGAGAGGCCAACGTTTACAGATTAGCTGAGGTTTCTGCCAATATTATTGACCAGTGCGTTTCGCAGGGTGTTCCTTTCGGAAGAGATTACGGCGGTCAGTTAGATAACCGTTCATTTGGTGGAGTTCAGGTAAAAAGAACATTCTATGCAAAAGGACAGACCGGACAGCAGTTATTGCTAGGAGCCTATTCTGCAATGAGCCGTCAGATTGGTAAAGGAAGAATTAAAATGTACAACCGTCATGAAATGATGGAATTGGTAATTGTAGACGGAAAAGCAAGAGGAATTATCGCAAGAAACCTGGTAACAGGTGAAATCGAAAGACACTCTGCTCACGCTGTGGTTATTGCTTCAGGAGGCTATGGAAACGTATATTTCCTTTCTACAAACGCAATGGGATCCAACGTTTCAGCGGCTTGGAAAATCCATAAAAAAGGAGCGTATTTTGCCAACCCTTGTTATGTACAGATTCACCCGACTTGTATTCCGGTTCATGGAACACAGCAGTCTAAACTGACTTTGATGTCAGAATCATTAAGAAACTCAGGAAGAATCTGGGTTCCCAAGAAAATTGAAGATTCTGTAGCGATCAGAGAAGGAAAGCTTAGACCTGAAAATATTAAAGAAGAAGATAGAGATTATTATTTAGAAAGAAGATATCCTGCATTCGGAAACTTAGTGCCTAGAGACGTTGCGTCGAGAGCTGGTAAAGAAAGATGTGATGCTGGTTACGGAATCGAAAATAATGATACTAAAGAAGGTGTTTACTTAGATTTCTCTACAGAGATTATTAAAAAGGGTAAGGAAGCCGCTATCGAAAAACATATTCATAATCCTACAGATCAGCAGATCTATGATTTAGGAAAAGCCTGGATTGAGGAAAAATACGGTAACTTATTCGTGATGTACGAAAAAATTACGGCTGATGATCCTTATAAAACTCCAATGAAGATCTATCCTGCCGTTCACTACACAATGGGTGGTGTTTGGGTAGATTATAACCTTCAGTCTACCATTCCTGGGTGTTTCGTAATCGGTGAAGCAAATTTCTCAGATCACGGAGCTAACAGATTGGGAGCTTCTGCTTTGATGCAGGGGTTGGCAGACGGATATTTCGTACTTCCTTATACAATTGCAGATTATCTTTCTGCAGATATCAGAACAGGAACAATTCCTACAACTTCCGGCGAATTCGATCAGGCTGAAAAAGAAATTAAAGACAAAGTAAATTTCTTCTTAAATAATAAAGGAACTCACTCAGTAGATCATTTCCACAAAAAATTAGGACACATTATGTGGAATAAAGTAGGAATGGGAAGAACTCCTGAAGGTTTGAGAGAAGCTATTGCTGAAATTGCTCAGGTGAAAAAAGAATTCTGGAGCGATGTGAAAGTTCCTGGTGATGCAGATGGAATGAACACTGAGCTTGAAAAAGCTTTCAGAGTGGCAGATTTCATCGAATTAGGACAATTAATGGCAATCGATGCATTACACAGAAACGAATCTTGTGGAGGACATTTCAGAGAAGACCATGCTACTCCTGAAGGTGAAGCTGAAAGAGACGATGTTAACTTCAAATATGTAGCAGCTTGGGAATATCAAACAGATGATATCACAACGGAAGTGCTGCATAAAGAAGATCTGATCTATGAAAACATTGAAGTTAAAGCAAGAAGTTACAAATAATCTCCAACCTATAAATAAATAATTATGAGTGCAAAAAAAGGCCTTCATCTTACCCTAAAAATTTGGAGACAAAAAAATAGCAAAACTAAAGGTCAGTTTGAGACCTACAAGATATCAGATGTTTCTACAGATTCTTCATTCTTAGAAATGTTGGACATCCTGAATGAAAATATTATTAACGAAGGAAAAGAACCTATCGCTTTTGACCACGATTGCCGTGAAGGAATCTGCGGGATGTGTTCCCTTTATATCAACGGTAGAGCACATGGTCCGGATACAGGGATTACGACTTGCCAGCTTCACATGAGAATGTTCAAAGACGGTGAAACTATCGTTATTGAACCTTGGAGAAGCGCAGCGTTCCCGGTTATCAAAGACTTAATGGTAGACAGAAGCGCATTCGACAGGGTAATGGCTGCCGGAGGATTTATTTCTGTGAATACTTCAGGTAATACATTAGATGCCAATGCTATTCCGGTTCCTAAAGAAGATGCAGACAAAGCAATGGATGCAGCAGCATGTATCGGATGTGGGGCGTGTGTAGCTACTTGTAAAAACGGATCTGCAATGCTATTCGTAGGAGCTAAGGTTTCTCAGTTTGCTTTACTTCCTCAGGGTAGGGTAGAAGCCAAAAGAAGAGTTCTGAACATGGTGAAAGCCATGGATGAAGAAGGATTCGGAAACTGTTCAAATACCGGAGCATGTGAAGTGGAATGTCCGAAAGGAATTTCTCTTGAAAACATTGCCAGAATGAACAGAGAATATATGGCTGCTATGGTAGATCAGGGATAGAAACTATTCAAAATATATAAAAAATCGTCTTCATTATGGAGACGATTTTTTTATACATATGCTTTAGCTGTTAAAATTTGTTAAGGTGTTGATCAGATAAGATATTCTTTGATTTAATAAGTCTATATTTGGTGAGCACTTGAATGTGTGAGAAAAGGATTGTCATTTTTTGAGATTCCTTTTCTGGTGAGAGATTTTAAAGAAAAGAAGGCCCTTAAAGTCCCATTTTTACAGGTTCTCATAAAATTTTCAAAAAAAATAAATAGTGTTAATCAGCAAACCGTAAAAAACGTATTTTTGCGTAATATTAAAATTGAAATGAAAAAATATCTTTTATTGTTTATCATCACAGCTTTTGTGATGTCTTGTTCAAAAAAAGTTGAAGTTAAAGGAAAAATTACCGGAAGTTCACCACTCGAAAGAATTGAATTTGTTGAAGCTTCTGGTGTAGCAACCCTTCCGCTTGTTAATATTGGTTTAGATAAAAATGGAAACTTTACAGGAAGCTTTGAAGCTCCTAAAGATGGAATGTACGTCATCAACTATGCAGGAAGACAAAACCTGATTTATCTTGAAGGCGGTCAGAACCTGAATATTTCCGGAAATGCAATGACTTTCCCAAATGAATTTGTAGTAACGGGAGATGCTAAGAAGAATAATGATTTCCTTCAGGCCAGCCAAAAGTTCTTAGGAGAATATGGAAGTAAAATCAACATCCAGCAGTTAATGTCAGGAGATGAAAAAACCTTCCTGAAAGGAGCTCAGAAAATTGAAGCCGACATCAATAAAAACGTAGAAGATGTTGCGCAAAAAAATAATCCAAGCAAAGGAATCTTAGAATGGAAAAAGAATGATGTGAAAGTAACGATCCTTAACCTTCTTGCCAACTATGAAATGTCACAGCGCCAGATGTCAGGGAATCCATCATTTAAAGTATCAAAAGCTTTCCAGGATTACGAAACAAAACTGGAAGGGAATAAAGATGTCATGGTGAAAACCATTCCGTTATACAGACAGTATCTTCTTGTAAAAATGAGCCCTGATTTTCAAAAATATGCTGAGGCAAAAACGAAAGGTAAAACAGATGTTATCACTTCTGAAATTTTTGCACAGTTCCTGAAAGACAGAAAAGAAATTTCACAGACTGCCAAGGATTATCTGTTGGCATTTGTAGTAGCTCAGGATATTCATCCGGGTGCCCCTGCAAAAAATACGGAGAAAGTTAAAAAAATCATCGATACAGATATTACGGATGCTGGCATCAAAGCAGATCTGGTTAAAATGCAGGTAGCAATCAATGGAGTTAAAGTAGGTGAAGCTGCGCCGGAAGCAGCATTAGTGAAAGCAGACGGTAAATCTTATCAGCTTTCTGAAAATAAAGGAAAACCATACATGCTGTTCTTTTACGCATCCTGGAATCCTTACATAAGTGAAGCTACAGTTCCGGTACTAAAAGAAGTAGTAAATTTCTATAAGTCTAAAATGAACTTTGTTTTTGTAAACGTAGATGATACTAAAGATCAGTTTGTAAAAACCAGCAGTGCATTACTGAAGGGAATTCCGGGAACAAATGTTTACGGAGAAAAAGGTTTAGAATCAGAGATCGCTAAAAAATACGGAGTTTACGGATTTAAACTGCCTTGCTTTGTGATTGTGGACAAAGATGGCAAAATTGCAAGCAGATCTTTTGTAAATCTTGGCGAACAGGAAGTCGTAACGGTTTTGGATAAACTTACAGGTCTTTCTGCGCCGAAAGTACAGCCAAATATTCAAATGCAGCCGGGAGCGATGGATCCTTCAGCACAGCCTGTGAATCCTCAGCCTGCCCCAACAAAATAATAAACTTTAACATAGATGGAAACCTTATCTTCGGATAAGGTTTTTTTTATTGTATTTTTGCGGAATCAAACCGGAAGATTCTTTCGGCTGTGTTAGAAAATAGAAATAGAGTTTAGGATGAGCTGGAGAGCTCCTCCGACCATTAAAAGAAATTGAGTTTAGGGATGAGAAAGAAGAAAGATATAATTCTTGAAAACATTAAACTGTTTGGTGCCGGTGCAAAAGGCGTTGCAATAGGAAAAACCGAAGAAGGAAAGACCGTACTTATTTCCGGAGCCGTTCCCGGGGATATAGTCAATGCCAGAGTGAAAAAATCCAAATCTAAATACTATGAGGCAGAAACCACAGAAATTGTGGAGAAGTCGCCATTCAGAGTAGATCCCAAATGTATTCATTTCGGAACATGCGGTGGATGCAAGTGGCAGAACATGAGCTACGAAAAACAGCTTGATTTCAAACAGGAAGAAGTATATAATAATATTAAAAGAATCGGCGGAATTGACAATTTTGAAACCGTTCCCATCTTAGGTGCCGAAGAACAGTATTTCTACAGAAATAAGATGGAGTTTTCCTTTTCCAATGCGAGATGGCTTACCCAATACGAAATAAGCTCTGAAGAGAATTTCGGAAGCAAAGATGCTTTAGGTTTCCATATTCCCGGAATGTGGAGTAAGATCCTGGACCTGAAAGAATGTTTCCTGCAGGAAGAGCCCTCCAATGCTATACGTTTAGCGGTAAAAAACTATGGTGTAAACAATGGGTTGGATTTCTTTGATGTCAGAAATCAGGAAGGTTTTTTGAGAACCTTAATGATGAGGCAGAACTCTAAAGGCGAATGGATGGTTTTATTCCAGCTTTACAGAGAAGAAAAAGAAAACAGAGAAAAGCTTTTCCAGTTCTTGCTGGAGAAATTTCCACAGATTAAAACACTGGTTTACGCCATCAATCCGAAGCAGAACGATTCTATTTACGATCTGGATATCAATATCTATTTTGGAGAAGGTTTCCTGATGGAAGAAATGGATGGACTGAAGTTTAAGATTGGACCAAAATCATTCTTTCAGACCAATTACAAACAGGCTTTGGAGCTTTACAGAAAAACATTAGAGTTTGCTGATTTGAAAGGTCATGAAGTAGTATATGATCTGTATACAGGAACAGGAACTATTGCCCAGTATGTTGCCAGAAATGCAAAACAGGTGATAGGTATAGAATCTGTTCAGGAAGCCATAGATGCAGCCATTGAACATGCTGAATTAAATGGTCTTACCAATACAACATTCTATTGTGGAGATATGAAAAATGTCTTTAACGATGAGTTTTTAGAAAATCATCCGAAAGCAGATGTTTTAATTACCGATCCGCCAAGAGATGGAATGCATCAGAAAGTGGTGGAGCAGATATTGAAACTTGCTCCGGAAAAAGTAGTCTATGTAAGTTGCAATTCAGCAACACAGGCAAGAGATCTTGCCTTGATGAAAGAACATTATACTTTGGTGAAAATTCTTCCGGTAGATATGTTTCCGCAAACCCATCACGTGGAAAATATAGCATTGCTGATTAAAAAATAAATTTATTTAAATTTGAATTTCAAATCTTAATATGAAGTATTTTAAATTTCTCGTGATAATCTGTTTTGTAGGAATGCTTTTTTCCTGTGGAGGAGATGACGATATCTGCGAAAGCGGTGAAGGGACGCCCAGAATGAAAGTGGCATTCAAGTCTTTGGCATCAGGAAAAGCAACTACTCTGGATTCATTATATGTAGCCGTAGATTACGGCTCTGGTAAAGTACAGCTGGGAAAAGCTGAGAAAATCGATTCAAGGCTTATTCCTTTACGAGTGGATGATTCACCTTATACGGATGTTTATTTCAGACTTGAAGATAAAGGGGTAGAATCTCACGTTCGCGTTAATTATACAACAAAAAACGCCTATGTTTCTCCGGGATGCGGGATCAAAAAAACGTACGAGAATTTAACCTCAGAATTAATACAATCAAATCCTGTCCTGAAAGTGGAAGCAGGACAAAACCAAATTGAGAATGAAGACAAGACTAATCTTTTCCTTCTTTTTTAGCATAATAGGAATAGCCGGGTTCGCCCAGGAAAAAAAAGAAACTCAGGAAGCCAAGAAAGTCCAGGAGAAATACAAACCGAATTTTATGGTAGGTTTTGATATTCTTAATACGGGTGTTTCTTTTTTTTCGGATAGAATGCTTTACCAGGGTTTTATTTCATCAAAAGTGAAAGGAAATATTCATGCTATTGCAGAAGCCGGTTTTGAGAAAAACGTATATCAAAAGAACGGCTATGATGCAAAAGCAAGCGGCCCTTTTGTAAAGCTGGGTGCTTTTTATATGCTGGCAAAAGATCCTGAAAATGAATTCAACGGTTTTTATGCAGGAGGTAAGATAGGAGGTGCATTCTACAATCAGGAGTATATGGCAGTCCCGGTCCGCGGATTTGGGGGCAGCACTTCCTCTGTGGCATTTCCTTCCTCATCACAAACCTCTGCCTGGGTAGAAGGAACTTTGGGAGGAAGAGTACAGCTGTTTGAATCCAACTTTTATATAGATATCAATCTTCAGCCGAAGTATTTGGTATACACCACCAAACAGGATGAGATTACACCAATGATCGTTCCCGGATTTGGTAAAAGCTCAACGAAATTCAATATGGGCTTTGCCTGGAATATTGCCTATAAATTTTAAAATAAAATCATTTTTATAATAATGAATCCTCAGATATGTCTGGGGATTTTTGTTGCTGTGGTAAGTTTTTAACTAAATGAATTTATGTTTATTATTTATTATTCTTTGTTATTTGATAACTTTATTTTAATAGAAATGTTATATTTGTGAAATTAATCTAATATTTAAGAATTATGAAGAAAATTTTTACTTCAGTATTTTCTCTCTGTATGTTTGCTGCTGCTACCGCACAGTGGACCCCGTCTACAGGACGGTCCGGAGAAGTAATACAGCGGTCGGATATCAAAGAATACTACTCTCTGGATATTTCTTTATTGAGAACACAGCTTGCGGGAGCGCAGGAAATGGGGCAGAATGCAAAGCCTGTTGCTGTTTCACTTCCTACTTTAGATGGTAAAATTGAAAGATTCAATGTTTACAGCTTTCCTGTTATTGCTAAAGATCTTGCAGATCAATACCAGCTGGGTTCATATGTAGGTGTTGGTGTTGACGACCCTTCAAAATATTTGAGGTTTTCACTGGCTCCGAACGATTTTCAGTCTATGATTATTAAAGATGGAGTGTATCAATTTATCGAACCCCAGAATACTTCCAAAACCATTTATGGTGTACACGGGAAAACAAAAGGTACAGGATCACAAGGTTTCCTGTGCTCTATGGATGAAGATATCCTTTCTAAAAGTGAAATTGCAAAACTTTACAATACTCATAAATCTTTTGCTAATAATAACTCGGATTTTTCTAAATCTTCAGACAAAAAGTACAGGACTCTGAGACTTGCACTTTCTGTAACCGGAGAATATACTGCCTTTTTCGGTGGAACCCTGGCAGGAGCTCTTATAGGAATGAATGCAACACTTTCAAGAGTGAATGGTGTTTTTGAAAAAGATATGGGAATACACCTTAATATGGTGAACTATCCTACATTGGTCTATATGGATGCTGCTACCGATCCTTATTCTCCCGCTTCTCAGATGAATAACTGGAACGTTCAGCTTCAGCAGACGCTTACCAGTGTAGTAGGAAATGAAAATTATGACATCGGACACTTATTCGGAAGAAGCGGAGGTGGAGGAAATGCAGGATGTATCGGGTGTATCTGCGTAAACCCTGCCACTCCTACCACTAAGGCAAAAGGGTCCGGATTTACTTCGCCAGCCAATGCTATTCCACAGGGGGATACATTTGATATTGATTACGTAGCTCATGAAATTGGACACCAGTTAGGAGCTAATCATACCTTTTCTCATGCCCTTGAAGGTTCAGGTGTTAATATGGAACCGGGATCAGGATCCACTATTATGGGATATGCAGGTATTACAGGAGCTAACGTTCAGTTGAATTCCGATCCTTACTTTCATGTTGTAAGTATTCTTCAGGTTCAGAATAATATGGTTGCTAAAACCTGTGATGTTGAAACTTCTGTTACCAACAATCCGCCGGTGATCTCTCCTTTAAATGCCTATTCAATTCCTAAAGGTACGGCATTCGCACTTACGGGAAATGCCATTGATCCTGAAGGTAATCCTATGACTTATACCTGGGAGCAGTTTGATAATGCTGCGGCTACGGTTACTTCTGTGAATGGTAATACAGGCGCAGGTCCATTATTCAGATCCATATTACCGTCTACTTCAGCTACAAGATATTTTCCAAAGCTAAGTACTGTTTTGGCAGGGAACCTTTCTTCTGCAACAGATTGGGAAACCGTATCAAACAGAGCGAGGTCAACAAGTTTTGTGTTTACGGCAAGAGATAACAGCCCGATTGTCACTCAACAGCAGACCAATTCTGAGCTTCAGAATATTAACGTAGCCAATGACGGACCTTTTAAAGTTACCTCAACTACAGTTTATAACAATGCTGCAAGCGCTATAACCTGGGATGTTGTCAATACCAATGGCAGTTTATATAATACACAAAACGTTAAGATAGATTATACTGCAGATAACGGAATTACATGGGTTGTACTTTCACCTTCTACACCGAACGACGGAGCGGAGGCATTTACATTCTCTCCCCTTGCTACAGGTGCCAATATAAAAATCAGAGTAAGTGCCATAGGAAATGTTTTCTATGCCATAGGAAATGCGACAGTATCTGCTTCAATGGCGGCGTGTTCTTCAACGGCTACCGCTGGAGTTGCTGCTTCAGGGCTAACGATTTCTTCAGCGAATATTAGCTGGACACCGGTTCAGGGAGCTACCTATTCTTTAAGATACAGAAAAACGGGAACTTCCAACTGGATTACAGTAAGCGTTCCAACGAATTCTTATTATATTACCGGTCTTGAAGATACCACTCAGTATGAAGTGCAGGTAGCGAATATATGTGGAACTACTACAGGCAGCTATTCTGCAAGTACAAACTTTAGCACCCTGGCTTATGCATACTGTACCAATGCGACAGGAAGTTCTGATGATGAATATATTTCAAATGTTTCTGTAACTCCGGTTGGAATGGCAGCTGTCTCCAATACCAGTACAGCTTCTACTTATACAGATTATACAGCTGATCCTTCAAAGGTGATTACCCTTACACAGGGTAGCTCGGGTAATGCAATCAGTGTTACAAAAGCATGGACAGCTACCCAATATGATGAAGGAGTAACTGCCTGGATAGATTTCAATAGGGATGGTAACTTTACAGATTCTGAAATGATTTTTACCAGTGCTTCAAATACAACAACACCTGTTTCAGGAACATTTTCAGTCCCTGCAAATGCATATACAGACAAAAAAGTTATAATGAGAGTCGTTTTGGCTTACGAAGATCAGCCTGTAAATGGATGTAACGGTTTTGCCTATGGTGAAATTGAAGATTATCCTGTTCAGATTCAGGTTGCTTTGAGTACAAGCGATGTTAGTAATCCAAATAACGATATCCAGATTTATCCTAACCCGGTAAGCGATATTCTGAATGTAACTAAAGTTTCAGATAAAGCTGCCTATAAAATTTACAATACTGCCGGTCAGCTGGTAGGAAATGGAAATATTAATGACGGAAAGATCAATGTTTCAACTTTGGTGAAGGGCGGATACGTCATCACAATTGATGAAAAAGGAAGAGATCAGTTCAGATCCAAATTTATCAAGAAATAACAGGAATTAATAATAATATAAAATCCTCAGGCTCTCCTGAGGATTTTGTGTTTTAATGCATAGAATGAGTTATTGTTGTTATTTTAAGTAAAAAATATTTGAATTAATACATTAATAGTGAAAAAATTATTAGATTTGTGTAATTAATATAATAATGAGAACATTATGAAGAAACTCTTTACTTCTTTAATACTCTTTCTGTGTTTAGTAAATATAGGCTTTGTTTCCAAAGTCTATGGTCAAACGGGGCAGATTGGGGCGGGAACTACCTCCATGGTTCAACTTCCTATATATTCATATTATGGATATAATTATTCTCAGCAGATCTATACTGCTGCTGAAGTTTCGGCTGCTGTCGGAACGGCAAATTATATTACAGCTATAAAATTTTACGTTGATTCAGCTGTATTGCCACAAACCAATTATAGTGATTGGGTAGTATATATGGGACATACAACCCAAGCCAATTTTGCTACTACAACCAGTTGGGTGCCTGCAACTTCATTAACACAAGTTTTCTCAGGAACATTACCTGCTATAACAAGTGGAAACTGGGTGACCCTTCAGTTATCAACTCCATTCCTGTGGAACGGAACCGATAATATTGTTGTAGGGGTTGATGAGAATACTCCAGGGTATTCAGGATCCCCGGGAACAGGTTGGGGAAATTATAATGCAGGAACCAACAGAGGTATTCTTTATTATAATGATACTACAGATCCTAACCCTACAGCACCTCCCACTGCATCATCAAGATATGATAACATCCCAAGATTACAGTTGGTAAGTGTAAGTTTACAGCCTTGTACAACTGCACCTCCTGCTGGTATTGCAGTAGGGAGTATAACACCGACTTCAGCTAATGTTTCATGGACGCCATCTACTGGAGCAAGTTATGTGGTAAGATACAGACAAGCGCCTGCCGGTGCATGGATCACTCTTCCTACCACTGCTGTATTAGCAAGTTACCAGCTTATTTCAGGTTTAACAGAACAAACTCAGTATGAAGTCCAGGTAGCTTCCATTTGTGGAGGTACACAGAGTGCATTTTCAGCGAGTTCAACTTTTACAACTCCAGCTATCAGCTATTGTTCTGCCGCTTCTACAAGTGCAACAATAGATGGTTATATTGGTCAGGTTGCTGTTAATGCAACAGCGGCTCCTTCTATGGTAAGTACCTCTGGATTCAGTAATTATACTGATTACAGTACAGATCCAGCAAGATTAGTTACTTTTGTAAGAGGTAGTGCAAATAATACAGTTACTGTTACGAAAAATTGGCCGGGTTATCAATATGGCTTTAGCACAGGAGTTTGGATCGATTTTAACAGAAATGGTATTTTCGAAGCAAACGAACGTGTGCTAACATCAGGAAGTAATACAACTACTCCATTGACTGCTACCTTTGCGGTACCTTCCGGTACAGCTGTTTATGGTGGGAATCTTACGACTCGTATGAGAGTAGGTTTAGCAGAAAGCTCTTCAGTTTCAGCTTGTGGAACATTTATATGGGGTGAAGTAGAAGATTATGCCGTAAAACTTATTGATCTGCAGGCTTGTAGTAATACTCCTCCAACTAACATTGGAGTAAATAACTTAACACCTACTTCAGCCAACGTTACATGGGCGGCAGCTACAGGAGCAAGCTATGTGGTAAGATACAGACAAGCGCCTGCCGGTGCATGGATCACTCTTCCTACCACTGCTGTATTAGCAAGTAACCAGCTTATTACAGGCTTAACAGAACAAACTCAGTATGAAGTTCAGATAGCTACAATTTGTGGCGGAACACAAGGAGCATTCTCAACAGGAGTATTCTTTACTACACCTGCAATTAGCTACTGTACATCAACATCAACCAGCACTACAATTGATGGGTTTATTAGTAAAGTCACAGTGACACCTACTAACTCAACCGTAATGGTTAGTAGTTCAGATTTTAGCAACTATACAGATTATAGTACGGATCCTGCCAGATTAATTACACTAGTAAGAGGATCTGCGGGTAATTCAATTTCTATTGCTAAAAGCTGGCCAGGCACTCAGTATTCTTTTGGAACTGGTGTTTGGATAGATTTTAACAGAAATGGTGTATTTGAAACGAGTGAACAAGTTTTAACATCAGGAAGTAATACAACCACTCCGGTAACAGCTACATTTGCGGTGCCTTCCGGTACTGCTGTTTACGGAGGTACGCTTAATACCCGTATGCGTGTAGCCTTAAGAGAATCTGCTACTGCTGCTGCATGTGGAAATTTCAATTGGGGTGAGGTAGAAGATTATGCTGTGAAATTAATAGATCAGCCGGCATGTACTACAGCACCACCTGCGAGTCTTACGCTTACCAATCTTACGTCTACCACAGTAAACGTATCTTGGATTGGAGCAATAAATGCTACGTACACCATAAGATGGAGAGTTGCTCCTTCAGGAGCTTGGCAGACGCAAACTTTAGCTGCCGGTGTAAGTACATACACGATTACCGGTCTTACAGAACAGACTACCTATAACGTACAGGTTGCTACACAATGTGGAACCGGAGCATTAGGAGCATATAGTCCTTCATCAACATTTACGACACCACCATTATCATACTGTCCAATGACAGGTACAGGAACTAACGACCACATAGCAAATGTAACCGTTACATCTTCTAACCCTGGAGTTCCGGTGATGAGCAATACCACTGTACAGACTAACTATACAAGCTACTCAACACCTCAAACATTAATCACTCTTGATGCAGGTTCTTTTAATAATAAAATCTCTGTAGCAAAAGGATGGACAGGTGCAACAAGCAATGATGCAGTGTCAGCGTGGATAGATTACAACAGAAACGGAGTTTTTGAAACCTCAGAACAGATTATAAGCTCAACACCGAGTACTACAACTCCTGTTACTGCAACATTTGATGTTCCGGGAACAGCTTATACAGGTCTTCTTACAACTACAATGAGAGTGGTGCTTAAGCGAAGCAGTG
The DNA here is from genome assembly GCF_049887855.1 of Chryseobacterium sp. NFX27. Taxonomy (NCBI): domain Bacteria; kingdom Pseudomonadati; phylum Bacteroidota; class Flavobacteriia; order Flavobacteriales; family Weeksellaceae; genus Chryseobacterium; species Chryseobacterium sp. NFX27. Next base: position 394,137 of record NZ_JAGEKK010000001.1, on the reverse strand, counting down.
CTCCTGTATTATGCCAGAATGCAGTAAATGGGGAGGTTGAAGATTATGCAGTAAAAATCAGACCTTGCAGCAATGCAACACCAAACCAACCTACCATCACCCCGACTCATAATTCTGCCACACTTACATTAACAGGTTCGGCAACCAATGTAACTTATTTTGTAAGATACAGAGTTCAGGCAACGCCTCCGGGAGCATGGACAGAAGTATACGCTTCAGCATTGTTAAATAACCTTCCACTTGTATTGAACGGTTTAACGCCGGCTACAATCTATGAAGTTCAGGTGGCTGCTGTTTGTGGAGACGTTATCGGTACATTCACACCTGTAAAAACATTTGTAACAAGATGTGATCCTACGCCTCCGAATGTTACAGTAAGTAATATTACCACAAACTCTGCACTGATTACTTGGGCACCGCTTGCAGCGAGCTCTACCTATACACTGGAATGGAGAAAAGTAGGAGCTCCTACCTGGACTCAGGTTCCTAACATTGCTCCTCCTACCAATACTTATTTATTAGGAGGTTTGGATCCGTATACAAAATATGAAGTGAGAGTTGCCAATAAATGTGTTGGAGAAAGTGCTCTTAACCCATATTCAAATCCGAAAGTATTTACTACGGAAAGAACATGTGAGCTTCCTCCTCCGGGATTAACTATCACTCAGCTTACTCCTACATCGGCTGAAGTTATATGGGACGGTTTCCCTGGAGCAACTTATGTCCTGAGATACAGAAAAGTAGGTATTCCGAGCTGGACCAATGTTCCTTTAACAACGAATACTTACACCATAACAGGATTATTGGAAGAGACGAAATATGAAATGCAGGTTGTGAACATCTGTAACGGTACGCCGGGTGCATACACTCCTCCATACTATTTCACGACACCTACAGTGATCTACTGCCAGATGGGATCTCAAAATGCAGTTAACGAACATATTTCCAAAGTTACGGTAGTTCCAAACGGAAGACCTAAAATGGAAAATGCTTCTGGACCTTCAAGCTATACGAATTATACAGGAGTACCTGATACCTTCATAGAATTGGTTCAGGGATCTACCGGAAATCAGATTACGATCGAGAAAAAATGGAACGGAACTAACCATCCTGAAGGGATCGCCGTATGGATCGATTTCAACAGAAACGGATACTTTGATCTTGATGAAAGAGTATTTACATCACCTCCAAACACTACAAGTCCTGTTACAGGAACATTCAACGTACCTGTAGATGCTTACATAAGCATGACCAACTACAAGTATGTAGTAATGAGAGTGGCTATGATGAGAGACGGAGTTCCGGTGAACTGTACTAATTTTGACAATGGGGAAGTAGAGGATTACTCAGTAAGAATTGCTAAACCGGGAGTACCAAACTCTGTGAACCAGACAGAAATTCTGATTTACCCTAACCCGGTAAGCTCAGTATTGTATGTGAAGAATATCAGCAAAAGAGCTAAATATAAGATCTACAATTCTACAGGACAGATCATCAGTGACGGTATACTGCTTAACAACCAGATTAACGTTGGCAAACTGATCAACGGTATTTATGTAATTGATATCGAAGACAACGGTATAACAGTTCAAAAGAAGTTTATTAAAGAATAATATTAAATATCAAATACAGAAAGCCCTCAGAAATGAGGGCTTTTTTTATGAATGTATTTCGCATGATTTTTTTACGTTATAATCTCCATGTGGTGAATTTTTTTTACTTATAATATGCTTTTAGATTTGTTTTTAATATTTTCTCTCTTTTATTGTTTTGTGTTTGTTAATTTATTTGGTTTGTTATACATTTGTTAAATTACTTATTAAAATAATAGGATTAATGTAAATTTATTAGTCTGAAGGATTTTTTGTTTCACAATCTGGCTAATGTTTATTAATTTGATTGTATAGTTAGGGATGGGAATACCTTTAAAAATATTTTATGACCTATGGATAAGTAATTTGTCCATACCCATAAATCAAAAAAGAACTAGATAGGTGATGCAAAATTAAATACAGAAAAAGCTATGATTAAAAATTATTCTTTATTAACAACGTTATTGTACCTTGTCCTTATTGCTTTTATAACAAATGCATGTACTCCAACAATTTCGACTTTTCCATATAGCGAGAACTTTGACACCAATGGCAATTTTACTTTTGTAAACAGCTCACAAGCCAATAAATGGGTTTATGGCGCTGCCTCGGGAAATCCACCTAAGGCTATTTATATATCTAACACGATAGCAGCTGCAAATAATTATAATATAGCTGCCGCCAGTGTTGTTCATGCCCATAAGGATATTAGTATTCCTGCGGGAACTACAGTTTGCAGTGTGTCTTTCCATTGGCGAGCTGCAGGTGAGAATGTTCAGGATTACCTAAGAATCTGGCTCGTTCCTACCAGTTATACTCCTGTAGCGGGAGTACAAATTACTCCAGCAGCAGGAAGAATAAAAGTAGGAGCTGATTATAATGGACAGGGCACCTGGCAGGCTTATATTAATAACAATGTGAATTTAAGTACGTTTGCAGGAGCTAATATGCGTTTAGTGTTTGAATGGACCAATAATGCCAGTGTTGGTACCCAGCCACCGGCTACTGTAGATAATATTTTAATTAACGCTTGTTTTCATCCAACTGGGCTATCCGTAACAGCAGTTACACCTACCACTGCAAGCTTAAGCTGGACAGCACCTGCTCAGGCCCCTGCTAACGGGTACGAATATTATATTTCAGCCGTAAATAATACTCCCAACAATGGAACAGTTGCAACAGGAACTTCAAATAATGTTTCAGCTAATTTATCACAGTTATCGGTAAACACTTCCTACTTTTGGTGGGTACGTTCCGTATGCGGTCTTTCAAATAAAAGTGCCTGGGTGCAGGGTCCTGGCTTTACTACAGAAATATGCAGCACAAATATACCCATAGTATCAATCAATGGCGTTACTCATAATTCAGCTTCTATAACCTGGCCCTTGGATAATGGAGCAGATTCTTATCAGATCAGATACAGAGCCGTGGGTACAGCGACATGGAGTACCGTAAATCAACCGATAGCATTTCCTCCGGCTACTGCAAACACTATTAATTTAACAAACTTATTACCGGATACTTTATACGAAATAGAAATAGCTGTATTGTGTAATGGTGTAACAGGAACTTATTCTCATAATGAATTTACAACAAAATGTAATCCGGTACCTCCGAATGTAACTGTAAGTAATATTACAGCCAATTCAGCTTCAATAGCGTGGTCACCGGTGGCTGCAAACCTGACGTATAAAATGAGATGGAGAGAAGTGGGGGCCATCCCATGGAATCTTGTCAATTTACCGGTACCTCCTGCAAATACCTTTATGCTTTCAGGTCTTACTGCCGGCAAAACATATGAAATTCAGGTAGCAAGCCAGTGTCCCCCTGAAACATTCTCAAATTCAAAAGTATTTACTACGGAAAGAACCTGCGAAATGCCACCTTCAGGGCTTACGATTCTGCAGCTTCTGCCTGCATCAGCACAAATCACATGGGATACTTTCTCTGGAGCCACTTATGTTTTGAGGTATAGGAAAGTAGGGATTCCGAACTGGACAGAAATTCAGACACCTAATAACATTTATACATTAACAGGTTTAACAGAGCTTACTAAATATGAACTTCAGGTTGCCAACATCTGTAATGGTACATATGGCAGCTTTACACCTCTCTACTTTTTTACCACTCCTACAGTAATTTACTGTGGTATGGCCTCAGGAAGCTCAACTGGAGAGCACATTGCAAAAGTTATCGTTAAACCTACGGGCAGGCCTGTGATGGAGAATACATCAGCTGCATCAGTCTATACAGACTATACAGGAATTCCGGAAACATTGATTGAATTGGTTCAGGGCTCTACCGGTAATGAGATTACAATCGAGAAAAAGTGGACAGGTATAAATTATAATGAAGGAATTGCAGTATGGATAGATTTCAACAGGGATGGAGAATTTGGAATTGATGAAAGAGTATGGGTTTCAGGTCCCAACACGGTAACCCCTGTTAAAGGAATATTTAGTGTGCCGGCAAATGCATTTGTAAGTACGACTCATGATAAATATGTGGTCATGAGGGTTGCGATGAGAAGAAATGATATTCCAGTGATATGTACGAATTTTCCGGAAGGAGAAGTGGAAGATTATAAAGTAAATATCTTTAAAAACAGGGTATTTAACACGGTAAATCAAAGTGATTTCCTCTTTTATCCAAATCCGGCAAGCAGTGTTCTGAATGTCAGGAATATCAGTAAAAAAGCTAATTATAAACTCTATCAGGCAGGTAAGCTGGTGGCAAGCGGAATATTGTTAAATAATAAACTTGACGTGAGCCAGTTAGTCAGTGGTGTATATGTAATTGATATCCAGGATCAGGGGAATTCTATTCAGGGAAAATTTATTAAAAGATAAATCTTAAATTGTAATAACGAAAAGACTGCTCTTATGAACAGTCTTTTCGTTTATTATGAGATGTAAATCTCTGATTGCTTTCCGAAAGTGATTAACAGTCTCGTCAGAATTGTTTCCGACCAGGTTCTTTTATTCAATACTGAAGATGACCCTTTCGGTCTGTTCTTTAAGATCCTCCAGGTTGGTGTTATTGTAAATAATACAGTCTGCCAGTTTTATCTTATCCTTTTCAGGCATCTGCTTTTCCATGATAGATTCTACTTCGCGGTAGGTTTTTCCGTCCCTGTCCATTACTCTTTTTGCCCTGATATTATCTTCAGCAGTGACCAAAAGTGATTTGTAACATTGCCTGTTCAGCTTTAATTCGAATAATAAGGCTGTTTCTTTGAACACCAGATATTTAGTCTGTTTTTTAAGCCATTCTTCAAAATCAATACGTACGGCAGGATGAATAATTTCATTTAATTCATGAAGCTGTTCCTTATTATTGAAAACCTTTTCTGCGACAAATTTTCTGTCATACAGTCCGTTTGCATCGTAAGCTTCATCGCCCAGTAAATCTTTTATTTTTACCTTTAAATCCTCACTCTCATTGACAATGGTTTTCGCTCTGTCATCGGAATAATAAACAGGAAATCCAAAGTCTTCAATAAAACGGGCTACAGTAGTTTTTCCTGAGCCTATACCACCGGTAAGTCCAATTATCTTGGGTGCCGGTTCCGGTTCGGCTTTCTGTGTTTCTGAATGTAAATCTTCCATAATCAAAATTAATATCCAAAAACATCATTAAAACTGTGAATCTCGTCTAATCTTACCCCTTTTTCAGTCATTTTAAGGCTTGCCAGTTCGTTATGGGCATCATGTTCAAAGAACAGAAGATATTCATTGTCTACACACTGTTTCAGGAACTTTCCTTTCTCTTCCAATGTCAGAAGAGGTCTTGTGTCATATCCCATTACATATACCTGATTGATGTGTCCTGCAGTAGGGATAAGATCCGCCGCAAAAACAATCGTTTTTTCCTGATATTGAATCACTGGAAGCATCTGCTTTTCCGTATGTCCGTCTACAAAGATCACATCCATTTTCAGGTCAGGCGCAAAACCGTAATTTCCCGTTGTAGGAAGAGGTAAAAAGTTAAGCTGTCCGCTTTCCTGCATCGGAAGGATATTCTCTTTCAGAAAGCTTGCTTTTTCTCTTGCATTCGGTTCTGTAGCCCACTGCCAGTGGTTTTCATTGGTCCAGAACTGAGCATTTTTAAAAGCCGGTCTGTATCCTGTTCTGTCATCATTCCATTCAATAGCGCCTCCGCAATGGTCAAAGTGAAGGTGGGTAAGGAATACATCCGTAATATCCTCTTTTACAAAACCGAATTTCTTTAAATTCTTATCAAGATTATCATCTCCCCAGAGCGAATAATGCCCGAAGAATTTATCATCTTGTTTATTGCCGAGACCGCAGTCCACAAGAATAAGCTTCTTGCCGTCTTCTATAAGCAGGGATCTCGTTCCCAGTTCAATCAGGTTTCTTTCGTCTGCAGGATTGGTTTTTTCCCACAGACTCTTTGGGACGACTCCAAACATGGCACCGCCGTCCAGTTTAAATTTTCCACATTGTATTGGATATAGCTTCATATATATTTTTGATTATTATTTCTTTATTAATTTCATTTTTTCAGCAATTTTTCGTCCATTCTCATCCGAATGTTCAAGCTCAGAGATAATATTCTGATAATCATGATCCTTTCTGTTCTGAGAAAGCTTTTGCTTGATGAATATTTCTGTAGGAATTATTTTCAGTCCGAAAGCACCTTTCATTTCCTTTTCCACAAACTCCCTTCCCATATCTTGTACCATTACAGGACACTTCTGGAAACTTTCATACTTGGAAGTTAATTTTTCCAGATGCTGGTAAAGTTCGTCATGCTTCATAAGCTGTACTTTTCCATACACCTGAACAGCTTCATAATTCCAGGTTGAAACATTAATATGGTCATACCAGCTGCTTGAAATATAAGTATGAGCTCCCAGAAAATCGCAAAGAACTTCATCTCCGTCTTTTACTGTTTTCGCCTGAGGATTGGCTTTTGAGATATGAGTTTCCACATATACATTCTCAGGATCATTCTCATTAAGCATCATCATGGCATGTGTGGCTCTTATTTTCTCAGAGGAAGAAATAAGTAAGGCAAACGCATTATCTCTAATGATTTCCCTCATCAGATCAAGATCTTCACTTCTGTATAATTTTGGAATAAACATAGATGGTTAAAATAATTCTCCAGGATTTCTCGGTATGGCTATATTTAAATGCTTATAAGCTTTATCGGTCACTTCTCTTCCTCTTGGTGTTCTGATGATAAATCCTTCCTGAATCAGAAAAGGTTCATAAACCTCTTCCAGAGTTTCAGGATTTTCAGCAATTGAGGTAGCTAGCGCAGAAATTCCTACAGGTTTTCCTTTAAAGTTTTCTATCATGACACGCATGATTTTATTATCCATTTCATCCAGGCCGAACTCATCCACATTAAGAGAATTCAATGCATATTTGGTAATGTTGATCTCAATTTCTCCGTTTCCCTTGATTTCAGCAAAATCGCGTACCCTTCTTAACAAAGCATTTGCAATCCTTGGTGTTCCGCGGCTTCTTCTGGCAATTTCTATCGCTGCATCTTCATAGATCTTACTTCCCAACACCCTTGAACTCCGCTGAATGATCATCGATAAAAGCTCAACAGAATAATATTCAAGCCTGCTCTGGATCCCGAACCTTGCCAGCATCGGCTTTGTCAGCATTCCGCTTCTTGTAGTGGCCCCTACCAAAGTAAAAGGATTCAGACCGATCTGTACACTCCTTGCATTAGGACCGGTTTCCAGCATAATATCGATCTTATAATCCTCCATGGCAGAATACAGATATTCTTCCACAATAGGAGACAAACGGTGGATCTCATCAATAAAAAGAACATCATTTTCTTCCAGATTGGTAAGTAAGCCGGCTAAACTTCCCGGCTTATCCAAAACAGGACCGGAAGTCACTTTGCAGCTTACACCAAGCTCATTAGCGATAATATTGGCCAAAGTTGTCTTGCCCAGACCCGGCGGACCATGCAGAAGAACATGATCAAGAGCACCACCACGTCTTTTGGCAGCACTTACAAAAACTTCCAGGTTTTCCAAAGTTTTTCTCTGTCCGGCAAAGTCTTTAAAACTCTGCGGACGGATCTGCTCCTCCTGCATAAGCTCTTCATGTGAGTAGTTTTCCTTATCTGGATGTAAAAAATCTGGCATTAATTCATTTCATTTACCTCAAAGATAGGAAATTTAGACTAAGGTTAAAGATTAGATTTAGAAAATTCAGGGATTCAAAAAAGGATGATTGCAAGGCTAAAGCAAAGACAACAGGTGAGGTTAAAGGTCATTTTGATTTAGTACATTGATATATTTTAAGTATTTTTGAGATGAAAATTTAATTGTAAACAAGCTGTAGCTTTAATCTTAAACAAATGAAATTAATAGGACCTTTCAAGCAGATCATTACGTTGGCAGATCTTCCGTTAAGAGGAAAAATATCCGATGAGCAAATTGATATTATTACAGACGGAGGAATTCTGGTTGATAATGGCTTGATTCAGAGCGTTGGAAACTTTAAGATGCTGAAGACTGAAAACCCAGATACAGAAACGGAACTTATCGAAGGAGGACAGATTGTTCTTCCCGGATTTGTAGATTCACATACCCATATATGTTTTGGAGGGAACCGTGCCAATGATTTTGCCATGCGTAATGCGGGGAAAACCTACCTTGAAATAGCAGAAAGCGGCGGCGGGATCTGGAGTTCTGTACAGCACACGAGAAATGCTTCAGAAGAAGAATTATTAAAAACATTGGTAGAAAGGATCAGCTTCCTGGTTTCATTAGGAATTACAACGATTGAAATAAAAAGTGGCTACGGATTAGATGTGGAGAATGAGCTTAAAATGCTCAGAATCATTAAAAAAGCGCAGGATCAGACAAAAGCCAGGCTGGTTCCCACATGCCTTTCCGCCCACCTCAAACCAAGAGACTTTGACGGAACGAATCAGGAATATCTGGAATATATTCTTACAGAGATTTTACCGAAAGTAAAAGAAGAAGGATTGGCACAGCGTGTAGATATATTTATAGAAAAATCTGCATTTCAGCCTGAAGAAAGCAGGGATTTCCTGCTTAAAACTAAAGATTTAGGTTTTGACATTACCGTTCATGCAGATCAGTTTACGCCGGGAAGTTCCCGGATCGCAGTGGAAGTGGGTGCAAAATCCGCAGATCATCTGGAAGCTACTGCTGACGAAGATATTGAGTTTTTAGCACAATCAGATACAGTGGCTACCGCATTGCCGGGAGCAAGTTTAGGATTGGGTGAAAAATTTACACCAGCCAGAAAATTACTGGATGCCGGAGCTATTTTGGCCATTGCCAGCGACTGGAATCCGGGATCTGCACCGATGGGAAATTTAATTACCCAGGCTTCTATTCTGGCAACATTTGAAAAACTAACAACAGCTGAGGTATTGGCGGGAATAACATTCCGTGCTGCTTATGCACTAGGTCTTGAAGACACAGGAAAACTGGAAACCGGTAAAAAAGCAGATTTTGTAACGTTTAAAACCGATAATTTCCAGAACGTCCTTTACAACCAGGGGAGCCTTAATGCAGAACATGTGTATATCAGTGGAATTCAAATTCATTAGAATATGGGTATTTTCGATAAGATTTTAGGCAAAAAGAAGCCGGAAAAAGAGGCCCGGACCTATAAGGATTTCTGGGACTGGTTTTTAACAAAAGAAAAGACTTTTTTTGAAGTTGTAAAAGGCAGAGAACATATTGAAGAACAGTTTTTTGATATGATATCTCCTGAACTGAGCAAGATAAACGACGGTTACTACTTCCTTTCAGGAATGTGTGATGATGATACAGCCGAACTCATCATTACGGTAGAAGGGGATGTGAAAAAAATAATTTTCGCTGAAGAGCTTATTGCCGCCGCCCCCAAGATTGATCATTGGAAGTTGACTGCACTCAAGCCTGAAACGGATATTGAAAACATAGGATTGAAAATGGGCGGTTTAGAGTTTACAAAAAATAATATCTATTTTTATTCCAATGAAATAGAAGGTTATCCGGATGAGATTGATCTGGCTTTTGTATATGATGGTTTAAATGAAGAAAACAGAGAATCTGCTACGACGGGGATCTGTATTTTCCTGGATAATTTCCTGGGTGAATTGAATTTTGCCACGCAAATTGATACCTTCAGCATCATAGGTAAAAATGAAGCGGCGCAGGAACTTATTCCCATAGAAAAATTAAAAGAATTTCTTCTTTGGAGAGAAAGAGAATTTACAGAAAAGTATAAAGATCTGCAGGTTTTGGAAATTGAAGATCAGTTTTCACTTCTTGAAGCGACCCTGGAAAACGGAATGCCGCTTATGGCCACAGTGAATGCGTCTTTATTAAAATATGATGCAAAAGCTTCTTATCCATGGATCTCGGTTCTGAAAATTCTTTACGATGGAAGGAACAATAACGGTTTTCCGGAAGAAGCAGATTACAATACGATGAATATCATTGAAGACTATGCAGTAGAGCTTCTCAGTCCAAAAGACGGCCATCTGTATATCGGCAGAGAAACGGCAGATAATTCCAAAAGCATTTACTTCGTAAGCAAGGATTTCAGGCAGCCGTCTAAAGTTTTTGATCAGATCATAAAAGAAAATTCTCAATATAATATTTCACTGGAAATTTATAAAGATAAGTACTGGCAGAGCTTTGAACACTACAATGTAAATTAAACAAAATTTCACTTTTTATGCAAGGCAGATGAGACGGAATACAGCCTTAGATTTTTATTTTTTATTTAAGTTTTCTTATATTGTGACCCCATTACTGTTAATTCATTGTATAAAACAGTAATTTTCTATAGTTCTTAAGTACATCCTGATAAGGAAAATAACGCAGTCATATTATTCTTTGAGTACTTCTGCCGGGGCTATGCCTGTCTGTCAATATTAATACAAAAAATAAATCTGATGAAGTTTAAAAATGTACAATCTACCTTCAACAAAGGAGTTACCATCCCAAGTCTGATTTTTATTATCGGAACATGCTTTCTTTCTGCCCTATATCCAAAGCCGACAGAAAGTATCCTGAGTGAAATCAAACAGTTCATATTCATTAATCTGAACTGGGTGTATGTCTGGGCCGTTACTCTGTTTGTGATCTTTTTGGTTTACCTGCTGTTCAGCAAATATGCGAATATAAAGCTGGGAGCTAACGACAGTAAGCCGGAATATTCCTTTTTTTCATGGATTTCGATGCTGTTCGCAGCAGGAATGGGAATAGGACTGATTTATTTTAGTGTGGCAGAACCTATGCAGCACTATTCTTCCGAAGTTTTTGCCGATAATCATTATGTAAGCAGAGCAAAGCAGGCACAGTTGTATACCTTTTTCCACTGGGGAATCCATGCCTGGGCCATTTATGGAGTTGTAGGGCTTTCATTATCTTACTTTGCATACCGGTACAGACTGCCGCTTTCCTTACGAAGCTGCTTTTATCCATTACTGAAAGATAAGATTAATGGTAAATGGGGAAATGCAATTGATGTTTTTGCATTATGCTGTACTTTCTTTGGATTGACTACGACTTTGGGATTTGGAGTGGTACAGATCAGTTCAGGATTGAATATACTCCACATCACTGCGGAAAACAGTTATACCAATCAGGTGATTATTGTGATCAGCCTTATTTCCCTTTCTGTATTTTCAGCGATTAGCGGAGTGGATAAAGGCGTAAAGATTTTAAGCAATATCAATGTAATGAGTGTGATTGTACTCTTACTTTTTGTACTGATATTGGGACCAACGGTATATCTGATAGGAAGCTTTACCGAAGGACTGGGAAACTATATCAATAATTTTTTTAATCTTACTTTCAATACCCATGTTTACGAAAAAAATGCATTGCCCTGGTTCTATGACTGGACTATTTTATACTGGGCATGGTGGATTTCGTGGTCACCCTATGTAGGATTATTTATTGCACGAATTTCTAAAGGACGTACCATCAGGGAATTTATTCTCGCTGTTTTAGTACTTCCTACATTATTCAATTTTATCTGGATGTCCGTATTTGGGAACAGTGCCATCTGGTTCGACCTGAATGTGGCCAACGGAAAATTAAGCGAGCTGGCATCCGATCCTGATGCATTGATGTTCCGCTTTTTAGAATATATGCCCTTATCAACCGTGACGGGATTTTTTGTTATTGCCATCATTATTATTTTCTTTGTGACCTCTGCCGATTCGGGAATATTTGTGATGAACAGTATCGCCACCAAAAATGCTAAAAAATCTCCCAAATGGCAGATTGTATTCTGGGGTATTTTACTGGCTGTACTTTCTCTTTTATTATTAAATGCAGGGGGATTAAAGGCCCTTCAAAGCATGACTTTAATTACGGCATTGCCCTTTTCAATCATAGTCCTTCTGTTTATCGTAAGTTTGGTAAAAGGGCTAATCATTGATCAGAAATATTACGATACCAACTTTTCTGTGTCTACCGTTCCATGGTCAGGCGAGTTTTGGAAAGAACGTTTAAAAAACATCGTTTCCTTTAAAGATAATTCTTCAGTAGATCATTTTATTCAGGTCAAAACAAAAGAAGCCTTTACAGATCTGCAGCAGGAATTTGCAGCCAACGGAATTGATGCAAAGATAAATCAATATGAAAGTCCTGCCAGAATAGAAATAGAGATTCACCAGGGAGTCGTCAATAATTTTATTTATGGAGTTGAAAATAAAGTGAAGACCGTTTCGGAATACATGATCAATGAAGAGAACCTTCCTGATCTGGAGGACAATAAAACCCACTATCCGAGATCCTATTTCGGAGATGGAAGGGAAGGGTACGATGTGCAGTACTTTACAAAAAATGAACTGATCTCTGATGTGCTCAAACATTATGAACGATTCCTGGAAATTGTTTCAGAAGAACGCAATGAAATGTTCATAAGCAGTAATGCCAATCAGAAAAAAGAATGATTTAAGATGAACATATCACAGGAATGACGGATGTCATGCAGCCGTTTTGAAATTGAACAGAGGAGCGTTTTAATATCTAAACAATATTATTTAGATTTACTGGATAAAACGCAGTAATTAAAATTTAATTTAGATCTATGTTTCAGGACACTTGGCAAGGCAGATTGGATGGAGAAGAACTTCTTTTCCACAGAATATTTCAGAGAGTTAAAGAAGAACATAATTACGACAATATTAAGGCAGATGATTTTGTTCTGCATGGTTTTGCCGTAGATGAAGGCGTGAGAAGAAATAAAGGACGGCAGGGTGCCAAAGATGCCCCGGATATCATCCGAAAGAATATGTCCAATTTTCCGGTAATCCGCCCGGACTTTTCCCTTCTCGATTTCGGAAACCTTACCTGTGAAGATGGTGATCTTGAAAGCACCCAGAACAGCCTTGCGAAAAATGTTTCAAAAGTTTTGCTGAAAGGAGGAAAGTCACTTGTTTTAGGTGGAGGGCATGAAGTAACCTATGCCCACTATTTAGGCGTAAAAACAGCTTTTCCGGAACAGAAGATCGGGATTATCAATATAGATGCGCATTTTGATAACAGACAGCCGGAAAAAGGAGTAGGAGCAAGCTCCGGAACAGGATTCTGGCAAATTGCACAGGAAGGGCAGATCAATTCACTCCATATCGGGATCCAGAGAAATTCAAATACTCTCAAGCTTTTTGATACAGCCCATCAGTACGGAATGAAATATATCCTTGCCGATGAGCTTTTTTTTGAAAACCTTCCCTCCATCTACCAACGGATCGATGAGCTGACGGAGACTGTGGATTTTGTTTATCTTACCATCTGTATGGATGTTTTCAATGCATCAATTGCCCCGGGAGTTTCCGCTTCCGCATATAATGGTATCTTTGCAGATATGCCTTTTATGCATTTTTACAGGCATATTTTAAAAAGTAAAAAACTCATAGCACTGGATGCAGCAGAAGTCAATCCTTCCCTGGATATTCAGGACAGAACAGCCAGGCTGGCCGCATGTCTTGTGAATGAATGGTTTATGATCTAGGTAGAAATCATATTAATCCATCAGCATTTTGAATTCTGGTATTTCGAAAATAAGTGAAACGCCCTTGTTTATCTTAGTTTAAAGAAACCAGAATCAATATTGTCTTTCTTTGCGTTTAATAATTGCAAGGTAAAACAAAGGCTTTTGAAAATGAAACAATTTTAATAAAGATAAACAAAGGCATTTCATTTAAAAGAGTAAACAAAAAGATACTGTTAATTATCAGATATTTAAAATTACTTTCAAAATATACAGGAGGTTATATTATTTCGATAGAGAAAAATCATGGCTTTACCGGGCCTTAAGGAATAGAATTTGTTACTTTCACACTGCTTTTAGAATAAAGGCATTAATAAATTCATTTTGTGAATTTAAAACAGAAATTATATTATGGAACAGTTAATTGAAAATAAGCTTATTAAAGCAGATAAGACATTTTCAGAATGGAGAAAAGTACCGTTTGAAGAAAAGCAGAAGCTGATCGCAAAAGCGGCAGACATATTAAAGAACAATTCAGAGAAATTCGGCAGGATTATCACGACTGAAATGAATAAGCCTATTTCAGAGTCGATTGCTGAGGTTGAAAAATGTGCTTTAATGATGAATTATTATGCAGATGCTGAAAATATTTTAAAACCTGAAAAAGTTGAATCTGAATTTTCTTATTCTGAGGTTCATTATGTTCCGAAAGGTGTGATTTTAGGAGTAATGCCCTGGAATTTTCCCTTTTGGCAGGTATTGAGATTTGCTGTTCCTGCAATTTTGGCTGGAAATACAGTAGTTCTGAAACATGCTTCCATTTGTTTCGGAAGTGGAAATGCAATTGTGGAGGTTCTTTTAGAGGCCGGTTTTCCGGAAGGTGTTTTCCAGAACCTGGAAGTGGGACATAAAGCGGTAAAAGAAATTCTTGAGCATGATGCTGTAAAAGGAGTAAGTCTTACAGGCAGTGGAAAAGCTGGTGGAGAAGTAGCTTCAATCGCCGGTTTAAATATCAAAAAATCTTTATTGGAATTAGGAGGAAGTGATGCTTTCATTATTTTCGACGATGCAGATCTAGATGAAGCGGCAAAAGCAGGAGTGAAATCCAGACTTCAAAATTGCGGACAAACCTGTACAGCCGCTAAAAGATTTATTATTGATGAAAAAGTGGAAGATGATTTTTTACTGAAATTCATTGAAGAATATAAAACGTATGAAGTTGGAGATCCTTTAGATAAGGAAACTAAATTAGCGGGAATGGCAAGGCCGGATCTGGCCGATGAGCTGGAAGCCCAATTCAACCGCGCATTGGAAAATGGGGCTGAAATTATTATTCCTTTGGAGAGAATTTCTGAAAATGAATTCAAACCCGGTTTAATTCGTGTTCAGGAAGGAAATCCTATTTTAAAAGAAGAGCTTTTTGGACCTCTAGGGATGATAATGATCGCCAAAAGTGATGAAGAAGCTTTACATATGGCTAATGATATTCCTTTTGGACTTTCAAATTCTGTATGGACAGCAAATAAAGAACGTCAGTTGTTTTTTATCGAAAACTTGGAATCAGGCACGGTTAATATCAATAGAATGACGAGCTCTGACCCGCGTTTTCCCTTTGGTGGAAGCAAAGCTTCAGGTTATGGAACGGAGTTGTCTTTATTGGCTTTAAAAGAGTTTGTTACAGCAAGAACAATCGTGGGAAATTGATTTGTATGGTGTGAAATGTACAAAGTATAATGTAGCCTACGTAATAAATAAAATCCCCGGAAATATCTATTTCCGGGGATTTTTATATGGTCATCAAAAAGTAATTTTGCTTATTGCTTATTGCTTATTGCTTATTGCTTATTGCTTATTGCTTATACTGTCGTCAGTCTCAATGTATTCGTCTTACCTCCTTCATAAGATGGAGTCGCATTGATGTTGATTACAAAGTCTCCACTTTCAATATAGCCGTGGTTGTGCGTCAGCATATTGACCTGAATGATGGTCTCATCAGTAGATTTTTTCATGTCATAATAATAGGCATGAACTCCCCAAAGAAGGTTCAGCATAGTGATCACTCTTCGGTTTCCGCTGTATACGATGATATGGGAATTCGGTCTGTGTGCTGCAAGCTGGAATGCTGTATATCCTGAATGTGTCAGGGTAACAATAGCAGAAACATTGGTAGTTTTAGCAATTCTTACCGCCGCAAGACATACCCTGTTGGTAATGAATCTTTCGTCTATACAGTTATAATCTTTTTCAATTGGTTCATTTTTATGCTGATAAAAATGAGTCTTTTCGATATTCTGTACAATTTTTGACATGTTTTCAACTACCTGAACCGGATATCTTCCTACAGAAGTTTCTCCGGAAAGCATTACCGCATCCGCCCCGTCCAATACAGAGTTGGCAACGTCATTTACCTCCGCTCTCGTCGGGGTAAGGCTGTTGATCATTGTTTCCATCATCTGCGTGGCAATGATTACCGGTTTTGAGTAGAATCTAGCTTTCTCTACCAGATTTTTCTGGATGGCAGGAACTTCCTCCATTGGAACTTCCACACCAAGGTCACCACGGGCAACCATCAGTCCGTCACATTCCAATAAGATTTCGTCGATATTTTTTACACCTTCAGGCTTTTCGATCTTAGCAATAATCGGTGTTTTGAATTTCCCGTTTGGATGGCTGTCGATCAGCTTTTTCAGGTCGATAATGTCCTGTGCGTGACGTACGAAAGAAAGGGCAATCCAGTCAACCTCCATGTCAAGCATGAAATTGGCATCCTGAACGTCTTTTTCCGTGAGGGCAGGAAGGGATACATTGGTGTTCGGCAGGTTTACTCCTTTTTTAGAGCTCAAAGGCCCCCCTTGAATAGTTTTTGCTTTTACCGTGTCTATTTCGTTGGTTTCAATAACCTCCAACATGAGCTTTCCGTCATCAATAAGGATTCTTTCCCCTACTTTTACGTCCTGAGGAAACTGCTGATACGTCATGTAAACCTTGGTAGAGTCACCTTCTATTTTCTCATTCGTAAATGTAAGGATATCTCCGGGGTTCAGGTAAGAACCCTCCTTTACAACACCTACTCTTAGTTTCGGACCTTGAAGGTCTCCCAGAATACCTACGGAAAAACCATATTCCTGATTAAGTTCTCTGATAATTTCAATATTACTTCGAACTAGTTCGTAATCTGCATGTGAAAAATTTATTCTGAAAATATCAACACCCGCTTTCATCAGTCCTAACATAACCTCCTTCGACGATGAAGCAGGCCCTAGTGTTGCAATAATTTTTGTCTTCTTTAAATACTTATTCATAATACTGGATAATTTGATAAAGTTCTTCTTCAGAACCTAATATATAGTCTTGTATCGGAAATACAAGATTTTCCGGGAGCAAAATTACGGAAAAATCAGGAATTTGTTCCGAAGAATGCAGAATATATTCCACATCTACCTGATTATTTAATAAAAACTTAATGTTTTCTTCTTCTGTGAAGAGCTCGGTCTGCAGTTTTTTTTGCTTACTTTCCGAAGACCGGTTTGAAATAAATGTAAAACATGTCTTTGTAAACTTGTGATAAGCCTCAAATCTCGGAAAATAATAATCATAATAAGCCCCGTGAATGATCACATCTTTCTTTCTGGAAAAAGTAAGGCCGTTGATTTTATTTATTTTGTAGAAAAACTCATGAGCAGGTATATCTTTTGCTAATCTTACCAATCCTATGGTAATATCTTCAAATTCTATATCATCTATATCATAAAGTTTTTGAATTTCCAAGTATGTTTTCTTTTTTGTTTAAAATATAAAATGCTCTTTGTGCTGCCTTTTCTTCGGCTTTCTTTTTGGAAGTTTCCGTTGCATTAGCGATCTTTTCTACTCCCAGCCAGACATGACACCTGAATACCACTGCTTTATTGGCCTGCACTTCTTCGCAGGTCTCATATTTTATATTTACTTTTTTCTTTTGGCTCCATTCAAGAAGGAGGCCTTTGTAGCTTACAATTTTATTCTCAAGCTTGTTAATTTCAGAGGGGGTCAATAATCTTTCCAGGATGATCCTTTTACAGGCTTCATAATGAAAATCCAGATAAACAGCACCAATAAGCGCCTCAAATAAATTTCCTGAAATGTTTTCTCCCAATGCTGCGGATCCCTGCTTCTGCAAAAGATCGATAAGCTTGAGGTCTTCCCCTAATTTATTAAGATTCTTCCTATTAACAATTTTAGATTTCATCTGGGTCAGATATCCTTCATTAGCCTGAGGATAAGTCTGGAACAGATGACAGGAAATAATTGTACCCAAAACAGAATCTCCCAAAAATTCAAGTCTTTCATAATTGCTGTCTTGATTTTTAGAAGAACTTTTTAAAGAAAAAGCTTCCCGGTAAAGAGCAATATTCTGAACCTCTGCACCCAGCATTTTTTTTAGCTCGGTACTAAGGAAATAGTCTCTCTCCGTTAATTTTCTTTTTCTTTTTTTGAGAAGGAATTTAGAAAAGTATTTCTGTAACTCCATTCATTGAATTTAGATTTTCTTAAATAGAACGCAAGCGTTGTGCCCGCCAAATCCAAAAGTATTGCTCATGGCTACTTTTACATCTTTTTTAACAGCATTATTGAATGTGAAATTCAGTCTGCTGTCAATATTTTCATCATCAGTAAAATGGTTGATGGTAGGCGGAACAATACCATGAATAATAGTTCCTAATGCAGCGATAGCTTCAATGACTCCGGCAGCTCCCAAAAGGTGACCGGTCATTGATTTTGTAGAATTAATCTGAATATCAAAGGCGTGCTCGCCCAGTAATTTTGAAATTGCGTTGGATTCTGCAATATCTCCTAATGGAGTAGAGGTACCATGCATGTTGATATGGTCTACTTCATCAGCAGTTAAGCCTGCGTCTTCCAAACAGTTTTTCATTACCAGATAAGCTCCTAATCCTTCAGGATGCGGGGCAGTCATGTGATGTGCATCTGCACTCATACCACCACCTTGTAATTCTGCATAAATTGTAGCACCACGTTTTACGGCGTGCTCATATTCTTCAAGGATGATACATCCTGCTCCTTCGCCTAACACAAAGCCATCACGGTCTTTATCAAACGGTCTTGAAGCTGTTTTAGGATCATCATTTCTTGTAGAAAGTGCCATCATCGCATTGAATCCACCGACACCACTTGCTGTTACGGCTGCTTCAGAGCCTCCGCATACAATAACATCTGCTTTTCCAAGCTGGATAATCATTTTGGAGTCAATAAGAGCGTTGGCTGAAGATGCACAGGCAGACACCGTAGTATAATTCGGCCCGTGAAAGCCATACTCTATTGAAATATGTCCAGGAGTGATATCCGCGATCATTTTAGGAATAAAGAATGGGTTGAATCTTGGTATTTCAGTATTAGCCCATCCTAAAACCTCAGTTTCGAAAGTTTCTAAACCTCCTATTCCTGAACCCCAGATTACACCGACTCTGTTTTTATCCACATTGTCTTCCATAATCCTGGAGTGTGCTACCGCTTCTCTTGCGGCTACCAGCCCAAGCTGAGTGTTCCGGTCCATTTTTTTAGCCTCTTTCTTGTCAAAATGCTGTAATGGATCGAAGCCTTTCACCTCGCAAGCGAATTTAGTTTTAAAGTTTGTGGCATCAAAAAGAGTAATCGGAGCAGCACCGCTCTCACCTTTAAGAAGATTTTCCCAGTATTCTTTTGCATTATTTCCAATCGGTGTTATTGCGCCAAAACCGGTTACAACTACTCTTTTTAATTCCATAAACTTTTAAAATTTTCTTTTTTGTTGAAGAATATTATTTATTTACTACTTCTTCGATGTAAGCAATAGCGTGCCCTACAGTAGTAATTTTTTCAGCCTGATCATCAGGGATTTGAATATTGAATTCTTTTTCAAATTCCATGATTAACTCAACTGTATCCAATGAGTCAGCTCCTAAATCGTTAGTGAAGCTAGCTTCAGGAGTTACTTCTGTTTCTTCAACGTCAAGCTTATCAGCGATGATAGCTTTTACTCTTGATGCAATGTCTGACATAGTAAATTATTTTTTTAATTGTTAGATGGTGCAAATATATAAAATTCTTCACGATAAAACATTTTTTTAGTCTTTTTTGTGGGTAGACTATACTTATTTTATAGACAAAAGTTTTAGTGTTTTCGTTTTCAGGTATTTATGTTTACTATGTAATTCATAAGTAAAATTATTATTATTCCGGATACGAACCAGGCGGAAAGGCTTAAGGCAGATGGCTGCTTCGGTATATATAATCCCGATAATGAATACATGATGAGGGTAAGAAATTTATTTATTTTCTAAGGGAACAGTTGATGAAGGGGTATTTTTTATTTTAATTGAAACAGCTTGCGTTAATTTTGTCTGAAATTCTGAGTTTTTTAACAAAGTTTAATTGAGCTTTTTAACAAAGTGCTTCCTTTGGAATTGTAGGAACTTTGTCCTGTAATTAAATTAAATATTTGGCACCACACCTGGAAAATGGCTGCTTGAAAAAAGACTTCAGGAAGCCCATTATCTTCTGGAAAAAGGAAGAAAGGCAACAGATATTTATCTGGACCTTGGTTTTGAAGACCTTTCCCACTTTTCATTTGCTTTTAAAAAACAGTATGGCTTGCCGCCGAGCAGGCTTTTCTTGTAGTGCTGCTCTTTATAATAAATAAGACCTTCAAGGATATGATAGCTGGAGGGGTTGTAATAGAAACGGTGATGAAAAACTACACAAAGGTGTTATTTTTCAGAACAATAGAGTCCGTTACCTTTGAATGTAATAAATATAATTAAAATTTTTATATCATGAACATTCAAGAATTAGTATTTAACAGCCTTAATGAAGCATTACCGGAAGATGTAATGAACTTAATTAACGATACGGCGGTGATTGAAAATGTATTTCCTGTAAATCACGGGGAAATTTTTAACGGACAGATCTTAAAAGCGGATGAAATTATTTGCCAGCCAGATGCAACATTGACTTTGAGCAACGCAAATCTGCCGTTTTGGGTCATCTATTGTAATAAGCTGAAGTTAAAGAATAACAGTTTCCCAATAAAAATAGAGATTGATCCGACTATTAATGGAAAAAATGGGGGTAATGGAGTAAGAGGTATAGATGGAGCTAATGGAATAGGAGAGGTAGACAGAGAAGGACAGCCGGGATCAGCCGGTCAGGTTGGTTTAGCGGGTGAAGATGGAGAGTTCTTAAAGAATCCTGATTTGTACATTATTGCCAAAGAAATTATATGTATAGATACCCTTCAGAATATTGAAGACTCAAAGTTTGTTTTGGATTTTGATGGTATCGGTGGAGGAGACGGCGGTAATGGTGGCAATGGTGGCAATGGCGGTAACGGGTCTAATGGTAAAGAAGGAGCGACATCTGCATTTGATTGCAAAACAGGTCCCGGCCGGGGCGGGAATGGTGCTGGATCCGGAAAAGGCGGACAAGGCGGACGAGGTGGAAACGGCAGCAACGCTTCTGATATTTATTTTGTTTCAACAGTAGTATTTACGGAAGTATTTGTTAATGCATCAAAATTTTATATAAGAGGTGGTAACGGAGGGGTAGGTGGTAATGGAGGCAAAGCAGGAAAGCCGGGATACGGAGGTAATGGGGGCTCTGGAAACGGATGGTGCGGACGTGGTTCAGATGGTTCAGATGGGATTTACCCGGAGCCAAGAACACTGGGAGATGGTCAGGATGGAGAAGATGGCAACAAAGGAAATGTCTTTAAAGTTACACTTAGTCACTTCTAATTTATATAATGCTTGAGGCTTCTAGTGTAATTTGAGATTGATTAAACTAATGCTAATTATGTGTTGATTAACATGTGAAAAAATAAATAAAATTAAAAAGTGCTTGTTTTCAATAAATTAAGTGTATATTTGTAAAATAATCAGGCTCCTGCCGACGCTTCTTCTGAAACTTTTGAGTTTACTCTTTCTTCTCAGTCTTCGCTTTTACAGCCGCTAATTTTTGTCATCAATATAACAGGTGCAGTACCTTTTTTAAACTTGAATATTTCAGGCTTCTAAAAATAACAACATCATTTTTTTGTTCACAAATCGATTTATTATTGCTTTGGTAATTTATCAATGCAGTAATGGCGAAAGCCAAACAATAAATACAATAATTTTTAATACATTACAATGCAACAAGGAACAGTAAAATTCTTTAACGATGCTAAAGGATTTGGTTTTATTACACCATCAAATGGTGGTCAGGATGTTTTCGTACATACATCAGGTTTAATTAATGATATTCGTGAAAACGATGTC
Source organism: Chryseobacterium sp. NFX27 (assembly GCF_049887855.1). Taxonomy (NCBI): domain Bacteria; kingdom Pseudomonadati; phylum Bacteroidota; class Flavobacteriia; order Flavobacteriales; family Weeksellaceae; genus Chryseobacterium; species Chryseobacterium sp. NFX27. Next base: position 372,282 of record NZ_JAGEKK010000001.1, on the reverse strand, counting down.
GTAACATTCGATTTAGAAAACGGAAAAAAGGGCGTTAACGCAGTTAACGTGCGAGTAGCATAATTTAAAAAAAGGTTAACCCTTTCTTTAATTAAAAGCAGCAGATAGCATTTATGTTATCTGCTTTTTTTTGCTTGAATAATTATTTTTTTGCTGTAGGTTGTGTTTTGTCATTATTAGTGTGTAACTCAAAAGAAAAAAACCACCTAGTATAGGCGGTTTTTAGTGGAGTTGGAGGGATTCGAACCCTCGTCCAAACAAGCAATACATAAGATTTCTACATGCTTATTCTACCATTGATTTTCGACTGGAGGCAGAGGGCAGACACCCAACTTCCAGCTTATCTTCTAAAGTTTTCGAGTTTCAGCCGAAGCATCTGAAACCTTATTCCTGCATTCCTATATCCCAGAATCAAACGCCGCAGAACAGAGCATTTGTGAGATATCTTGCTTCCTTACTATCTTCAGGAAAACGCTTGATCTACTATACTTCGATATTAAGCTGCAAGAGCGAACTCTTCGTTGCCAGTTAAAGTTGTGTAGCAAGGGATTAAAGAGATCGCGCTACGGTTCTCTGCATGCTTACTTACCCATTGATCTTGCTGTCGAAACCAGTCAACCCCATGAATAAAGTAAGTGCAAAGATAGGGATTTTTGTTTACATATAGTTCATAATATGACATACTTTTCAGATAATCCCAATATGGTTAGAGGGGATTCAAGATTAAGAAGACGGTATACTTATCCACATTATTGCACCTGATTGTGGATAACTTTATAATGTGTTTTTTTTAGAAAGTGAAGTTAAATTTTGCAGTTTAATAAAAAATGTCTAGTTTTGCAATCCAAAATGAGATGTAATATATGTTAATAATTCCAGTAAAAGATGGTGAATCCATCGACAGAGCATTAAAAAAATATAAAAGAAAATTTGATAAAACGGGTACAGTTCGTCAATTGAGATCTAGACAAGCGTTTATTAAGCCTTCTGTAACTTTAAGACAAGCTAGACTAAAGGCCGCTTACAAACAAAGAGGACTTAGCAAGGAAGAGCAGGCTTAAGATTTTTCTTAACCACATACTAATTCACTTCTTAAATACGTATATTTGAGAGGTGAATTTTTGTTTTTATACCTTACGTGATGTTAGATAAGTATTTAGAATATTTACAGTTCGAAAAGAGGTATTCGCCTCATACAATTACAAGCTACAGAAAAGATCTTGAAGACTTTTCCCATTTCTATCTTAAAACAGAAGCTTCCGATGATATTTCCAAAGCTGATAAAAAAGTAATCCGGAATTTTATCGTCGAATTAAGTGAAAATAATATTTCTAAAAGAAGCATCAATAGAAAATTATCATCCCTCAGAAGCTTTTATTTATTTCTTTTAAAGATGGGTGAGATTAAAGTTTCTCCTACGGAAAGTATATCTTCCCTGAAGTTTTATGCTGAAAAACAAATCCCTATCTCACAGGATGAAATGCAGGTGCTCAATGACAGTGTTCTTGCGGACCCGTGTGGTATCCTGGAAAAATGCATCATTGAAGTATTATATCAGACCGGAATGCGTAAAGCCGAGCTTTGTGGCCTGATGTTTGAGCATGTTAATATAGAAGGAAATGAGCTCAAGGTAATAGGAAAAGGAAATAAAGAACGTTTTATTCCCATTTCCGGAGACCTATCAGATCTGCTTAAAAGTTATTTGGAAATAAGGAAACATGATACCGAACATAAAGCCTATTTTTTCATAAATAAAAAGGGTAAAAAACTCAATGAAAAATTTGTTTATGTGGTAGTTAATAAGTACCTTAGTCTTGTAACTACGAAAGAAAAAAGAAGTCCTCACATCCTTCGGCATAGCTTTGCTACACACGTTTTGGATAATGGGGCGGAGATCTCCAAAGTAAAAAAAATATTAGGGCATTCCAGTCTTGCAAGTACTCAAGTCTATACGAATGCCAATATTGAACAATTGAAAAAAGTGTTTAATCAGGCTCATCCTCGAGCATCTAAAAAAGAAGAATTATGAAGATCACAGTTCAATCAATTGGTTTAACTCCACACGAACCATTAGAATCACACATTGACAAAAAAGTAAGCAAACTGGAAACCTTTTATGACAAAATTCATGAGTGTAAGGTGTTCCTAAAAGTTGAAAATAACTCTGATAGAAACAACAAAACTGCTGAACTTATTTTAGCCGTTCCGGGCGATGATATCGTTGTAAAAAAGACGTCTGAAACTTTTGAAGAAAGTTTAGACCTATGTGTTGATACTGCTAAAAAGCTATTAATCAAGAAAAAAGAAATGGCGTAGTAAAAAAAGTTTAAAAAAGTTATAGAAAAGTTTGAGAATTCAAAAAATCCGTTCTATATTTGCACTCGCAAAAAGGGAACAGCGATCTTTTGAATTCTTTTTTTATATTGCCTCCATAGCTCAGCTGGCCAGAGCACGTGATTTGTAATCTCGGGGTCGTGGGTTCGAATCCCTCTGGAGGCTCTTTTTAATATAAACATGAGGGGAGATTCCAGAGTGGCTAAATGGGACTGACTGTAACTCAGTTGCTTCGGCTTCGTAGGTTCGAATCCTGCTCTCCCCACATTTTATATTAGATAAAAACTTGTGTATCTAAAGGATTTTTCCTAAGTTTGCACAGCGTTACCAATAATTTTGGAAACAAAATTGCGGAAGTAGCTCAGTTGGTAGAGCGTCAGCCTTCCAAGCTGAATGTCGCGGGTTCGACCCCCGTCTTCCGCTCAAAATAATATCACTCTGCTAGAGGGTGATTTTTTTTTAACTGCTGAAAAGCGTAGAGTAGATTCTCTCTAAAGCATTCAGTTTACATTTTAAAATTGCCTCCATAGCTCAGTTGGCCAGAGCACGTGATTTGTAATCTCGGGGTCGTGGGTTCGAATCCCTCTGGAGGCTCAATTTTAATATAACATGAGGGGAGATTCCAGAGTGGCTAAATGGGACTGACTGTAACTCAGTTGCTTCGGCTTCGCAGGTTCGAATCCTGCTCTCCCCACATTTATATTAATAAAAAATTGTTGCAGATTTAAGAGGATTTTCCTAAGTTTGCACAGCGTTACCAATAATTTTGGAAACAAAATTGCGGAAGTAGCTCAGTTGGTAGAGCGTCAGCCTTCCAAGCTGAATGTCGCGGGTTCGACCCCCGTCTTCCGCTCAAAGAAAATCACGCTAATTAGTGTGATTTTTTTGCTTCAATGCCGACTTAGCTCAGCGGTAGAGTGCTTCCTTGGTAAGGAAGAGGTCACGGGTTCAAGTCCCGTAGTTGGCTCTCCATATTTCCCGAATCTCTTTCGGGATTTTTTTTTGGCTAAATTTAAATTTAAGGCTGTTTATCCTGCATTTGCCAGATCTTTTTTAACAATAAAAAAATAATATTGCTCCCTTTTTGGTGAAATTTTAGCTTAAAATTTAATTAAATCTGTCTGTCAGCCTTCGATGGATAATACGGGAACATAAAAATTTCATTAAATTCGTATAAAATAAACTTTGATGAATATTCTTTTATTGGAAGACGACCTCATTCTTTCAGCAGAACTCTGCAGGTTTCTGGAGTCAAACAGCTTTACCTGTGATAAAATTTATGATGGTGAAACCTTTCTCCGTCAGATCAAGAACAATACCTATGACCTGTATCTGCTCGATATCAATGTTCCCAAGATAAACGGGCTTGATGTTTGCCAGACGATCCGTTCTTTTGATAAGAATACACCCATCATCATTATTTCGGCTTACGGAGATATTTCCGATAAAAAAGATGCGTTTACAAGACTTGCAGATGATTATCTGGTGAAGCCTTTCCAGTTTGAAGAGCTTCTCTTGAGGATCAATTCGCTGCTAAGAAGAAAAGCTCCGTCCGATGCCGGAGATCAGGATATCATAAGAATAGACGATCTTATCATTAATAAAACAGAACAAAAAGTTTATAGGGCAGGTAATGAAATTGCTCTTACCCTTAAAGAATTTCAGCTGCTGGTCTATCTTGCCGAAGCACAGGGAAGAACCGTTTCCAAACAACAGATCACAGAGCATGTATGGGAACATAATTTCAATACTAATACCAATACGGTGGAAGTTTACATCAATTTTCTGAGAAAAAAGATTGATAAGGATTTTAAACTTAAACTTATCCACACCCGTTCCGGTTTCGGATATTATCTAAACCCATTGTAAATGTCTTTAAAAAGAAAGATAGCATTAACGATCAGTATCGCTTTTTCCCTGCTTTTTGCAATGGTGATGGCGGTGATCTACCTTTCTTTTAATGATTTCAGAAGAGATGAATTCAAAGAAAGATTCAGGCAGCGTCTTGAATTTACTTCACATTTTATTTCAAAATCTAAAGATTTCGAAGAAGAAGCACCTGTTTTTTTTAATGAAAACTCAGATAATATCCTTCTCAATGAAACGATCTTAATTTTTAATGCGGATAAAGAACTGGTTTACAGTACAATTAAAGACCGGAATGTAACCTGGGATAATGCGCTTCTCAAAGAACTGGATGAAAAGAAGATCATCTATACCGAAAAAACAGTTCCGGAGATCTATGCCGCATTGAGAAACATCAATGGGGAAAATTATTACATCCTTACCAGTGCTTTTGATACCAACGGGAAATCGAAACTGGAATTCCTTAAATATCTCCTGATTACAGCCTATGTGATGAGCACCCTTCTGATTGGTTTTTTCAGCTACTATTTCATGGGACGCTTCCTTCGTCCGCTAGAAGATCTGAATACCAAAATTTCCGAGGTCACAGCCCATAAGCTTACAACGCAGATCCCGGTCCAGGAATCCAATGATGAGATTAATGTTTTAGCAAAATCTTTTAATACTATGATTGCAAGGCTGGATGATGTCTTTCAGTCACAGAAAGATTTTACGGCAAGTGCATCCCATGAAATCAGAACACCTATTACAAGAATGGCGTTCCAACTCGAAAACCTGATCAAATTTGAAAAGCATTCTCCTGAAACCCTTTCTTCTTTACAACAGATTCAGCGGGATGTGTATCAATTGTCAGATCTTACCAATTCCCTTTTACTGCTTACAAAATTCGACAAAGAGAATATCCAGAGTATTTATGAAGAAGTAAGAATTGACGAAGTTATTTTTGAAGCCTTTGAAGCGGTAGAAAAAAGTTATCCTGCCCTGAAAATGGATTTCCTGATTTCTGAAGATACTTCGGAAAACGGACTGCTTACCATCAGTGGCATCCATTCCCTGTTGGTCATTGTCTTTATCAATCTCTTTAAAAACGCAGCGGTATATTCTGATAATGAAGAAGTAGATGTTTTGATAAAGGAAACCAATGATCAGCTTACAGTTGATGTTATTTCTCATGGAGATACTATTCCTGAAGAAGAGCAGACGAAGCTATTTGAAGCTTTTATGAGAGGTAATAACTCTCAAAATATTTCCGGTTCAGGTCTTGGACTCCGAATTGCCAAGAGAATTCTTGAATACCACGGTGCCAAAATCAAATATTCTTCTCCGGCTGAAAAAGTCAATACCTTCAGTATCATATTCAATAAACAATTGTAGTTTTCTCTACATTACCCCATCATTGTATTTCAACTTTAAAGCAGCGGCTTTGTTTATCCTAAAGCGTCCTGATTAGAAAACCTTTGTTTATTTTGCGTTATTTATTAATCTCCGAGAGGAAGCAATTTCTCTACATTACCCAGCATTGTATTTCAACTTTAAGCATAGCGGCTTTGTTTATCTTAAAGCGTTCCCAGGAAGAAAAATCTTTGTTTCCCCTTTCGTTATTTATTAATCTCGGATAGGAAGCAATTTCTCTACATTACCCAACATTGTATTCCAACTTTAAGCGCAGCGGCTTTGTTTATCTTAAAGCACTCTGATTAGAAAAACCTTTGTTTATCCTGCGTTATTTATTAATCTCCGAGAGGAAGCAATTTCTCTACATTACCCTAGCATTGTATTTCAACTTTAAGGCAGTGGTTTGTTTATCTTCAAGCACTATGATTAGAAAACCCTTTGTTTATCCTTGCGTTATTTATTAATCTCCGATAGGAAGCAATTTCTGTACATTCCCCAACATTGTATTTCAACTTTAAGCGTAGCGGCTTTGTTTATCTTTTAAAGCATTCTGATTAGAAAAACCCTTTGCTTATCCTTGCGTTTCTTTATTAATCTTAATGGGGAATATTTTAAATATATTACAAATAACAGGGTCAAAAATTTGAAGTTCTAATTATGTAAAAACTAAACATAAAACCAGATTTAATTTTTTTTTAAGGCTTCTTTAAGGTCCCTTTAATCATGTAAGGGCAATTTTGTGCCATAAAAAAGATAGAATGAACAAAATTGCAGGGCTGTTTATTGCCATTTCCTCATTCATGGCAGGGCAGCAGCAGATGTCACTTTTGGACTGTGAAGAGGCTTTTCAGAAAAACAATCTTCAGCTTCTTGCAGAACAATATAACATCAATATGGCCGATGCAGACATTCTGCAGGCTAAGATTTGGGAACTTCCCCAGCTGAGCGGTCAGATCAACGCCTACAATCCAGAAGGGAAAAAAGCTTTTGATATTGGCCGTGCCAAAGGAGCGGAAATCACTCAGTTGATTTATATGGGTGGAAAAAAGAAAAATGAAATTGCCTTTGCCAAATCAAACAAAGAGCTCGCCCAGCTTCAGTTTTCGCAGCTTTTGGTGAACCTTAAAGCCCAGCTACGTGCAGCTTATTTCAATTTGTATTATGAGAAACAGAAGCTCGGTAATACCAATAAACAGCTGGGGTATATGAATGATCTGCTAAAGGCTTACCGCGTACAGTCTGCCAAAGGCAATGTTTCCCTTAAAGACGAAGTAAGGCTGCAGAGCCTGGTGATCCAGCTTAATAATGATAAACTGGGAATTAATAAAAACATCCTTGAATTTGAACAGAATCTAAAAGTACTCACAGGAATTTCAGCTGAGATAGAGCCTCAGCTTTCTGATGCCGATGCAAAAGAAATTCTTGCAGTACAGCCCTTCGGCGACGAAGATGAGCTAAAGAGAAAAGCACTGGAAAATAATTCTGACTATCAATACTTCCTGAAATTAATTGACAACAGCAAATTATATGCACAGTGGCAGAAGTCTCTGAATGTTCCGGACCTTAATCTGGGAGCAGGATGGGACCAGAATGGGGGAACCTTTAAAAACGAGGTCAATCTTATGATCGGGATTCCATTGCCATTATGGAAATCCAATCAGGGGAATGTGGAAAAAGCCCATTATGCCATTCAGCAGAACCAGAAAAATGCAGATTACCAGAAACTGAATCTTGAAACTAAAGTTCAGGCTGCATATAAAACATGGAAAAATCAGTACGACCAGTTTGCAGAAATCAAAACCACAGACCTTAGCAATATGGAACTGGTATATGACGGAATGCTGAAAAATTTCAGAAAAGGAAACATCAGCCTTATAGAATTTACAGATTTCATGGACAGTTACAGAGAAACAGCTCTCCAGATCTTCGATATGAAGAATGAAATTATACAGTCGGCGGAACAGCTTAATCAATTAGTACAAACGAAAATCTTCTATTAAACATGAAAAAATATATAACCCTAACAATGGCGGCATTGTTTATTCTGTCTTGTTCAAAAAAAGAGGAAGAAGCAAAACCACAGGCAAAAAAAGGTTTTGAACTGAGCAACACCATGCTGAAGTCTGTTTCTTTAGCAAAAGTTGAGAAAAAAAATATAGAAGACGATTATAATTTTTACGGAAAAATATCGGCAGATAAAAATAGCTATATCGATGTTTATCCGCTGGTTGGAGGAAATGTTTTAAGTGTAAATGTAGAGTTGGGAGACCATGTGACGAAAGGGCAGGTTTTGGCGACCATCAGAAGTACAGAGTTGGCGGAAGTTCAGAAAGATGTAAGCGATGCGAAAACGGATTTGATTGTTGCCCAAAACAATCTTCGCGTTGCCAGGGAAATGTATGAAGGAAAACTGAACACCGAAAGAGATGTATTGGAAGCCAAAAGCCAATTGCAGAAGGCACAAGACCAAATGCAGAGAGCAGGTGCGGTGAGTACGGTTTATAATGTGAAGAAAGGAAATATTTACAGTGTTGTGGCTCCGATCAGCGGTTACATCGTTCAGAAGAATATCAATAAAGATATGCAGTTGAGAAGTGACAGAAGTGATAATATTTTTGATGTTGCGAATCTGACGAATGTTTGGGCAATCATGAATGTTAATGAATCAGATATCGAAAAAATCAGCCTTGGAATGAAAGCTCAGGTTTCCACATTATCTTATCCGGATAAAGTGTTTGATGGGAAAATTGATAAAATATTTAAAATTATTGATCCGCAAACCAATGCAATGCAGGCAAGAGTTGTTTTAGATAACGCAAACGGATTATTAATTCCTGAAAGTAAAGCAACCATAAAAATTTCAAGCTCAGAAAATAATACGGCATTAACGGTTCCTTCCAAAGCTGTCATTTTTGATGATAACAGAAGTTTTGTGGTGATGTATAAGTCAAGAACAGATGTTAAGGTCAAAGAAATAAAAGTTTTAAAGCAAGTTGGAGATATCACTTATGTTTCCGAAGGTTTATCTGAAGGAGAAGAAGTCATCACAAATAACCAACTTTTAATTTACCGCTCTTTGAATAATTAAAATGACTTTACACCATTAAGATTAAAACTTAGCGAACTTATTTAAGTGAAACGCTTTTGCGAACTTAAAAACATATAGTTTGTCAAAAAATCTGCGCCCTTTGCGTTTAAAATAAGAAGAATTAAAATGCCCTTTCAATGGCTTTTTAGGTTACAAAAAATTCATCATGAATAAATTCATTAAAAATATAATTGCCTTTTCGTTAAAAAATAAAGCATTTACCTTTATCTGGGTTGCTGTTTTGGCCATTGCGGGTTTTATCAGTTTCAAAAATATGCCCATTGAAGCTTTCCCGGATGTTACCAATACCCAGATTGTCATTATAACCCAATGGAATGGACGAAGTGCTGAAGAAGTAGAACGTTTCGTGACTACGCCCATCGAATTGGCTATGAGCCCGGTCCAGAAGAAAACAAGTGTGAGAAGTACCACCATGTTTGGTCTCTCTATTGTTAAAATTCTTTTCGACGATGGGGTGGATGATACTTTCGCCAGAAATCAGGTCAATAACCAATTAAGAACCGTAAGCCTTCCTGATGAGGTGGATCCGGAAGTTCAGCCACCCTACGGGCCCACCGGGGAGATTTTCAGATATACCCTGGAAAGTAAAACAAAAGATTCCAGAGAACTGCTGACCCTGCAGAACTGGGTGGTCGACCGCGCGCTGAGAGGTGTTCCCGGAGTTGCAGACATCAATGTTTTTGGAGGCCAGGACAAGGTTTTTGAATTAAGTATTGATCCGAGAGCTCTGGATAAATACAATCTGACACCACTGCAGGTATATGATGCCGTTACCAAAAGCAATTTAAATGTCGGAGGTGATGTCATTGAAAAAAACGGACAGGCTTATGTAGTAAGAGGAATAGGTTTGGTTAAATCCATTAATGATATCGGAAATATTACCATTCAGAATGACAGCGGAAATCCTGTTTTGGTTAAAAATGTAGCTGAAGTTCACGAAAGTTCAATGCCGAGAGTAGGACAAGCCGGACTGAATAGTCATGAAGACACCGTGGAAGGAATTGTCGTAATGAGGAAAGGAGAGAACCCAAGAGAAGTGCTGGTTGGAGTGAAAGCCAAAATCAAAGAACTTAATGAAAAGGTTCTTCCGAAGGATGTTAAAATGGTAACATTCTACGACCGTGACCATTTGATGGATTTCACAACACACACGGTCATGCACAACCTGATCGAAGGAATCATTCTTGTTACGGTGATCGTTCTGATCTTTATGGCAGACTGGAGAACGACCTTCATTGTTTCCATTATTATCCCGCTGTCCCTGTTGTTTGCATTTTTATGCTTAAAGCTTGCAGGAATGAGTGCCAACCTGCTTTCGCTGGGTGCGGTAGATTTCGGAATCATTATTGACGGAGCCGTCGTCATGGTGGAAGGGCTTTTTGTCATGCTCGATCATAAAGCGCTTAAATATGGAACAGAAAAATTTAATAAGCTATCAAAAGGAGGCTGGATCAAGCAGACCGGAACTGGTTTGGGGAAAGCCATCTTCTTTTCAAAGCTAATCATTATTACATCATTAATCCCCATTTTCTCATTCCAGAAAGTGGAAGGGAAGATGTTTTCACCTTTAGCATTTACCTTAGGATTTGCATTGATAGGAGCATTGATATTCACACTTACATTGGTTCCCGTTCTTTCCCATATCCTATTAAATAAGAATGTGAAAGAAAAAAACAATCCGTTTGTGAACTTCTGGGACAGAATGGTAGTAAAAGGATTCAGCTATACCTTTAAACATAAAAGAATGAGTTTAATTGTTGCCATATCTTTCATGGCAGTGACCTTATTCTCAGGGAAATTTTTGGGAACGGAATTCCTGCCGCAGCTGAATGAAGGTTCACTTTGGATCACCGCAGAAATGCCGATGAGCTCATCATTAAAAGAATCCCTGAAAACCGCAGACTTTTTAAAGAAAGACATTATGAGCTTTCCTGAAGTCACTGATGTTCTGGCTCAAACCGGGCGGAGCAACGACGGAACGGATCCGAACGGATTCGGATTTGTGCAGTTTGCCGTGAATCTTAAGCCTAAAGATGAATGGAAACGCAAAATAAGCTATGAAGAACTGATTGAGGAAATAGATAAAAAACTCAGAAGCTACCAGGGAATTACCTTTAATTATTCCCAGCCTATCTCAGATAATGTGGCAGAAGCCGTAGCCGGTTTCAAAGCAGAAAACGGAATCAAAATTTATGGTGATAATCTGGAAACCTTAGATAAATTGGCTGATGAGGTTTTAAAAAAAATCAAAGGCGTAGACGGAGTAAAAGATCCCGGGATTATTAAAAATATCGGTCAGCCGGAAGTGAGTGTAGTTCTGGACAGAGATAAAATGGCGGCTTACGGAGTAATGCCGGACGATGCACAGTCTGTGTTGGAAATGGCTTTTGGAGGGAAAACCGCTTCGGAAATGTTTGACGGTGAAAGAAAATTCCCGATCCGTCTGCGGTATTCCCAGGAATACAGAAAAGATGAAAATGATATTGCTTCCCTGATGGTTCCTACACAGGATGGTGCAAAGATTCCGCTGAAAGAGATCAGTACCATTGTAAAAGACAACGGAGCAGCATTTATTTACAGAGATGATATTAAAAGATACATCGGGGTGAAATTCTCGATCCGTGACCGGGATTTAGGAAGTACCATTGCTGACGCCCAGAAAAAAGTGGCCAATATTGACCTTCCGGACGGATATTCCATTGGCTGGACAGGGCAGTTCGAAAACCAGCAGAGAGCCTCACACAGACTGGCTCAGGTGGTTCCGATCAGTATTTTGGGGATTTTCTTCTTATTGTTCATCCTTTTTGGAAACATGAAAGACTCACTGCTGGTATTGGCAAATGTACCTTTTGCTTTGATAGGAGGAATTATAGCCCTTCATCTGACCAGAATGAATTTTGGAATCTCGGCAGGAGTCGGAATGATTGCTTTGCTTGGGATCTGCATTCAGAACGGAGTTATTCTTATCACGGAGTTCCATCAGAATGTCAAGAACGGATTGAACTTAGATCATGCGATACTCAGTGGAGTGAAATCAAGAACACGTCCCGTTATCATGACTGCATTGATGGCTTCCATAGGATTAATGCCTGCCGCATTATCTACAGGGATTGGTTCGGAATCTCAGAAACCTTTGGCGATTGTAATTATTGGAGGACTGATCACGGCGACCATATTAACATTGTTAATCTTCCCGATTATTTTCTGGATTTTTAACAGGGCGAAAAAGCCCCGACAGATTTAATTTCTTCTATCTATATATATTAATTGAAGCGCAGAAAACAAAGTTTTCTGCGCTTCTTGGTATCGAAATAATTATTATGAGTCTCTTTAAAATCCTAATCCTACTGCAAAAGCTTTTACAGCATTAGGGTAATCAGAAACAGCTGTTGCTGCTCCTGAAGAAATATTGACAGTATACAGTTTCGTTGAGGTTCCCACTGTTGACATTAAATACGCTTTTTGGCTTGCGCTTCCGATATCAAAACCGTTGGCATTGGTAATATTAATCCCTAAGGAACCTGCTTCCACTAAAGTTCCATTGTTTGGGGGAGTTTGCTGATATAATTTATCTGTACTATGATCGATCACGACTAGAGTAGTAGTGGTAGTTCCTGCAAAATTATTGGTATAGGCTGCTCCACTGATCATAGCTGTAACAGGAGTGACGGTGTTATCTACAGCAGCAATACTTCCGGTTACAGGATCCAGACGAAGATTTTGCCCGGTGTTACTTACCACTCTTATTTTGTCAACTGCAGGGTTAAAATCAAATCCAAAATCAGTTCCTACAAGTAAAGTGGTAAAAGGTGAGCTTCCTACTGCTGTAGCTGCACCTGTTCCTAAATTAATGGTATAAATTCTGCTCGAACTTCCCAAAGCATACAACTGCCCATTCAAAGGGCGGAAATCTATGCCTAAAATATTTTCTCCAGATTGTAATCCTGCGACTGTTTTAGAAACAGGCATCGGGCTGTTCGGATTGAATATCTGAAGGTTATTCGAGTAATCAATAGCATATGCTACGGCTTCTGTAGGAATTGCAAGATCAATAACAGCCTGTTGAAGAGATCCTATAAAAGTTGTTTTACCGCTGTTCAGATCCAAAATATGAAGTTTATCACTTAAAGCGACTAATGCTGTACTGTTATCATGTTTAATATCAAAAGCGGCCTGCCCGGAGAACGTTGTTCCCAGATTTCCGACTTCCACCAAGGTTCCGTTATTTGGAGGATCTTGCTTGAATAATTTTCCGGAAACAGGATCAATATCATATAAAACAGTAGAGGAAGCTCCTGCTTTACTGTTGGTGTAAGCCACTCCTGTAATGGCAGGGGTTCCTGTACCCATTATATTGGTATCGGTAGCTGCCACAGCTCCGGTTTCAGGATGCAGTCTCAAATTTTGTCCGGAATTACTCACCAGACGGATTCTGTCCACCGTCGGGTTGAAATCAATAGAAGCTATGCTTCCGGAAATTGCAGGCGTGAAAGCCGTAGAGCTCACCATTCTCGCAGACGCAGAAGATGTATTGACAATATATAATTTGCTGGCGTTCGATAAAGCGTATAATTCTCCGGTAGCCGGTCTGAAATCTATACTCATCAGCTTTTCACCCGGTACAATTCCTGTGATGGCTGTTTTGCTTCCAAATACTTTGGGATTATTGGCGTTAAAAGAGACCAGTTCATTCATTCCCGTGAGTCCGTAAGCCATAAGATCAGGTCCGGTCGCATTATTTTCTGTCATCACCGGATCATCAGAACTGTCGCAGGCAAAAAAAGCGGTCATGATCATCAGCGTTAAAAAGAGGTGTAATGTTGTTCTCATAATAGTATTTTAAATGGTTTGTAAGAATATACGAGAAAACATTGCGGCCGGTTTTTTATCTTGACAATTGTATGGGATTTTAAAAAAAAATAGGATCTATACTATTCAGAATTAGCCAGATACTTTATCTTGTTAAATAAAAACGTTTATAATGATTTTTTTCAATCCGGAAATTTGTGTAAATTTGCAGTCTCATCCATTGAAATATAAGGTTTGTACTTCTTTGATTTGAATATTGAAACTTTTTTAAATAAAAAGGTTTTGGTATTTAAAAAATCATTATATTTGCACACCGAAAAATTGAAAAATAATAAAATAAATAATTTTAAATCATGGCAAAGGAAACGTTTAATCGTAACAAACCACACTTGAACATTGGTACTATTGGTCACGTTGACCATGGTAAAACTACTCTTACAGCTGCAATTTCTGCTGTACTAGCTAGCAAAGGTCTTGCTGAGAAAAAAGACTTCTCTGCAATTGACTCTGCTCCAGAAGAAAAAGAAAGAGGTATTACTATCAATACTGCTCACATCGAATACGAAACTGAAAAAAGACACTATGCTCACGTTGACTGTCCAGGTCACGCGGATTACGTAAAGAACATGGTAACTGGTGCTGCTCAAATGGACGGAGCTATCGTAGTATGTGCTGCAACTGACGGTCCAATGCCTCAGACTAGAGAACATATCCTACTTTGCCGTCAGGTAAATGTACCTAGAATCGTTGTTTTCATGAACAAAGTTGACATGGTAGATGATGCTGAGTTATTAGAGCTTGTTGAAATGGAGCTTAGAGACTTATTATCTACTTACGATTTTGACGGAGACAACTCTCCAGTAATCCAAGGTTCTGCATTAGGTGCTCTTACAGCAGCTACAGCAGCTACTCCTGATACTGAAGATAAGTGGTTCAAGAGCGTTGAAGAATTAATGGATGCTGTTGATAACTGGATCGAGCAGCCGCCAAGAGATACTGATAAGCCTTTCTTGATGCCAATTGAAGACGTATTCTCTATTACAGGTAGAGGTACTGTTGCAACTGGTAGAATTGAAGCTGGTATTATCAATACAGGTGATCCTGTTGATATCATCGGTATGGGTGAGGAGAAATTAACTTCTACTATTACAGGAGTTGAGATGTTCAGAAAAATCCTAGACAGAGGTGAAGCTGGTGATAACGTAGGTCTATTGTTGAGAGGTATTGAAAAAACTGACATCAAGAGAGGTATGGTAATCGCTAAGAAAGATTCTGTTAAGCCACACAAAAAATTCAAAGCATCAGTTTATATCCTTTCTAAAGAAGAAGGTGGACGTCACACTCCATTCCACAACAAATACCGTCCTCAGTTCTACGTAAGAACTACTGACGTTACAGGTGAGATCTTCTTACCAGAAGGTGTAGAAATGGTAATGCCTGGTGATAACTTAGAGATCACTGTAGAATTGTTACAGCCAATCGCTCTTAACGTAGGTCTTAGATTTGCGATCAGAGAAGGAGGTAGAACAGTTGGTTCAGGTCAGGTTACTGAAATCTTAGACTAATCATCTTAAAATAAATAAAGCTTCCGGAAGGAAACTCTCGGAAGCTTTTTATCTACGGGCATCGTCCAATGGTAGGATACCGGTCTCCAAAACCGTTGATCAGGGTTCGAATCCTTGTGCCCGTGCAAATATTAATTATGAGTTCATTTGTCGATTTTTTAAAAGGTTCTTATAACGAATTCAGACATAAAGTTGAATGGCCAAAGTGGGCTGATCTTCAGTCTTCTACTATTGTGGTAACTATTGCTACAGTGATTTTGGCATTATTTACCTTTGGAGTTGATGAATTGTTTTCGAAAGCAATCAGCAACATAATTGGAATGCTAATTAACGTGTTCAACTAAAAAAGTATTTTCCCATAATGAGCGAATTGAAATGGTATGTGCTGAAAGCAATCAGCGGACAGGAAAATAAAGTGAAAAACTATATTGAGACAGAAATCAAACGTTTAGGGTTTGAGCAGTACGTTACTCAGGTGGTTATTCCTATGGAAAAGGTTATTCAGATCAGAAACGGAAAAAAAGTTCCTAAAGAGAAGCCTTACTATCCTGGATACTTAATGATCGAAGCTGATCTGATGGGAGAAATTCCTCACGCAATTAAAAATATTCCGGGAGTAATATCTTTCTTAAGCTTAACCAAAGGAGGTGATCCTGTTCCTATGAGAAAATCTGAGGTGAACAGAATGCTGGGAAGAATGGATGAGCTATCAGAATTTGCAAGCGATGTTGAGATCCCTTACATTGTAGGTGAAAACGTTAAAGTAATTGACGGACCTTTCAATGGATTTAACGGAACTATTGAGAAGATTCTTGAAGATAAGAAGAAAATTGAAGTTTCTGTATTGATCTTCGGAAGAAAAACTCCAATGGAGCTTAGCTATATGCAAGTGGAAAAAGTATAACCCATACTTTTAAAATATATAAAAGACTGCTGTTTGGCAGTCTTTTTTTGCTTATTATTTCTTTGTTGTTCTTTATTTTGTTCAAAGGGCTGCTATGAAAGATTTGTGAAACATCGAATTCCAAAGAATTTGATGATGTATTATATGTAAGAATTAAGTTTGTATTGCTTAGTTACCCTGTTATAATAAATTCATTTTAGGCAGCAAACCTTAAAAATATAGACAAGAATAAAAAAAGAATAGTTTAATGGAACTTTTGTCTTTATAAATGCAAATAGAAAAAATATTTCATATTCTTTCTAAAAATCAGCGCTTTCCATTTGCTAATTCAAAAATATTTCATAATTTTGCAGTCCGAAAAGTAGATTTACTGTATGTGAGTCGGTAATCTGCTGAATAATAAATGCTTCCAAACTCATTAATTATTCAAACTAAAAAAATTAAAAATGGCTAAGAAAGTCTTTAAAATGGTAAAGCTTCAGGTGAAAGGTGGCGCAGCTAACCCTTCTCCACCAGTAGGTCCAGCATTGGGTTCTGCAGGTGTGAACATCATGGAGTTTTGTAAGCAATTTAACGGGAGAACCCAAGATAAGCCAGGGCAAGTTTTACCTGTAGTAATTACAGTATACGAAGACAAATCTTTTGAATTCGTTATTAAAACTCCACCTGCAGCAATTCAGTTAATGGATGCGGCTAAGATCAAAGGAGGTTCCGGAGAACCAAACAGAAACAAAGTAGGTTCTGTATCTTGGGATCAGGTAAAGAAAATCGCTGAGGATAAAATGACTGACCTTAACTGCTTTACAGTGGATTCTGCAGTTTCTATGGTTGCAGGTACTGCTAGATCTATGGGATTAAGAGTAACAGGAACTAAACCAACTTTTAACGCTTAAAACTAATAGAAATGGCAAAATTAACTAAAAAGCAAAAGGAAGCTTTAAGCAAAGTAGAAAAAGGAAGAATCTATAACCTTGAAGAAGGTTCTGCTCTTGTAAAAGAAGTAAACACTACAAAGTTTGATGCTTCTGTAGATATCGCTGTAAGATTGGGTGTAGATCCAAGAAAAGCAAACCAAATGGTAAGAGGTGTTGTATCTCTTCCTCACGGTACTGGTAAAGATGTTAAAGTATTAGCATTGGTTACACCAGATAAAGAAGCTGAAGCGAAAGAAGCTGGAGCTGATTATGTAGGTCTTGACGAATATTTACAAAAAATAAAGGAAGGTTGGACAGATGTTGACGTTATCGTTACTATGCCAGCTGTTATGGGTAAATTAGGTCCATTAGGTAGAGTATTAGGACCTAGAGGTCTTATGCCTAACCCTAAATCAGGAACTGTAACTATGGAAATTGGTAAAGCAGTAACTGAAGTAAAAGCAGGTAAAATTGATTTCAAAGTAGACAAGTATGGTATCATCCATGCCGGTATTGGTAAAGTATCTTTCGATGCTGTTAAAATCAAAGAAAATGCTCAGGAATTAATTTCTACATTGATCAAAATGAAACCAACTGCTGCTAAAGGTACTTATGTGAAGAGCATTTATTTGTCTTCTACAATGAGCCCTGGTATTGCAATTGATAGTAAATCTGTTAACTAATAATAATCCTTAAGACAATGACAAAAGACCAAAAAGTTGTAGCAATACAAGAGATCAAAGATTTGCTTCAGGATGCGAAAGTAGTTTATGTAGCAGATTTAGACGGTTTGAACGCTGCTAAATCTTCTGATTTCAGAAGACAGGCTTTCAAGCAGAATATCAAAGTGAAAGTGGTAAAAAATACACTTTTACAAAAAGCAATGGAGCAAATTGACGGAGTAGATTTCTCTGAAATGTTCCAGACATTCAAAGGTAACTCTGCATTAATGATTGCTGATACAGCTAACGCTCCGGCAAAATTAATCAAAGACTTCAGAAAAAAAGAAGAGAAGCCGGCATTAAAGTCTGCTTTTGTACAGGAAACTTTCTATGTTGGTGATAACAACCTTGATGCTTTAGTAAGCATTAAGTCTAGAGAAGAAATGATCGGTGAAATCATCGGATTACTTCAGTCTCCAATTCAAAGAGTTGTTTCTGCTCTTCAAAACAAATCTGAAACAGTAGAAGCTACAGCTGAAGAAGCTGCTGCACCTGCTGTAGAAGAAACTCCTGCTGCTGAAGCTCCGGAAGCTCCTGCTGCAGAAAGCACTGACGAAACGCCAGCTGCTGAATAATTACTCTCAAAAAATTAAATAAATAATCAACAAAAACATTACAACAATGTCAGATTTAAAAAATTTAGCTGAAACGCTAGTAAACCTAACAGTAAAAGACGTAAACGAATTAGCTACTATCCTTAAGGATGAGTACGGAATTGAGCCAGCTGCTGCTGCTGTAGTAGTTGCTGCAGGTGGTGCAGGTGAAGCTGCTGAAGAAAAAACAGAATTCGACGTAATTCTTAAGTCTGCAGGTGCTTCTAAATTGGCTATCGTTAAATTGGTAAAAGATTTAACTGGTGCTGGTCTTAAAGAAGCTAAAGATATCGTAGACGGAGCTCCTGCTGCTATCAAGCAAGGAATCTCTAAAGACGAAGCTGAAGCTCTTAAGAAGCAATTAGAAGAAGCTGGTGCTGAAGTAGAATTGAAATAATTCAATTTACTATAAAATAAGAAGCCCGGACAGCAATGTCCGGGCTTTTTTGTTTTTATAACAGTTTAAAAATCAACATAATTCATTTAAATATTGAAATATTATTGATTTTTATATTTAAATATTTAATTATGATTATGTATTTCGTAATTATTAACATAATTAAATATTTATTATACGCCAAATAGTTTATTTTACATTAAAATTTAATATTAAAAAATTGTTTTGATTGAAAATTTACTATATTTGTATCGAAAAAAAACACATACATAATTTGAAAAGAAGTTACTTTATCTTCTATGGCTGTGCCGTAGCATATTGTATCAATATGTTGTTTGCATGGCAGATAGGAAATCTCAGCGCCACATCTTTAGCAGTACAGAATTCTACTGTATCACTATGCTCTTTTTGTCAAACTGGTGAGTTTACAGAATATTCAGAAAAAGATAAGGCTCCTGCTGTTAGTAATGCTTCTGTAGAAATAAAGCTGTATGCTGATATTAGGCATAGGGGCTTGCTGTGTAGACATGCAGAAATTGTACAACAGTATAAGCATATACATTCTGTTGAAGATCCCAGGATTTGGGAAGGTTTTGATTTTATAATTAAGTTTCCGGATAAATTATCTTAATCATACCAAAGGCAGATCTCTTCCAATTACTTTAACGAAAAAAATACCAGTACTCGTGGTTTATCCTGATAGGATTACTTTATAAACGCACAAGTTGGGGTTAGTACGTACTATTTACTATTTGGATGTAGGTTTCTGTATTCTCTAAAAAAACATAAAACATAAAAAAACAACAAATATCAATTTAATGAAAAACAAATTATTAACACTCGCGGTTTTATCCTTTACGGGGTATCTCACGAACGCACAGGTCGGAATTAATACTGGTCTTCCCCAGGCTACATTGGATGTGGTTGGGTTTCCGACAAATGCCAGTAAGCCTGATGGAATTATTGCACCAAGACTTTCATTAAGTCAACTGGCCGCAAAGACCTATGCGGCTGCTCAGACGGGAGCTTTGGTGTATGTTACGTCTGTTAATGCTACTCCTGTCGGCCCAACGATTAATGTAACGACTCCTGGATATTATTATTTTGACGGAGCAGTGTGGCAGAAACAGACCGGTACAGAATGGCAGATTAAAGGAAATGCAGTGGGTGAAATTTCTACTACTGCAGAAGTTTTGGGGGCTGCACCGGCTTCTGCTAATTATCTGGGACCTAAAGGAGCTGCTGATCTCGTCATGATAAGTGCCAATAAAGTGCATGCGGTTCTTGATGCTGCTGGTGGGCTTTCAGGAGGGGGCGAAACTGCCTCACATCTATCCTGGGGGAGTGCAAATATTATTAACAGTACTTCGAATAATATAGCACTGGGAAAAGGAAATACAGCCACTACCACAGGAGTTAATTTTCCGGCAATAGCAATAGGATCATTAAATACAGCCACCGGAGGAGGAAAAGTATTCGGAACATCCAATACTGCGGTATCATCAAGCAATTTCGCGTTTGGTGCTTTTAATACAACAGGCAATTCAATTGCTGTAGCAGTAGGGCATACAAACAATGCCACCAACGGAGGATTTGCTTTTGGGGCTAACAATGTTGTTACCTTAAATAATTTTGCTTTTGGAAGCAATAATAATGTAAGCGGAACTTCAGGAGCTATTGCGATCGGAGTTGGCGGGACTTCAATGGCTAATCAGTCAACCTATGCTAATAATGCACATGTGTTTTCGGGACAGGGAGCTGTAGGTACAGCGCTGACTGATGTGGGAATAAATGTAAGCCCAAATTCAACCAACTACGCAGATTTGGAAGTGAGTAAGGCTGTTCAGATAAAATCTTCCGCAACAAGACCTACATGTGATGCATCTAATGCGGGATCAATAATATATGAAGTGGCCACTGTACTGGGGGTAACATCCGGGAATTTTGTTGGCTGCAGACAAACTGGTAATGCTGCATACGGATGGCAAACACTATAATATTTAAACACAAATTTTTATAAAAATAAAACAAAAAAACAAAAAAAATGGCAAAAAAATTATTCGAGAAATTTGCGGTATTGCTGATGATATTGCTGATGTCAGCGGCAGTTACTGCTCAAAAAGGTTATGAGCCTATCCGAGGGATGGGGGTAGAAGCTAAGCCTGTAAATAATTCAGGTATTTGTCTGGCATGCTATAACGGAAGCATGACGCCGGTTGTAGATGCGAATCTAGACAACAGCGTAAGCATGGGGAACTTTGCTTCTTTGGTAAGCGGTAACGGTATCTCTGTGAAAAATACAAATACTACTTATCCTGCAGGTTATATCACAGGTTTCAATGTAGACCTTGGAACAAGCTTCATTACAATAGATCTGTTGAGTTCATTAAGAATCAGCACCTATAAAAACGGTGTACTTCAGGAATCTACGACAAGCAGTACTTTATTGTCGGTTCCTGCATTTGGAGGTGCTAAAAACAGGATTTTCCTTCACTTTAAGACAACCAGGGAGTTTGATGAAGTAAGATTGTACCAAACTAATGTACTGTCTGTATTCAGTGCAATGAATGTGTATTATGCATTTGCATTTGATCCTGCTAAAGTTCCTGTTGACGCCAATGGGATCTGTGACGATATTATCGCAGGAAGTGGTGTAGATGGAAACGTATCAGGAAGCAGCAGCTTTATTGCTCCACTTTCTTTTGTTCAGAACAGAGAAAGAATAGGAGACGGAGACAAGAACTCTTACGGATCAATTGTATTGCCGGCGGGACTTCTTGGATCTTATTCAGTAGGAGTACTAGATAAAAATCAGGTTTATCCTGCAGGAAACAGAACAGGTTTTGTGATATCTCCGGATGATGAAGGAAAGCTTTTAAGCGCAGAATTTTTGAAAAATATTACTGTAGAAACTTATTTATATGGTCAGCTGCAGGATTCCAGAACATTATCTGACGGCGGAGGACTTATCAATATTAAAGTTTTAGGTTTTGGTTCAGGTAAGCAGAAAGTAACGCTTACAGCTTCTAAGCCTTTTAACGAAGTACGTTTAAAAGTGACACAGACTTTAGGGGTTAATTTAGGATCTTTAAAAGTGTATTATGCCTTTGAGGAGCCCGCATCTTGTGACTGTAATGATAAAATTCAGACCAGTGGTTCTGCAATTCCGGGAAACCTGGTAACAGGAACTAACTGGACTTCCGGTCCTGGGCTTTTTGGTCTTATTCTAGCAAAAATGGTAAACCCGTCAGCGATTGTAGATACCAATACATCTAATTATGCTACGGCAACTATTCCGGTTGCTTCATTTTTAAGTATTTTCTCAGCTTATGCTACAGTAAGTACCAACAGCTTACTTCCTGCTAATACATATGCCGGATTTACATTGGAAAAGGCAGCGAACCTGATCGGTGTAAGTGTTCTTGAAAATATTACAGTGACACTTTATAACAATAATACCCAAACAGATAGCTTCACAAGTACAGGAAGCTTAATCAGCGGGAATTTTTTCACCACAGATTCTAATAAGTTTTACGTAGGAGGTAAGGCAACCAAGCCTTTCAACCGTATTAAAGTTACCTTCTATAGTGGTACGGGAGTACGTATCCCTCAAAACTATTATATCTATAACGCATTTGCAAGCAGAGACGATGATAATGATGGAGTGCCAAACTGCTTCGATCAGTGTCCTAATGGAAATGACAGTATTGATAATAACGGTAATGGTATTCCGGATTGTGCAGAAGGATGTACTGCGGTAAATGACAAGTCTCCTGCTATTGATACAGATGGTGACGGAATTGTAGATGCATGTGATCTTGATTCTGATAATGATGGAATTCCAGATGCTTTAGAAGATCTTGATGGAAACGGTAAATTTGAAGATGATGATACAGAAGGGGTATTTGGACCTGTTCAGGTATTGGGAGATGGAATTTCCAGCTACCAGGATTTAGATTCTGATAATGATGGTATTTTAGATTTATTTGAATCTGGTATTCCGACATCAGTAATCAGCCAGATAGATGCAGATCTTAATGGTGTTATTGATAGCAATGTTGCTGTAGGAAGTAATGGTATTGCTGATATTTTGGAAACGTCTCCGGATTCAGGTGTCATGAAATACCCTCTTAAAAATACAGATGGTGACGATAAGCCGGATTTTGTTGACTTAAATTCAAACGGAGTTGATTATGATCTGTGGGCTATCGGTAAAGATAACCTGGATGACTTTGGAGTAGGGTTTATTTCAAGAATCAATGACCTTGATAAAGACGGTATCCAGGCTGTTGTAGATACAGACCTTGTGAAGAGAGGAGCTCCGAATTCTCCACTGTCTCCTTATGCTGCTCTGTTGAAGAGCGCGTTGAGCTCAGCTGCTAAAGGAGTAACTGGTGCTGATGTTACTTCAACCGCCAATGATATTAATGTGTATCCTAACCCGGTTAAATCAGGTGAAAACTTAAACGTTAAATCCGCAGAAGCTGGAACTTATACCGTGTTCTCTGCTCAGGGACAGCTGATTAAGTCAGATAAATTCTCCGGTAATGCTGAAATCAACACAGCTTCACTGCCGGCAGGTATTTATATTGTAAAGATAGAAACTAAGTCAACAATGAAATCTTATAAGATCATTGTGAAATAATTTTCAAATTGATATAATGAAAGGCTGTTCTTCGGGACAGCCTTTTTTATTTGAGGACTTAATGCTCTCAAAATGAAGTGGTTTTATTTGTCTATATGGATGAAATTTTGTACCTTTGTCCCTCTTTTGGCGCGAATAATTGTTTGTAAATCTATAAAATATTGAAAATCAGCTCTTTCATGGAAAATAATGAAAGGGATTTCTCGTATATAGATACTGCGGCAAGTTCTGCCCCAAAAGTAAGTGAAAATATTTTGCATTACGCTGTGAAAAGATATACCAGCGTTGCAGTTAGGATTAGATTTTAAGAATAAAGAACAAAGAATAAAGACGATTTCTAATAGCGCCAAACATTTGAAGTCTTTTATCTTTTCTCTCTTTTCTTTTTCTTTCCTGATATTTTTTAATGAATCAAAATATTTTTTAACCCTTTCTTAAAAGTTTTATGAGTAAAACAACAGCAACTACAAGGGGGAATCAGAGAATTAACTTCTCATCAGCTAAAGGAAAAATTATCACTCCTGACTTCCTGGATATCCAGTTAGAGTCTTTCAGAGATTTTTTCCAGCTTGATACCCTTCCAGAAGACAGAACAGACGAAGGTTTATACAGAACCTTCCAGGAAAACTTCCCGATCACCGATTCTAGAAATCAGTTCGTATTGGAATTCCTTGATTATCTGGTAGATTCTCCACGTTATTCAATTAACGAGTGTGTGGAAAGAGGATTGACGTATTCAGTTCCTCTTAAAGCAAGACTTAAATTGTATTGTACAGACCCTGAGCACGAGGATTTCCAGACTGTGGTTCAGGATGTGTATTTAGGCCCGGTTCCTTATATGACGCCTAGTGGATCTTTCATCATCAATGGTGCAGAGAGAGTTATTGTTACGCAGCTTCACCGTTCACCTGGTGTATTCTTCGGACAGACTTACCACGCAAACGGAACTAAACTGTACTATTCAAGAATTATCCCTTTCAAAGGATCTTGGATGGAATTTACAACCGATATCAACAGCGTAATGTACGCCTATATCGACCGTAAGAAAAAGTTACCATTAACTACCCTGTTAAGAGCTATCGGTTACGAATCTGATAAGGATATCCTTCAGATCTTCGACCTTGCGGAAGAAGTGAAAGTTTCTAAAGCTGCCCTTAAAAAAGTAGAAGGAAGAACATTGGCTGCGAGAGTATTGAACACATGGTTCGAAGATTTCGTAGACGAAGATACAGGTGAAGTAGTTTCTATCGAAAGAAACGAAATCATCCTGGACAGAGAAACTATTCTTGAAAAAGAACATTTAGATCTTATTCTTGATGCTGGTGTGAAATCTATCCTGATTCACAAAGAAAACAGCAATGAATTCTCTATCATCCAGAATACATTACAGAAAGACCCTACAAACTCTGAAAAAGAAGCTGTAGAGTATATCTACCGTCAGTTAAGAAACGCAGATCCGCCAGATGAGGAAACAGCAAGAGGAATCATTGAAAAACTATTCTTCTCTGAGCAGAGATACTCATTAGGAGAAGTAGGACGTTACAGACTAAACAAAAAGCTAGGTCTAAACATTCCGACTACCACTGAAGTTCTTACAAAAGAAGACATCATTGCTATCGTAAGACACTTAATCGAGCTTGTTAACTCTAAAGCTGAGGTTGATGATATTGACCACTTATCAAACAGAAGAATTAAAACTGTTGGTGAGCAATTGGCAGGACAGTTCGGTGTAGGTCTTTCAAGAATTGCAAGAACGATCAAAGAAAGAATGAACGTTAGAGATAACGAAATCTTTACTCCGCTTGATCTTGTAAATGCTAAAACATTAACATCAGTAATTAACTCATTCTTCGGTACCAACCAGCTTTCTCAGTTCATGGACCAAACCAACCCGCTATCAGAAATTACGCACAAGCGTAGACTTTCTGCCCTGGGACCTGGTGGTTTATCAAGAGAAAGAGCAGGTTTCGAGGTTCGTGACGTTCACCATACCCACTACGGAAGAATTTGTCCGATTGAAACTCCGGAAGGACCAAACATTGGTTTGATTTCTTCTTTAGGTATTTATGCTAAAATCAATACCTTAGGTTTCATTGAAACGCCATACAGAAAAGTAGAAAACAGTAAAGTAGATCTTAATGCTGATCCTATTTATCTGAATGCAGAAGACGAAGAAGATAAAGTAATTGCTCAGGCCAACGTAGAGTTGAACGATGGCGGGGAATTCTTAACAGACAGAATCATCGCAAGATTGGATGGTGACTATCCGGTAGTTGAGCCTTCTCAGGTTAACCTTATCGACGTTGCACCAAACCAGATTTCCGGTATTTCAGCTTCATTAATTCCGTTCCTGGAACATGATGATGCGAACCGTGCATTGATGGGATCCAACATGATGCGTCAGGCCGTTCCTCTATTGAAGCCACAAGCTCCAATCGTTGGTACAGGTCTGGAACAGCAGGTTGCCAAAGATTCAAGAATCTTAATCAATGCTGAAGGTACAGGTCTTGTAGAATATGTAGATGCTGATAAAATCACCATTAAATATGAAAGAAGTGCTGACGAAGATTTAGTACAGTTTGAGTCTGCTACTAAAACATACCACCTTACTAAGTTCAGAAAAACCAACCAGAGTACAACAATTACACTGAGACCAAACGTAAGAGTAGGTGAAACAGTGCATAAAGGACAGGTTCTTTGCGACGGTTATGCTACTGAAAACGGAGAATTAGCTCTTGGTAGAAACTTAGTGGTAGCCTTCATGCCTTGGAAAGGATACAACTTTGAGGATGCTATCGTAATCAACGAAAAAGTGGTACGTGAAGACTGGTTTACTTCAATCCACGTTGATGAATATTCACTTGAAGTTCGTGATACCAAATTAGGTATGGAAGAACTGACAGCAGATATTCCTAACGTTTCTGAAGAAGCTACGAAAGATCTTGATGAGAACGGGATGATCAGAATCGGTGCTGAAGTGAAGCCTGGTGATATTATGATCGGTAAGATTACGCCAAAAGGTGAATCTGACCCAACTCCTGAAGAGAAACTTCTTAGAGCAATCTTTGGTGACAAAGCCGGTGATGTAAAAGATGCTTCATTGAAAGCAGATTCTTCATTAAGAGGTGTTGTAATCAACAAAAAATTGTTCTCCAGAAACATTAAAGATAAAAAGAAAAGAACTGAAGAAAAACTTAAACTTGAAGAGATTGAAAACACTTACAAGGCTAAGTTTGATGAGTTAAGAAACACTTTAATTGAAAAATTAAATACACTGGTAGGTGGTAAAACTTCTCAGGGTGTGACCAACGATCTTGATGAAGAAATCATCGGTAAAGGGGTGAAGTTTACTCATAAATTATTGACTTCAGTTGAAGATTACGTTAACGTAAGCGGTGCAGACTGGACTGTAGATAACGATAAGAATGAATTGGTAAAACAATTAATTCACAACTATAAAATCAAGTTCAATGATATCCAAGGAGTTAAAAACCGTGAGAAATTCGCTATTTCTATCGGAGATGAACTTCCTGCAGGAATCATGAAATTGGCTAAAGTCTATATCGCTAAAAAACGTAAGTTGAATGTAGGGGATAAAATGGCAGGACGTCACGGTAACAAAGGTATCGTTTCAAGAATCGTTCGTGAAGAAGATATGCCATTCCTTGAAGACGGAACACCGGTAGATATCGTATTGAATCCACTTGGGGTACCTTCCCGTATGAACATCGGACAGATTTATGAAACAGTTCTTGGATGGGCTGGTCAGAAACTGGGAATGACGTTCGCTACACCAATCTTTGACGGTGCAAGTCTTGATCAGATCACTGAATATACAGAAAAAGCTGGTCTTCCTAAATTCGGTAACACTCACCTTTATGATGGTGGTACTGGAGAAAGATTTACTCAGCCGGCTACAGTAGGTATTATTTATATGCTGAAACTGGGACACATGGTTGATGATAAGATGCACGCACGTTCTATTGGTCCTTACTCATTGATTACTCAGCAGCCGTTAGGAGGTAAAGCTCAGTTCGGAGGTCAGAGATTCGGAGAGATGGAGGTTTGGGCTCTTGAAGCATTCGGAGCATCAAATATTCTGAGAGAGATTCTGACAGTGAAGTCGGATGACGTGATTGGTAGAGCAAAAACTTATGAAGCCATTGCAAAAGGTGAGTCCATGCCTGAACCAGGTATCCCGGAATCATTCAATGTATTACTTCACGAGTTACAAGGACTTGGACTTGATGTAAGACTTGAGGAATAATTTTAAATTTTGAATGTTGAATTTTGAATCAGTTCAGAATTTATAATCCAAAATTTATAATCCAAAATCTAAAATCTAAAAAATGTCAAATAAAAATAAATCAAGTAGATTTAATAAAATAACCATCGGTTTAGCTTCACCGGAATCGATTCTTCAGGAATCAAGAGGGGAAGTCTTAAAGCCGGAAACTATTAACTACAGAACGCACAAGCCTGAAAGAGATGGTTTGTTCTGTGAAAAAATCTTTGGTCCGGTAAAGGATTACGAATGTGCTTGTGGTAAATACAAGAGAATTCGTTACAAAGGAATTGTTTGTGACCGTTGTGGAGTAGAAGTTACTGAGAAAAAAGTAAGAAGAGAAAGAATCGGACACATCAACCTTGTAGTGCCTATCGCGCACATCTGGTATTTCCGTTCATTACCGAACAAAATCGGTTACCTTTTAGGAATTCCTTCTAAGAAATTAGACATGATCATCTACTACGAAAGATATGTAGTGATTCAGCAGGGTATTGCTAAAAAATTAGACGGTTCTGACTTCGATAATATGGAGTTCCTTACAGAAGAAGAGTACCTGGACATCATGGAAACTCTTCCTGTGGAAAACCAGTATCTTGATGATTCCGATCCAAACAAATTCATCGCCAGAATGGGTGCTGAAGCTGTTGAAGATCTGTTAAAAAGAATCAATCTTGATGCATTGTCTTTCGATTTAAGACACAAAGCTCACAACGAAGGTTCCAAGCAAAGAAGAACTGAAGCTCTTAAAAGATTGAACGTTGTAGAGGCATTAAGAGGTGCCAATACAAGAATGATCAACAGACCAGAGTGGATGATTATGCGTGTGCTTCCTGTAATACCACCAGAACTGAGACCGTTGGTTCCGTTGGATGGAGGACGTTTCGCAACTTCTGACTTAAATGACCTTTACAGAAGAGTTATTATCAGAAACAACCGTCTGAAAAGACTTTTGGAGATCAAAGCTCCGGAAGTAATCTTGAGAAACGAGAAGCGTATGCTTCAGGAATCAGTAGATTCATTATTCGATAATACAAGAAAATCTTCTGCTGTAAAATCTGAATCAAACAGACCACTGAAATCACTTTCTGATTCATTGAAAGGTAAGCAGGGTCGTTTCCGTCAGAACTTACTAGGGAAAAGGGTAGACTACTCTGCGCGTTCCGTAATTGTTGTAGGTCCAAACTTACAGCTTCACGAATGTGGTATTCCTAAAGATATGGCAGCAGAACTTTACAAACCGTTTATCATCAGAAAACTGATCGAAAGAGGAATTGTAAAAACTGTGAAATCTGCAAAGAGAATCATCGACAGAAAAGAGCCTGTAGTATATGATATCCTTGAAAACGTGATGAAAGGCCACCCTGTTCTACTGAACAGAGCACCTACGCTTCACAGACTGGGTATTCAGGCATTCCAGCCGAAGATGATCGAAGGTAAAGCTATTCAGCTTCACCCGTTGGTAACAACAGCATTCAACGCCGATTTCGATGGTGACCAGATGGCGGTACACTTACCGTTAGGCCCTGAGGCAATCCTTGAAGCTCAGTTATTGATGCTAGGTTCTCAGAACATCCTGAACCCTGCAAACGGTTCTCCTATTACCGTACCTTCTCAGGACATGGTTCTTGGTCTTTATTTCATGACCAAAGAATTAAGCTCTACAGAAGAGAAAAAAGTTTTAGGAGAAGGTTTGGCATTCTATTCTCCGGAAGAAGCGGAAATTGCTTATGCTGAAGGTAGAGTTTCATTAAACGCTAAGGTAAGATGTAGACTACCAGTTAAAGAAGATGGTCAAATTACAACAAAATTGATCGAAACTTCTGTAGGTAGAATCTTATTCAACCAGATCGTGCCTAAGCAGTCAGGATATATTAATGAACTTCTTACTAAGAAATCATTAAGAAATGTTATTGGTAAAGTACTTGCTGATACAGATTTCCCTACAACTGTGAAGTTCCTGGATGCAATGAAAGACTTAGGGTATTCAAATGCATTTAAAGGTGGTCTTTCATTCTCATTAGGTGACATCGTTGTTCCTGTTGAGAAGAAGAAAATGATTGCTACATCTATTGAAACTGTTGACGAAATTAGAGCCAACTATAACATGGGTCTGATTACCGATACAGAACGTTATAACCAGGTAATCGACGTTTGGACCAACACCAACGCCGGATTAACTGAAATGATCATGGGTAGAATGAAAACCGATCAAGGTGGATTCAACTCTGTATATATGATGCTTGATTCTGGTGCGAGGGGTTCCAAAGAACAGATCCGTCAGTTATCAGGGATGAGAGGTTTGATGGCAAAACCGCAGAAAGCTGGTTCTACCGGTGCGGAAATTATTGAAAACCCGATCCTGGCAAACTTTAAAGAAGGTCTTTCCATCCTTGAGTACTTTATCTCTACTCACGGTGCCCGTAAAGGTCTTGCAGATACCGCTCTTAAAACAGCCGATGCCGGTTACTTAACAAGAAGATTGGTAGACGTTGCTCAGGACGTTATCGTTACTGAGGACGACTGTGGTACTTTAAGAGGTACTGAAGTGACTGCACTTAAGAAAAATGACGAGATCGTTGAAAAGATCTCCGAAAGAATCTTAGGTAGAGTTTCTCTTCATAATATCTACGATCCTGAAACAGATGAGCTGATCACTGAGGCAGATCAGGTAATTAATGAAGCATTAGCGAAGAGAATTGAAGCTGCAGGTTTAGAATTTGTAGAGGTTCGTTCACCGCTTACTTGTGAAACTAAAAAAGGGATCTGTGCAAAATGTTACGGTAGAAACTTAGCAACAGGTAAGATGATCCATATGGGTGAAGCAGTAGGTGTTATTGCTGCTCAGTCAATTGGGGAGCCTGGTACTCAGCTTACGTTGAGAACCTTCCACCAAGGGGGTGTATCCACGAACGTTTCAGAAAACCCATCTATTGTTGCAAGAAGAGACGGTGTTGTAGAATTGGATGAAGTAAGAACAATTACTTCTGAAGATGAAAACGGTAATACTGCGGAAGTAGTAGTTTCCCGTACAACAGAATTCAGATTGGTTACCGATAACGAGCAGAGAACACCAATGATGATTGCTAACGTACCTTACGGTTCTCAGTTAGTAGTTAAATCCGGTGATAAAGTGAAGAAAGGTGATCTTATTGCTAAATGGGATCCGTATAACGCGGTAATTATTGCTGAAACAGCTGGTAAAGTAGAATACGAGGATATCATCCAGGGTATTTCATTCCAGCTTGAAATTGACGAACAGACAGGATTTGAAGAGAAAGTAATCTCTGAATCCAGAAATAAGAAAGCTGTACCTACCTTAAAAGTAGTAGATTCTAAAGGAGTTGAGCAGAAAGGTTACAACTTACCGGTAGGAGCCCACTTAATGGTAAACGATGGTGAAAAAATTAAGGCTGGTAAAGTCTTGATCAAGATCCCAAGAAAATCTGCAAAAGCAGGGGATATCACCGGAGGTCTTCCGAGAGTTACCGAATTATTCGAAGCAAGAAACCCTTCAAACCCGGCGGTTGTTACTGAAATCGATGGGGTAGTTTCTTACGGAAAAATCAAGAGAGGTAACCGTGAACTTATTGTTGAGGCTAAAACTGGCGAAAGAAAGATTTACCTTGTGAAACTTTCCAACCAGATCCTTGTTCAGGAGAATGACTTCGTAAGAGCTGGTTCGCCACTTTCTGACGGTTCAATTACTCCGGATGACATCTTAAGAATTAAAGGTCCAACTGCGGTTCAGGAATATTTAGTAAACGAAATTCAGGAAGTTTACCGTCTTCAGGGGGTAAAAATCGACGATAAGCACTTCGAAATCATCGTAAGACAGATGATGACAAAAGTATCTATCGTAGACGGAGGTGATACTCAGTTCCTAGAAGGTGCATTAGAACATAAGTTTGATTTCTTGGAAGAAAACAACAGAGTATTCGGTCTTAAAGTAGTAGTGGAAGCTGGTGATTCTAAAGAATTCAAGCCAGGACAGATGATTACTGCTAGAGAATTAAGAGATGAGAACTCCAAGTTGAAGCGTGAAGATCAGGCCTTGGTTGAAGTAAGAGAAGCGCTTCCTGCTACAGCAACACCTGTATTGCAAGGTATTACAAGAGCAGCTCTTCAGACCAAGTCATTCATGTCTGCAGCATCATTCCAGGAAACTACTAAAGTTCTGAACGAAGCAGCTGTTGCTGGTAAAGTAGACTTCTTAAGTGGTCTTAAAGAAAATGTAATTGTAGGACACAGAATCCCTGCAGGTACAGGTCTTAAAGAATACCAGAATGTAATTGTAGGTTCTAAAAAAGAATTTGAAGACCTTAACTAAAATTAATGATTTGAAATTTGAGGTTTGAATTTATTTTTATATTTTCACAATCTCAAATTTCAATTTCAAAAAAAATAATTTATAAAAATGGACAACAATCAAAATCCTCAAGATGGAAACATCAACATCGAATTAAACGAAATGGTAGCTGCTGGAGTATATGCTAACTTAGCATTGGTAAACCACTCTCCATCTGAATTCGTTGTAGATTTCATCCAATTAATGCCAGGTGTACAACAGGCTAAAGTAAGATCAAGAATTATTCTTGCTCCACTTCATGCTAAGAGAGTACTTTCTGCTCTTCAACAAAACATCACTAACTACGAGCAGCAATTTGGAGAAATCAAAGAAGTTGAGCCTTTCGTATTAGGAGGTAACAACGTACAAGCTTAAGATTTTTCTTACAATACATAAGAATGCCTCAAATTTATTTGAGGCATTTTTTATTCCCGTTATCTCTGGTTGGCAACGGAAGAAACATCGCCACGTTTTGAGCCCATTATCTCAATTGAATCATTGTTTTGTTTATCAATTAATGATTAAGTTTTTATCAGATAGCCAAATATTCTTTTTTTCTGATCATATCAATAAGCCAATTTTATATATTTGCTTTGAAAACAATATAAAAGATATGGTAAATAACCAATTTATCCTTAGCAAATTTGGATTTTTGGGCGATGATTTTTTAAATGAGCTGCATGCGAATGCGATTATTACTGAAATAAAATCAAAAACAGAAATTATCAGGGAAGGACAAAAAAATAAATATGTTCCATTCCTTATTAAGGGTTCTATAAAAGTCTTTACCCTCAATGATGGCAGAGAACTGATTTATTACTACATAAAACCCAATGACAGCTGTCTGATGACCTTTTCATCCATTTTTACAGATTATACCAGCAGGGTATATGCTGTTGCAGAAGAAGAATCTGAAGTTATCCTGATTCCTGTTTCTGTTATCCATGGTTGGCTGATCCGTTTTCCGGAGCTCAACAGGGTGTTTTATCATGAATATGACAGACGTTTTTCAGATGTTATGAATATGGTGAATGATGCCGTATTTCACAGACTGGATAAAAGAGTTTTGAATTATATCCGTCAGCAGATTTCAGCCACAGGGAACAGTCCTTTAAAGATTACACATCGTGAAATAGCCAGCAATTTGGGAACTTCCAGGGAAGTTGTGAGCAGGGTTTTAAAAAAGATTGAAAACGAAGGCGAGATTATTCAGACCAAAGAAGGGATTAAAATCCTTGTCAATGAAGATGTTAGACCTGTCTAATATATGAAGTTTTAATTATTTTATTTTTATCATTGATAAAAACAATTCTTATGGTGACTTTTATCACACACTTTTGAATCGATAACTCAATAAGTTTGTCATATCATAATTTAATTCAAATTGTATATGACAAAAACTCTCTTATTTTTGTCGGTTTTTGCATCAGGTCTTGTCTCAGCACAGGAAGACCTGCTAAAAGATATCGACACTCTCAAAACAACTACATCAACTTCACAGCCGGCTTTTAAAGCCCTGCAGATCGTCACAGGACAATCTACAAAACTCTCCGCTAAAAATGAGTGGTATATTATTGTGGCTCACCGTTTCGGAGACATCAGTACAGGATTTAAAAACTTTTTCGGTCTGGACGATGCTTCTACTAAACTAGGAGTTATTTACGGTATTACAGACGGTATTTCAGCCAGCCTTTCAAGGGAGACCAACATGAAAACATTCGAAGGCGCTGTAAAGTATAAGCTCGTAAAGCAGTCAGAAAATTTTCCGGCAGACATAGTAGGCTATAATGTAATGGCTTTAAACACGGATCTGGATAAAGACAATTATCCTCATCTCAGATTCAGTGACAGGCTTTCCTATCTTACACAGGCTTTGATCTCAAGAAGATTCAATGATCAGTTTTCTTTACAGCTGACGCCCTCATATATTCATAAAAATCTTTATGATCCTGCTATTGAAGATAAAAATCAGTTTCTGGCCGGATTAGGAGGCCGTTATAAAATTTCCAAAAGAATTTCTATTAACGCAGAATATTTTGTGAATTTCGATGATCACAGCTTCTATAAAAATCCTCTGTCACTGGGGATGGATATAGAGACCGGGGGACATGTTTTCCAGCTTTTATTTTCGAATTCCCAGATCAATTCAGATATAGGATATCTTTCCAACGCGGTAGGAAAGTGGGGAAAAGGACAGATTTTCTTTGGGTTTAACCTTTACAGAGTTTTTTAAGATGAAAAAGATACTATACCTATTATCATCAGCAGCACTGTTTATTGCCTGTGACAGCAGGACTTATGAGGAGATTTCGGATAATACCCCAATTACAGTGACTGTAAAATATAATTCCGACGTAAAATCAATCGTTGACAATAACTGTATCGGATGCCATGCTGCCGGAAGTTTTAAACCTCTTACAACCTATACAGACGTAAAAAACAATATTGATGGGATTCTCGACAGGATACAGAGACCCAACGGAGATCCGGGAAAAATGCCACAAGGCGGATCCTTATCTCAGGCACAGATTAACACCTTTATAAAATGGAAAGCCGACGGGCTTGCTGAAAATTAAATATTTGATATGAAAAAAGTAGCATTAATAAGCAGTATACTGTTTTTCGCAGGCTTTGCTTCAGCCCAGAAATACAGTTCGAAAACAGGCAGTGTAATCTTTGAAGCATCTGTTCCGCTGTTCGAAGATGTGTATGCTAAGGATGATAATAATGTGGTTATCCTGAATACGGACAATGGGGAAATGGCTTCCGTTTCGGTAGTGAAAAACTTTCACTTTAAAACCAAACTGATGGAAGAACATTTCAATGAAAGCTATGCAGAAACAGCAAAATATCCTAAGGCAACGTTCAAAGGAAAGATTATAAATTTTGATAAAACAAAACTTACCGCCTCGCCACAGAAATATACCGTTCAGGGAACCCTGAATTTTCATGGAGTAGACAAAGCGGTTTCCTCCACAGCTACCATTTACAGCAAAGACGGGAAGATCTATATGCGGGGAAGCTTTGTGGCAAAACCTGCTGATCACAAGGTGACTATCCCAAAAGTAGTAACCAAAAAGATTGCTGAAAGTGTCAATGTAGAATACAATTATGTAATGACAAAACAATGAAAAATATCATCTTCATTATAAGTGTTTTCCTGAGTTTTTCCACAATGTCTGCCCAGGAAAAAGTAAAATCAATATTTGATATTGCCAGAAGCGGAACGGTAGCTGAAGTGAAAGATCTTATGAAACAGGATCCGGATATTATCAACAAAACCAATGAAAGCGGCTTCTCACCTCTTATCCTTGCCTGCTACAGAGGCAATACCGAAGTGGCTAAATTTTTGATCGATAATGTAAAAGATATCAATTATAAAAGTCAGGAAGGAACTGCTTTGGCAGGCCTTTCTGTAAAATATAATAAAGATTTGGCAGCTTATCTTTTAAGTAAGCATGCCAATCCCGATATTGCAGATTCCACAGGATCTACTCCTCTCTTTTGGGCGGTAAAGTTCGGAAATAAAGAACTGATCGAGATGCTGCTTCAGCACAAAGCAGATAAATCTAAAAAAGATTCAATGGGAATGACGCCTTTTGAATATGCTCTGCAGACCAATAATAAAGAAATCATCAACCTCTTAAAAAATTAAAATGAAAAAAGTTTTACTAACATTCAGTTTAGCCTTTGCCAATCTGGCTTGGGCACAGTTTTCGACAGGAACGGTCAGTTTATCGACCGGTATGACCATTAAGCTTGATACTAATGCTACCACAGCTACAATGACGCTTACAGGCCCTGATACATCCTATTTGGGCGTAGGTTTTGGCGGCACCGGAATAAGCGGAGGAATGGGAACAGGAGTAGACGGATTTATTTATAATTCAAATTCTACAGCCAGTGCCAATCTGGATTATACCTTTGCAGGAGTAGGAGCAACACCTAATGCTGATCCTTCACAGGACTGGACAGTCACTTCCAATACAACTTCAGGCGGCACAAGAACCATTGTGGCAACGAGATCACTGGCCGGCGGAACAGGAGATACCGTATTTACCAATAGCACAGGCTCGATCAATATTTTCTTTGCCAAAGGGTCTAGCACAACGCTGGCGGGGAACTACCATGGTGGAGGAACTTCCAACAGAGGGTATGCTGTTTTAACAAGAGGAGTGTTGGGAACAAGTGAAACTGTTGCAGAAAGTAAAAAAACAGGTCTTTATCCAAACCCAGCAAAAGAAACCGTAACATTTAAAAATGCAGATAAAATAAAGTCTGTTGATATTTATGAATCTACAGGAAGAAAAGTAAGGTCTGTAAAGCCTGACGGAGAAACTCTAAATGTAAGAGATCTGAAGCCCGGTATTTATTATCTTGAAATCACTCTGAAGGATGGAAACCTGTCTTATGAGAAGCTGATTAAAGAATAATCATTTAAAATATAACTTATCCAAATGCCTCTGATATCCGGAGGCATTTTTTATTTATTAGCCTTAAAATTTGAATG
This sequence comes from Chryseobacterium sp. NFX27, assembly GCF_049887855.1. Classification (NCBI taxonomy): domain Bacteria; kingdom Pseudomonadati; phylum Bacteroidota; class Flavobacteriia; order Flavobacteriales; family Weeksellaceae; genus Chryseobacterium; species Chryseobacterium sp. NFX27. Next base: position 335,886 of record NZ_JAGEKK010000001.1, on the reverse strand, counting down.
CTATATTTTCAGAGTACTGAACGTTTTTATACCTTTGATGGGTTTGAAGATAAAATAAGCTATGGAGATCAGAAATTTAAATACTATTACGACAGATGAGCTTTTATCTGTTTTTAACAAGTCCTTTTCAGATTATATTGTTCCCTTTCACCTGTCACAGGAACAGCTTGAAATGAAAATTACAGCAGATAAAATAGATTTGAACCTGTCTGTAGGGGCATTTGAATCCGGAAAACTGACAGGATTTATCCTTAATGCGGAAAAAGAGGAGGACGGGAATCGCATAGCATATAATGGAGGCACTGGTGTCGTCCCGGAATTCAGAGGACAGGGGCTGGTAAGAAAAATGTATGATTATATTCTTCCGGTATTCAGCGAAAGGAAAACGGATATGTTAACCCTTGAAGTAATCGAAGGTAATAATCCCGCCATCAGAGCGTATGAAAATTTGGGTTTCAGAACGGTGCGGAAGCTGTTATGTTTTAACGGAATTATAAATCTTGAAGAAAAGGATACTAATATTTCAATAAAAGAGATTGAAAGCTTTCAATGGGAAAAGTTCCAGTCTTTCTGGGATATAGAGCCTTCATGGCAGAGCTCAATAACAGTACTTGAGAATATTCGTCAAAACTGTACGATTTTGGGAGCGTATAAAGATGGGCAGCTTAAAGGATATATCATTTACAATCCTGCGGTTAAAAAAATCTATCAGATTGCTGTTGATCAAAATTCCAGAAGGCAGGGCATTGGTACAAAACTTTTGAACGCTATCGGGAAAATGAACGGAGGGCAGGCTGCCTCTGTAAACAATATAGATGATACTTCGGAAAATACTTCTGCCTTTCTAAATGCAGCCGGACTTACAAATTGGGTATCTCAGTTTGAAATGAAGAAGAATATTTAAAATTTAATCTGTTTTAATATACTTTTAATCTTATAAACTTTTCCGGAAGCAGTAGAGACCGTAACTTTGCCGAAAATTTTGATAATGAAGCGAGGAGTACAAATTTTACTGCTGTTTTTTTCTTTGATCATCTCTGCCCAACAGGCCAATATAGATACAGCTCAGGTAATTGTTTCCGACCGGACGAACAGTACTGAAGCCCGGACAAAACCTTATGTGATCATGATCTCTGCCGATGGTTTCCGGTATGACTACGCTAAAAAATATAATGCTGAAAATCTTCTGAAGCTATCCGCTAACGGGGTTCAGTCTGAAGCAATGATCCCAAGCTATCCAAGCATTACGTTTCCCAATCACTGGAGCCTGATCACAGGACTTTACCCTTCCCATCACGGGCTGATCGATAATTTCTTCTATGATTACAAAAGAAAAGAGCCGTATGCGATGAACAATAGGAAGAATGCTGAAGACGGCAGCTGGTATGGAGGAACTCCGCTGTGGTCATTGGCTGAAAAACAGGGAATGGTTTCTGCATCTCTCATGTGGGTAGGCTCTGCAAGCAATGCAGGAGGAATGAGACCTTCCTATTATTATCCGTATCATGAAAAATTTAAGCCTTCCGAAAAAGTAGATAAGGTCGTGAACTGGCTGAAGCTTCCGGAAGAAAAAAGGCCACATTTCATATCCCTGTATTTTCCGGAAGTTGACGGAAGCGGCCATCATTACGGACCGGACAGACAGGAAACAGAAAATGCAGTTCATCTGATCGATAACGCAATTGGAGAGCTTGTTCAAAAAGTCAATAACCTTGGGCTGAAAAATGTCAACTTTATTTTTGTTTCCGATCATGGGATGATAAAAGTGGATGGTGGAGCTCCACTGGAAATTCCGGCTATGCTTCTTGATAAAAACAGATTCGATTTTTACAATTCCCAGACCCTGCTTAGAGTATACGTCAAAAATCCTGCTGAGGTTAAAGTCGTTTATAAAGAGCTGAAAGCCAACAGAACAGATGATTATGAAGTATATCTTGATAAAAAGCTGCCTAAATATCTGCACTTTTCAACCAAAGATGATAAATATGACAGAATCGGACAGATCCTTCTGATTCCCAATGTGCCAAAAATATTCTTAGAAAAGGGAAAGAAAACATCTGTAGGTAAGCATGGCTATAATCCAAAGACGGTTCCTGAAATGAAAGCTACATTCTATGCATGGGGTCCTGAATTTAAAAGTAATATGGTGATCCATGAGTTTGCCAATGTTAACGTTTATCCTTTGGTCACTGAAATCTTAGGATTAAAAAATGACCAGCCTGTTGATGGAAAACTTAAGGTTTTAAAACGAATCCTGAAGGAGAAAAAATAAGCTGAGCTTTAACTTGAAATTAATATTGAATAATGATTCAAGTCTGAAAGATTTGATTTAAATAACAATTTCGGCGCACCTCAGGTGCGCCGAAATTGTTTACATATTTTTTTAGTCTCAGAAAAAAATCAAGCTTAAAATTTATGAGCAAATTCACGGGCAAAGTCCTCAAGGCTTACTGAGCCATTAACCGGCGATCCCTGTTCAATAAAATCCTTCTGAACAACACCGGTTCTCATTCCTTTTCCCATTTCAACATAAAGTTCAGCCATTTCATGTGGTAGACCGGCCTGAACCATTCCTTCAAAAGATTGCTCATCTGTAAATTCAACCCATGGTAATTCCGGATTCCCAACAGCAGTTCCTAAAACTTTTGCAAAATCTGCAGGCGGACGCGAATCGCTTACAACATAACGGATATTTTTGCCCGCTGTATTTTTTACCAGTTCTTCAGCTGCCGCTTTAGCAATATCAGTGGGATGGACCAATGGAATATCTATATTTTCAGGATAATTTCCACCGATAATGCCTGCGTTTTTAATCAATGGAATATCATTGAAAAAGTTAATGTAAAAATAACCTGCCCTTAACAAAGTAACAGAAGTGCTTTCCAGCTCATTATACAGTTTTTCAATATGGTGAAGTCCTTTAATCGGGCCGTTTTCAACCGGAGAATCAGCTCCCACGCTGCTTAGCATGACCAGTCTTTTTACTCCTGTTTTGGCAATGGCTTCAGCATAATTTTTTCCTGCATTTCTTGTGTTTTCGACGATATTGGTTTCACCTATGATCGGTGGAGTCATTGCAAATACGGCATCAGCACCTTCAAATGCTTTAATTAAAAAATTCACATCAGTAATAGAACCGATGGCAGCTTTCGCCCCTAAAGATTCAATCTCATTTTTTTTGGTTTCACTGCTGCTGATTACAGTAATATCATGACCTTCAGCAATTAATTGCTGCGCTAACGGTTTCGCGGTGTTCCCTAAAGAACCTGTTACAATAATTTTCATATTAAATGTTGTTTATTTCTTTATACAAAGTTATATTTGTACTTACTTTTATACAAGTACTTACCCTAAAGTATGTATCATGACAGCAATTAAAGAAAGCTCTACCATTCAGCAGAACAGAAAAAATATCTTGGAACAGTGCCCTGTAATGTATGTTATGGAAAAAATAGGTGGCTTTTGGAAGCCTATTATTCTGTTCAACCTTTCAACAGGAGAGAAGAGATACAGCGAATTAAAAAGAGCCATTCCTGAGGTGACAGAAAAAATGCTGATCCAGCACCTTAAACAACTAGAAGCTGATGGGCTGGTTATCAGAACAGCAAAACCGGTAGTTCCTCCGCATGTTACCTACGAGCTCAGCAAAGCAGGCCTCAAACTGGCTCCTGTCATTGATGCAATGGCAGACTGGGCCTTTCAGGATATGAAAAAGACTTACTAAATGTCAATAAAAAAGACTCTTCAACGCGAAGAGTCTTTTTATTTTAATAGCCGGAAATTATGATAAAGATTTCATATCAATAACGAAACGGTATCTCACATCACTTTTCAGCATCCTTTCATAGGCTTCATTGATCTCCTGCATCTTGATGATCTCAATTTCAGAAACAATATTGTGCTCACCGCAGAAATCTAGCATTTCCTGAGTTTCAGCAATACCTCCGATTAAAGAAGCTGCTACAGATCTTCTTCCCATGATCATAGGAACCGTATTCAGGATAGGTTCCAAACCACCTAAGTATCCTACTAAAACAAGCGTTCCGCTTATATTCAGGGTAGCAACATAAGGATTCACATCATGTACATAAGGAACAGTATCAATAATCACATCGAATTTTCCTTTTACAGAATTCATATGATCATCATCTGTGGAAATAACCACATCATCTGCGCCCAGCTGCTTGGCATCATCTGTTTTTCCGGGAGTTCTTGAGAATAAAGTCACTTCTGCACCTAATCCTTTTGCCAGTTTAATTGCCATATGACCTAGTCCACCTAAACCAACAACTGCCACTTTAGAACCGGGACCCACGTTCCAGTGTCTCAATGGAGACCATGTGGTAATACCTGCACACAGCAACGGTGCTACAGCAGCCAGATCTAAGTTTTCAGGCACCCTTAAAACAAAACTTTCATCTACAACTACTTTTTCAGAATATCCTCCGAAAGTATGTCCTCCCAAATGTTTGTCTTTTCCGTTATAGGTTCCTGTAAATCCATTTAAGCAGTACTGCTCCAGATCCTTTTTACAGCTGTCGCAGGTTCCGCATGAATCTACCATACATCCTACCGCTGCAAGGTCTCCCACTTTAAATTTGGAAACTTCACTTCCCACATTGGTTATTCTTCCGACAATTTCATGTCCGGGAACTACAGGATACATAGATCCGCCCCAGTCGTTTCTCGCCGTATGGAGGTCAGAGTGACAGACTCCGCAGTATAGAATTTCAATTTCTATATCCTTAGGTGTCGTTTCTCTTCTTTCAATATTCATTTCTATCAGGTCTGCCGTAGTAGACTCAGCCCCATAGGCTTTTACTGTGATTGTGCTCATTGGTTTATTTAATTTAAGTTATTTTAAGTTCAGTTATAAATTATTGTATTCCTCATCACTTACAGGTTCCATCCATTCCACAATACCGTTCTGAGTATTGGGATTGATGGCCATATGTGTGAATTCACTGTCTGCAGACGCTCCATGCCAGTGGATAATACCGGGAAGGATATTCACGACATCTCCGGGATGTAAAACCTGTGCGGGTTTGCCTTTTTCCTGATAAAAACCTGTTCCTGAAGTTACAATTAAAATCTGGCCTCCACCGTGAGAATGCCAGTTATTTCTGCAGCCGGGTTCAAAAATAACATTTCCGATCTGGCAGTTCAGATCATCTTCGTTAGGCTTTAAAATATGAACCCAGGCAGTTCCTCCCGAAAAATAAGCTTCGGGGGCCTTTTCTCCTTTGGGAAAAATATGGGTATTGAATGTTTCCATAACGGTACAAAAGTCGATACTTTTAAGTAAACATAACTTATACAGATTACCGAAATACTTACCAATTTTACAGACACCCTAAAAAGGTCCGCAGGAAAGTGGTAATTTTGAATAAGCTTAAAAAAGATAGTTAATGGAAGATCAGGAAGTTGAAAATGTAAACAGTATTTCAGATTACAATAAAATGGTGAACAATGAAACACTGCATCCGCTGGTCAGCGTGGTAGATTTTGCAAAATCTGATCCTATATGCCAGTACAAAAGAACCTATACTTTTTACACCGTTTTTCTGAAAGATGTGATCTGTGGCGATATGCATTACGGAAAGCACAGCTATGACTATCAGGAAGGCACTCTGGTTTTTATTGCTCCGGGACAGGTAAGCGGGGTTACGAATGATGGAAAATCCATACAGCCGGGCGGATATGCACTGCTGTTTCATCCGGACCTTATCAAAGGGACCAATCTTGGCAAGAATATCAAAGAGTACAGCTTTTTTTCCTATGACGTGCATGAGGCATTACATCTTTCAGAAAAAGAAAGAGAAATTGTTCTGGAATGTTTTAAAAATATAAAACTTGAGCTCGAACAGTCCATCGACAAGCACAGCAAATCATTAATAGTTAACAATATCGAACTGTTCCTAAACTACTGTATGCGGTTCTACGACCGTCAGTTCATTACAAGAGACCATGTTAACCAGGGTGTTATCGGAAAGTTTGAAAATCTGGTGGATGATTATTTTAAATCAGATAATCCAAAAAATATTGGCTTCCCGATGGTCAATTATTTTGCAGAAAAGCTGAATCTGTCTGCGAATTATTTCGGTGACCTGATCAAAAAAGAATTGGGAGTTTCCGCTCAGGAATTTATTCATAATAAGCTGATTGATGTTGCCAAAGAACAGATCCTGAATCCGTCAAAATCAATCAGTGAGATTTCCTATGATCTTGGGTTTAAGTATCCACAGCATTTTACAAGATTATTCAAGACTAAAGTCGGTGTTTCCCCGAGCGAGTACAAAACATTAAACTGATGGCTTTGAAACACAAATAGCACCCATATCTTCACAAACTTCACATTTTTCCACTTCGGATTATTTGTGGAAATTCGTGTTAAACTTACTTATAGATTAGCAACATAAAAACCTTAGCATTTTAGCGTTAAAACCGGGTGAAAATTTTCTCATTTCAAAAAACTGAATTAATTTTAATAGGATAAAATTTTTCAAAGTTTTTAAAATGACAGTTGAGCAGACCACAACCCACATTTTTCAGACTTCTTTCGGGAAAGTTATTGCATTAAAAAACAACGGCGTCATCAGAGCCAGAAGCATCCGGTATGCCCGTTCTGAAAGATTTCAAAAACCTGTTGCGGAGCAGCCTTCACCCTCAGAAATTATTTTTCCGGATAAAACTCCCGTTTGCCCGCAGACCATTAGTCCGCTGGTAGAAAAAATGATTGGGCCTACTCATCTTGAAAGCTTTGATCCTGATGAATCCACACAGTATCTTTCGGTTTTCCGTCCTGACACTTTCACTGACCATGAGAAACTTCCTGTCATAGTGTGGATTCATGGTGGTTCCCATGAAATAGGATGCGGAGACCTTCCTACATCTGATCCTGGTGAATGGGTGCGGGAACAGCAGATTATTGTTGTTACCGTTTCCTACAGGCTCGGACTTTTCGGATTTCTGGGAGGTGATGAAAGACCACCCAATCTAGGGCTGCTCGATATCATAGAAGCATTAAAATGGATCAAAGCCTATATCGCAGAATTTGGAGGTGATTCTGAAAATATTACCCTTTTAGGTCAGTCTTCAGGCGGCGATGCTATTGCCCACCTGATGATTTCCGAAGGGGTTGAAGGCCTGTTTCAAAGAGTGATTATCCAGAGTGCCCCGTTGGGATTACGTCACAAAAGACAGAAAATGTCTGCCGAATTTCTCAAAAAAACTGAAGGGCTGAAAGACGAAACGGATGTTTTTAAAATGATGGATGAATATAAAAAATACATACCGTCCGTCATTAAATACGGCTTGAAAGCGGCTATGCCTTTCGGGATTCAGTATGGGTTTCCACCTGTATGCAAAGAAGAGGAATCTGTAGAGAAATGGAAAGTAAATGCACAGAAGTACGATGTTCTGATTGGCTTGAATAACGATGAGACAGCATTTTACCTTAAAACTTCTGATGCTTTGAATAAATATTTAGGGAAAGGGCTGGGGTTGAAGATCATGGATAAAACGGTTCAAAAAACCACCGAACTTATTTATGGAACTCCGGCAAAAATATTTGCTGAAAATTATGCAAAAGCGGGAGGGAACGTTTACTTGTTTAGAATTCATTCCAGATCAGAAGACAGCCCTATCGGCGCACCGCACTGTATTGATCTTCCTTTGATTTTTGGAAATGAGGCGGCCTGGAAATCCTCTGAAATGTTAAAAAATATTCCGTGGAAATACATTAATGAGGATGGCAGGAAACTCAGGGCGCTCTGGGCAGAATTTGCAGGAAGCGGGGATATTGCTGAGGATTCTGAACGTCCGGAGATCCTGAAAATTCAAAAAATAAGTTTTAAATAAATTCAGACAAAATTTTTGTAAAAAAGCAGAATGTAAGTATTTAGTTTACGGAATAGACAGCTTTAAGTATCTGTTTGGTGATATATGAGTGATAATAATGATATTTTGCGTATATTAGGATAACCAAACCAAAAAATCTATTAATTATGAAAACAACACTTTTTACTAACGTACGAAAACTTGACAGAAAAGAACTTAAGAATCTAAAAGGAGGAGATATCATCGGGAACAATGTCTGCTGTACCTCCAACGAGGATGGTTACTGCTGTGAATGGGCCATTAATATACAGAATTGCAGGTACATCCACTGCTAATTATTCTGTCAGAAAAAAAAATTAAGGCATACATAACTGTTGGTGATGTGTGCCTTTTTATAATATCTTCAGGATTACTCAGAGACCCATACGCTTACATTTCCTGCAGGGACCGGAAAGTTTCCCCATCCGTTTTCATCAATGGTTACTTTCTCCTTAAACCGTTTAAGCAGGTCATGAAACTTTTTCCCTGCATACTGTTTTCCCATTTCCATAGGTTTGCTGTAGGCATCTTTATTGCTGAGAACTACGGCACATCCCGAATGTTCATCATCACCTTCACGTGTCCAGCCCAGACAGTTGATGTCTTCAAAATAATCCCTTTGCGTTCCGTACGCATGTTCCTTTCTTGCCTTGAGAAGCTCTTCTATTCCATCCACTTTCGGCAGAAAAATCTCATGACTGTTACCGTCTCTGCCTTTGTCCACATAATGGGCACCATAGAGGTCAGGATAAAAAACGCATGGATATCCATTCTCGCGAAGCAGGATCAAGGCATAAGCTATCGGCTTGAACCATGATTGTACCGGTGCTTCAAGATCCTGAAGGGGCTGCGTGTCATGATTATCCACAAGACTTACGGAGCGCATAGGATCTGCCTCGGTAAGAGTTTGGTCAAAAATCCTCCGGAGATCATAGGAGCTGCCTTCATTAGATGCCGTATGGAAATTATTCTGCAGTGAGCTGTCAAAAAGGCTCATGCATCCTTCCGTGACCTCAATATATTTCTGTAGAAGATTGAGCTGTCCCGGGGCCCAGTATTCTCCGACTGCAAAAATATTTTTCCCGGAATTGGAGCGGAGCATGGTTAGCCATTCTTTATAAAAATCAAATGAAATATGTTTTAAGGCATCCAGTCTTACTCCGTCAAAATCGGTCATATTGAAATACCATTCGGCCCAGTTGTTGAGCTCTTCGCGTACAAAAGGATTCCGGTGCTCAATATCGTTGTACATCAGGTAGTCGTAATTCCCTTTCTCATCGTCAATCATCTCTTCCCAGTCGTTTCCGTACTCAGACTGTATTTTAAAGATATGCGAGTCCATACCTTCGGCATAATCTACACCGCTGAAGCAGGTAAAGTTCCATTCAAAATCAGAATACTTTTTCTTTCTTCCGGGAAACGTGAATTTGGTATATGATTCTATCTCAATGACTTCAGAAATAATCTTTTCCCTGTTGTTTTCGTCTACTTTTACTGCTTTAAACTTTTCCAGTTCATCTCCACCGGCTTTATGCCCCAGAACGATATCTACGATTACTTCAATATTTTGCTTTTTTAAGGCTTTAATAGCTTTGACGTAATCATTTCTGGTGCCATATTTGGTGGGAATGCTTCCTTTCTGGTCAAACTCTCCGAGGTCATACAGGTCATAAGCATCATATCCTACAGAGTGGCCTCCGTTTGTTCCTTTATAGGCAGGGGGGAACCATACTGAAGTAATTCCTAATTTTGCCAGATATGCGGCCTGCTTTTCTGCTTCTTTCCATAATTTTCCGTTCCCTTCCGAGTACCAGTGGAAAAATTGAATCATTGTCGGGTTCATAGGCTGTAATTTGGTCACTACAAGATAGTGAAAATTTTTTACCCGTTAATTCTCAAATTCTTCAAACGGAATTTTTAGTTGAATAGAAACCTGCTTTTTTTCTTCGGTGTTGAGGTGGGAGAGGGATAGCCCCAACAATCTTACAGGCTTATCAAAAGGCCTTAATTCCCAAAGCTTTTTCCCAGTGGTGAAATACTGTTCAGGCGACGTGAAATATTCTTCTTTTGTAAAGCTTCTTGTAAAAAGTGAGAAATCTTTATACTTGATTTTTAAAGTTAAAGCTCTTCCCAGGATATTATTCTTTTGCAGCCTCTGGTGAAGTTCCTGGCTCAGATGTTCCAGCTTTTCATTAATCGCCTGGTCGTCAAAAAGATCTTCAAAAAAAGTTCTCTCCACAGCAACACTTTTCTGGATTCTGTGTGGCTTTACCTCAGAATTATGAATACCGCGGACTACATTATAATAGTAACCGCCGGATTTTCCAAAAAGTCTGACCAGCTCTTCAAGCGTTTTTTTCTTTAAGTCTTTTCCTTTATAAATCCCTAAACTAAACATTTTGTTAGCCGTAACCTTTCCAACACCGTAAAATTTTTCGACCGGAAGCTCTTCAAGAAAACCTTCAATTCTATCCGGATGAATGGTCTTCTGTCCGTTCGGTTTATTGATGTCGGATGCTACTTTTGCGAGAAATTTGTTAACGGAAATGCCTGCAGAAGCGGTAAGTCCTGTCTGTTCAAATATTTTCTGACGGATCTCTCTGGCAATCTGATTGGCAGATTCTATTTCTTTTTTATTTTCAGTGACATCGAGGTAGGCTTCGTCCAGCGACAGAGGTTCTACAAGATCAGTATATTCATGGAAAATTTCGCGGATCTGTTTTGATATTTCTTTGTACCGGGTAAAGCGGGGCGTCACAAAAATAATATGAGGGCACTTTTCTTTGGCTGTTTTGCTGGGCATTGCAGAGCGTACACCATATTTTCTGGCTTCATAGCTCGCTGCTGCAACGACTCCGCGGTGTTCTCCTCCTACAGCAATAGGTTTCCCCTTAAGCGAAGGGTTGTCATGCTGTTCCACAGAAGCATAAAATGCATCCATATCAACATGAATAATCTTGCGGGTGGAAAAAGAAGAATCCATACCGCAAAGATATGGATTCCTTTATTTTGAATTAAATTGTTATTACGTTTTCATTCTCATCGTGACGAGTAATGGTTCAAAACCTCCTTTTTCATAAGCTTTTACAGCGGACTCGTTTTGAGAATAGACATCCAGTCTGATTTCGGACATTCCTTTGGATTTTGCCCAGCTGATCAGTTCGTTAAGAATCAGCTTATTCACTCCTTTTCCTCTGTGTTCGGGCTTTACATACATAAATCCCAGGTAAGCATATCGATCGAAATTGGAATAATTATTCCCAGGTTTTTTGACCAGCGCATAACCGGAAGCTATGATTTCGTTTTCCTCTTCAGTAACAAGTACCAAAGCTTCTTCAGATCTTATCAGGTGGAGCAGATCATAATAATGAATTTCTCCATCAATAAGAGTACTGTTAAATGGTCTTTCCGCGGAAACAATTCCCTGTTCAAATTCTAAAAGGACCGGCAGATCCTGTTCTGTAGCTTCTCTTGTGATCATTATTTTAAAAGACGGTTGATGGTTTCCTGTATTTCCGGATCTTCAGGGGAAATTGCATAATATTTCGCGATGGAAGACTTCTGGTCTACGATCATATATCTTGGAATCCAGTTCAGATCAATGTAATTGTTAAAATCATTTTTCCATCCTGAAGAAAACCAATAATTATCCTTGTCCTTCATGTGGAATCTGTCCAGGCTTTTATCAAAGCCCTCTTTTGATCTTTCCAGTGAAAGGAATACAAAATCTACGTTCGGATTATTTTTTTCAAGTTCTTCAGCTTTTGAAAGTGCCTTTAAGCAGTCTCTGCACCATCCGGCCCAGAAATCAATGACTAAAACTTTTCCTTTATGCTGATCAAGAATCTGCTGAATGGTCATGCTTTTTCCTTCTTCATCTTCCAGCTTCTGTACCAGAGCTTCTTTGGAGAAACTGGTTTTGAGTACTTTCGGCTGCTGCTGTGCATAACTCAGTCCGAAAACACTGATCATAATAATTAATGCGAACTTTTTCATTCTCTCAATTTCATTTATACAAATCTAAACAATGAAACGCAATTTGAGATTGATTTCTTATGAATTAGGAAAAGTTTAAGAAAATTAAGTAATCCTATAAATGCTCATTCAATTGTAGGTTTATTAGAACTGCTTTTCAAATTTTCATTAATTATTTTATATACATCGGTAGCGACTAAATCATGAAGTCTTTTTCTGTCGTCTTCATTTAATAATCGTTCGAGACTATTTTTATTGGGTGAAATTCGAAAAATCTTCGATTTAGTATATCTTTGAGGAAAATCAAATTCTAATTTTGAATTTGTTTTTTCATCAGAAACTCTAATTTCTTTTATTTCTTCTAATGTTTTATCGGTTATTTCAGGAAGTAGATTTTTTTCTTTAGCAAAATGCAAAAAACTATCTGCATTATAAATTAAAATTCTAATACCTGTAGAATTATAAAATTCCTTGATTAATTCTTCTCTAGGCCTTATGGTTTTACCTTTTTCTATTGTCCACCAATCTTCTTTTCTATCATCAGTAACAAAAATGATTGGTTTTTTTTCTCTTTTTGTATATTCTATTAACTCTTTCCAAATTATTAAGTCGCCATAAATATTTCTTTCACCCTTACTTTTCTTATCTTCCATATCCATATAACCCGGCGGAATTTTTTCAGCATATCTTTCCTTACCCTCGTCATAGATTTTCTTTAATTCTGGTTTTTGAAAATCTTTTCCAATACAGTTTTGAAATAAGTCAGTAATCGCATATAATAATGAATCATCGGATTCAAAGTCTGGATGTGTTTTCTGTTGTTTTTCTAATTCTTTGGATATTTTAGATAAGAATTCATTATTTAATTTTTCTAGTGAATTTAATTTTAATGCGGGATGTTTTTTGAATCTATCTAATTGCTTTTCTATGTTTTCTTGAAAGCATTTTTTATATGATTCTTCTAATTCTTTGTAAGCTGATTTTGTACCATTAATAACACCCAATCTATTTCTATGAAATTCAAAGGCTGCTTGATAAGGTATAAATAATCTATTCTTGATAGATCTTAAAGCATTAACAAAATCATTTCTAGTACTTTCAGAATAACGATATAAGTTTAAAATTGAATTTGCATCAAAACAAAAAACTCCTTCATTCCATGAGGAGTCAGTCTCTTCTTGAGTTGGATTATAAAAACCAATAAATTCTTTTTTCATATTAATAGTTTTTGATCATGCCTTTCACCACAGCGATCACATTCGGCATCGCTTTATTGGCCGCATTAAGGACTTCTTCGTGAGAAACGGCAAAGGCAATATCCGGTCCGCCAAGGTCTGTAATTACGGAGATACAGAAAACATTTATGCCCATATGTCTGGCAACAATTACCTCGGGAACAGTGCTCATTCCTACCATATCACCACCAATGGCCTTGATCATGCCATATTCGGCGGGTGTTTCAAAAGTTGGTCCCTGCAATGCTACGTACACTCCCTGATGGATTTTAATATTGTTTTCGGCAGCGGCCTTTTCAGCGGCTTCGATCATTTTTTTGTTATAGGGTTCGCTCATATCCACAAAACGCGGCCCGAACGATTCAATATTTCTACCACGAAGCGGATGTTCAGGCATCATATTGATATGGTCTTTTAAAATAACGATATCGGCAACACTGTAAGCCGGGTTTACACCGCCACAGGCATTGGAAAGAATGAGGTTTTTAATACCCAACAGGTGGAAAACACGTATTGGAAAAGTTACGGTTTCCATAGAATGACCTTCGTAATAATGAAAGCGGCCACTCATCATAAGAACTTTCTTGCCGTTCAGGATTCCGTAAATTAATTTTCCTCCGTGCCCGGCAACGGTAGTCTGTGGGAAATTAGGAATTTCAGTATATTCCAGAATATGGATCGCTTCCACTTCATCCTGCAGTTTTCCCAGTCCTGATCCCAGAACAATAGCAAAGTCTGGAATTTCTTTGATTGTACTTTTGATAAAATCGGCGGTCTGCTTAATTTTTTCTAACATAATCTAAGATGATTTGATTGAATTCTTCCTTTTTATCAATGATAACATTAATAGGCCAGTAGTAAACAATGTCTCTAAGATAGTCAAAAGTTTTCAGACGTACATAATCTTTCTCCGTAGTCAGGATCAGTTTATATTCCCCTAATTTTTTATATTCTGCGGTGATATTTTTGATGTCGTCATCCGTAAAATTATGATGGTCTCTGAATTTTAAATGCTTAACCCGCTGCGAAAATTTAGCCAGATGCTCCAGAAGCGGCTTGGGATTGGCAATTCCTGTGATCAGAAGGATATCGTAATAGTTCAGGTTGTTGTCCGGAAGCATTTTGTCTTTTCCGTACACATTTTCGTCATAACCGATGGATGAAAAGAATACTTTTTGGTTATAAGAAGGTCTTATCCTTGAAATATAATAACGTTTGGTTTCTTCGGTAAGTTCATCAGGACATTTGCTGACCATGATGACGTCTGCTCTTTTAGCTCCGTTTCTGGATTCTCTAAGGTCTCCGGCCGGAAGCAGATGATCTTTAAAATAAGGATCATTAAAATCAGTCATCAGAATATTGAATCCTGCTTTAATGGCTCTGTGCTGCATGGCATCGTCCAGAACAAGAACGTCAAGATCCATATCTTCAATTACTTTTTTGGCTCCGGGAACTCTTTCTTCTGAAACGGCAATGACGAAGCGGTTTTTGAAGCGCTCGAAAAGCTGCATGGCTTCATCGCCTACAATCTTATAGTTGCTTTCATAGTTCGTTACTTCATACCCTTTCGTCAGTCTTCCATAGCCGCGTGAAAGTACTCCTGTCCTGTAATGTTTGGACAGATACTGGGCAAGATACATCACCATAGGCGATTTTCCGCTTCCGCCCACAGAAAGGTTTCCGACATTAATTATCGGGGTCTTGAACTTAGTTGTCTTAAAAACTCCCAGATCATACATTGTGTTTCGGATACCCGTTACCAAATGATAACCGAGGGAAAAAGGATAAAGGTACCATCTTTTCATACGTCTGCAAAAATAGGAATTTTCATAAGGATTTTATATAATATTCTCAAAGACTTTCAACAAATATTTCGTTAAATTAAAGTATTTTTGTTGAGTTATTATACTACATTGAGATACTTTATTGAATTTTCTTACAACGGGAAAAACTATTTCGGTTATCAGATACAGCCGGATGCTATTACTGTACAGGAAGAACTGGAAAAAGCACTTTCCACGATATTAAGGGAAGAGGTCAAAACAACAGGTGCAGGAAGAACGGATACCGGCGTTCATGCTAAAAAAATATTTGCCCATTTTGATACGGAACAGTCTGTGGATGAAATGAACCTTCCTTACAAATTAAACAGTTTCTTACCTCCTGATATTTCGGTAAAGCGGATATTTAAGGTGAAGGACGACTTTCATGCCCGTTTTGATGCTACGTACAGAACCTATGAGTATTATATTTCTCTGGCGAAAAATCCTTTTACTCAGGAATCGGCATGGCAGCACTGGAAAAGACCACTGGATATTCACAAGATGAACGAAGCCTGTAAGATTTTATTTGAATATGAAGATTTTACAAGCTTTGCTAAATTAAAAACAGATAATAAAACCAATATCTGTAAGATGTATAAAGCAGAGTGGGAGCAGGATGGTACAGAACTTAAGTTTACGGTTTCAGCCAACCGTTTCCTGAGAAACATGGTTCGCGCTATCGTAGGGACGATGGTGGAGATCGGAAGCGGAAAAATAAAGCCGGAAGATCTGCGTACAGTGATTGAGGACAAAAACCGTAATGCTGCCGGAACTTCAGCTCCCGGTCACGGATTGTTTCTTGTGGATGTAGGATATGAATTTTAACCGGAAAATTGTAATTTAACTTTTCTGAAATCAGGATAACCCTGAAATTTTATATATAAAAACACAAATTATGTTATCAATTTTTATTCTTATCGGAGCTTACAGATATTATGCACAGCTTGCCGAAAAGTTCGGAAAAACAAAATGGCACTTTGGGCTTTTAGCGATCGGGGTGTATTTAGGAACGCAGCTGGTCTTTGGTTTTTCTTATGGAATTTATAAAGGACTTACAGATCCTGCTTCGGTAGGTGTGGATTATACAGGGTTTTCCCTTGTCAATATCATCAGCTGGATCATTTCAATTGCGGCCGTATATGGAGTTTACTATTTTCTTGAAAAGAAATTTGTGAAAGAGCATATGGCTAAGCCTTCTCTTGAAATTGAAAAGATTGGGGATAAAGATTTTTAATGAGCTCTTTGGTAACTGAGATTTTCGAAGACACGGGCTTACTATATTCATAATGTAAATAACCTTTATCTGGAATTTTCTATGACGATTTGATCAACTTCTAAAGGCTGTCAAATTTTAAAGTCTTATTTTTGCATAGAATTTTAAATTCTTTCTTCAACTCGTACAATGAAAAAACAAGATACCTGGGGGATTGTTAAGAGGCTGTTCTTTATAGGAATGAAATTCCGGTCCTGGTTCATCCTTACTTTAATTATTTCTGTCTTACTGTCCGTAGTTTCTACCTACAGGCCTTATCTTACCATGGAGGTGGTTGATAATGACATCACTAAACTGAAAGATAATGCTTTGATGATGAAGCATATCTATATCCTGGTAGCTTTGGTTTTTGCAGAGACTATTTTAAACTTTTTCTTAGTTTACTTTTCAAATTTTATTTCGCAGAATGTAATCCGTGATATCCGGGAAAGACTGTATGCGAAGCTGATCTATTTCAGAACATCATTTTTTGATAAAACTCCTATCGGGCAGCTTGTAACCCGTGCTGTAGGCGATGTAGAAACTATTGCTACAGTGTACACAGACGGTTTTCTTATGGTTTTCGGAGATATTCTCAGAATTGCATTTGTCCTGATCATGATGTTTAATACCAATGTGCATCTGAGCTATATCACATTGGCGATCCTGCCTTTAATGGTCATGATTACCAGATTTTTCCAGAAAAGACTGAAAAAAGCGTTCGGGGATGAAAGAACATGGACTGCCAATCAGAACTCTTTTGTTCAGGAGAGATTGGCAGGAATGTCTATTATTCAGGTTTTCAACAGACAGGAATCTGAGTTTAAAAAGTTTGATGATATTAATATTACGCTGAAAACAGCCCTTCTGAGAACCGTATTTATTTTTTCACTGTTCTTCCCTGTGGTAGAGCTTATTTCTTCTTTATTTATAGGATTTATCCTGTTTTATGGAGGTTATATCACAATCAGTGCCGGAGTTGTTATTGCATTTATACAGTATATTTCGATGCTGATCCGTCCGTTGAGACAGATTGCAGACCGTTTCAATAATATCCAGAGAGGTATTGTAGGAGCGGAAAGAGTATTGGGAGTTATGGATGAAGATTACGCCATGCCGAATACAGGAACTGTAAAAAAAGATCATTTTGCCGGTAAAATTGAATTCGAGAAGGTACATTTTGCTTACGATGACAAGCAGGAAGTGCTTAAAGGAATTGATTTTAAAGTAAATCCGGGAGAAACAGTAGCGATTGTAGGGGCAACCGGTGCAGGAAAATCGACCATTATCAGTCTTATCACAAGACTTTATGATATTAATTCCGGAAAGATTATAATTGATGATGTGGATGTAAAAGATTACGAGCTTTATAATCTGAGAAGTCACATTGGAGTCGTTCTTCAGGATGTATTTCTTTTCCACGGAAGTATTTTTGAAAATCTTGCCTTTGGAGACGAAAGCATTACTCTAGAACAAATAAAGGCCGGCGCAAAAGAAATTGAAGTTGATCAGTTTATCGAGCAGCTTCCGGGAGGATATGATTTTGTGGTTAGCGAAAGAGGTTCTTCTATTTCTTTAGGTCAGAGACAGCTACTGTCTTTCCTGAGAGCTTATTTATCAGATCCTAAAATCCTTATTCTGGATGAGGCCACTTCTTCTATAGACCACGAAAGCGAAAAACTGATCCAGAGAGCAACAGAAAAAATTACCAGAAACAGAACTTCTATTATCATTGCCCATAGGCTTTCTACTATCGAAAAGGCAGATAAAATTATTGTTATGGAGCACGGTAAAATTGTAGAAGAAGGAAAACATCTGGAACTTCTTGATAAGAACGGATATTACTCAACACTTTACAAAGCCCAGTTAAGACATGAAGTGGAACTGGAAGAAGAAAAACAGAAATCATAGATCAATATGATTTGATAAATTAGAAAAAAGAGAGCCTGGGCTCTCTTTTGTATTTTGAAATGTATTCCTTAAAATTTTAATTTCTTATTGATCACTTTTCCGTTTTCCCAAACTGCTGTTACAGTGATGATGGTATTCTTTTCATTAACAGGAAATCTGAATTCAGAGGATTTTATATCTGTTCTGCTGGTCAGAAGTCTTCCCGAGGCATCGTAGATATGGACACTGGAAATTTTAAGATCACTTTTTACCTGCACGAAACTCTCATCCCTGATAATTTGTGTAATGCTTGGTTTGTTTACACTTTCAGCAGCCAACAAATTCTGAGGTGCAATGATCACGGAATAATCTTCTACCTGTCCGTATTTCGGAGTGTAGCAGGCGGTAACGGCTGTTCCGTTGAATTCACCGATCACTCTCATTCTTAATGGCGTATTGGTAACAGCACTTGCAGGAGGAGTGACTGATGCGGTGGCAACAGAGCCGCTGCTGACTGAACTCTGATTAAGCACAAGTTCTGTGGTCTCATTAAACTGTCCGTCATTATTATAATCTATATAAGCCTTGATAATATGTGGGTTGCTGGTTCCCGGTGCAGCCGTAAGTACCGTTGCGGTATTGGATGGAATTGTAGTTTTTGAAATGCCGGAACAGTAATTTCCTGTAAAGTTTTCATAGAAATTATTGGACGCCTGTTTGTAATTAGCTGAGTAATTATTAATGTTCGCGAATTTCACAGAAGTAATTCCGATATTAAAGTTTCCGGGATTCGTCATAGAAGTCGGAGTACATGCTGTCGTTAAAACAGAACTGTTGTTAGGCGTAGTTGAAGAAGCTACCGAAGAATTGATCAGCGACTGTCTGTACTGCAGAAGCTGTGCCGTTGCCCTGGCAGACTGTCCCTGGGTAAATAAGTTCCTGAAGCAGAATGTGTAAGCCATTACATTTCTTTCACCGCCAGCATAGACCTGACTGGTACACGGATTAATCTGTCCTGTCTGACATGTATAAGGAACAGACGAATGATAAAGGCTTTTCATAGGTTCAGTATCACATACCAGGTCTCCCTGAAGAGTACAGTCTGTATTTGCAGGACATGCCCCGGTAGACTCACTGTAGCCTTCGTGCGTGTGACGAAGACCAAGCGCGTGTCCAAATTCATGAGCTAGAGTCTGGACATTCACTGCGGAAGCACTTGTAGACATGAAAGAATAATCATTGCTGCCTCCGGGATAATAGGCAAATCCGTTCAGAGTCCCTGCATTGGATGCAAGTTTTTTAACAACATAGATATTGTAATACTTGCTGGTGTCCCACATGCCCAGAGCGGTAATCTCGGAAGCGGTTACAGCATTCGTGGTATTATCATTGTTTACTCCTCCGCTCACATACTTTGGAAGATGAGAAGCATTGATCCTGTTGATCCCGTTGGTCAGATTACAGCTTGGATTCACCTTGGCAAAAACAAATTTCACAGGCAATACAGCACTGGTTCCCGACATTCCGCTGGTTGTACTCCCGGAAAATACTCCGTTCGTATAATTTACCCATGCTGTAATATCAGCATCAGATTTGTTATTGACTGTCCCAATGGCACTTCCGTCTCCTACCACATGAACAACAATAGGAATTTCGTAGACCTGATTCTTGTTTAATGTGCTGGATAATTTTCCGCTTTTGATCAGTTTGGATAATTCCAGGTTAAAAGCATCATCCTGAGCTTTCTGTTCCGGATGCCTTTCATAATGTTTTCGCATCAATTCATCAGTCCCGCACTCCTGGAATTCTAACTTCTGTGAATAAAAATTTGAACAGGCCAAGCCTGAAACAACGATTAATAGTAGTTTTTTCATAAATTATATTATTAGATTATGGTGTATTAAAAATAATAAAATAAATAACAAAAAAAGGAATTTTCTATTATATTGTTCTAAGAACTAATAAATTGTTTGTAAAAAATTATAAAAATGAAAGAATGTGTATGAATAAGTGATAAGTGAAAATCTTTCGTGCCTGTTTATAAGGTGTAAAAAAGAAAAATCAGTTTACTTAAGGATTCTTGAAAATTTACCTCTTAAATTTCTTAAAACTGCAGAAGACAAAATTCTGTACCGTACCAAAAGGAGTTGTATGATCTTCTGTCAGGCATTTTATTTTTTCAAAATCTGATTCAAACTTTGCCGGTAATGATTCATCATCGTATTGTTGAATATCCAGTCCGCTGCATTTTGCAGGGCCTTTTTTAGAAAAAGTTCCCAAAATCATAAATCCGGTTACACTTTTGCCTGCTATTTTAATATATTGGGAAACCTGTTCAGGAGTTGTTAAAAAATGGAAAGCAGCCCTGTCGTGCCAGATGTCATAAGTTTCCCGGGGCTCAAATGCTGTAATGTCTGAATTGATCCAGGTTACTTTATCAGCTTTACTCCCTAATCTGGTCCTTGCCCTTTCTAAAGCTTTTGATGAAATATCAAGAACACTAATGTTTCTGTATCCTTCATCCAAAAGAAAATCTACAAGATTACTGTCTCCACCTCCTATATCAATGATCCTGGCATCTTTCCCCAGGCCGAAAGAATGAATAAAATCAAGGGAGGTCTGTGGTTTTTCCTGCGTCCAGCTTACCTGGTCCGGGTTTTTGGTTTCATACACATTTTCCCAGTGTTTTTTGTTGGTGTCTTCCATTCTACAGATTGTTAACAGTGATAAAAATAGGTTTTTGATTAATCTTTCAACTGATCATTTATTTCTTCAAATTTATTAATTAATCCATTAAGTTTTGCCTGCTGTTTCTTTATGATTCTTGGTCTTAAATAAAACCAGTTGAAGGCAATCCACAAAAAAGTAAACAGGTAAGCAGAGATTCCATAGATCATTTTCATTTTCGATGCATATTCGTACATATACAGACTGATTCCTGCGAACAGCATGATGAAATATAGGTTCAGCATGGTGGTCTGTATAAATTTATGCTTGTTCTTCAGTGAATACAGGCTGTGCAGATATTCAGTATTCGTTTGAGTGTTATCAAGTTTATAAATAGGGCTGAGCAGTTTATTATAAGCAGACAGGAAAATAACCATAGCGAGAATTACCAGAACAATTCCGATTTTGGTAGTGATGAGCCGGGGCTCATAATAGTACCAGATGAACCCTATAAACAGACAGGTAATGATTAGTAAAATATTAGTAATCAATAACTTTCTTAGGTTTTCGTTTTTGAATTTCTTAAGCCTGCCAAGCAGCTCTTCTATACTGGGTTTCTCGGAAGTCTGCTGTTTCCAGAGGTCTTTAAAATCTATATTAGTAGCCATTTTCTTTGAATTTTTTCGTTAATTTTTCTTTTATCCTGTGAATCCTTACCCTGATGTTGGATTCTGAAAGTCCTACAATACCGGCAATTTCTGCTTGTCTTACTTCTTCCAGCTCCAGCGAAATAATGATCCTGTCCGTTTCAGGAAGCTCCGAAATAAACTGATAGAGCAGCTGGATCTGTGGCTCCATAGATTCCTGCTTTTTTTCTTCGAGATGAATGGGAAGTTCAGCTTTGGTAAATCTTTTCTCCCTTTCAATCTGTTTTAAGCAGTTATTGGATGCAATTCTAAAGATCCATGTCCCGATACTGGATTCATTCCTGAATTTTGGAAGCTGCTGCCAGACAATAATGAATGTTTCCTGGGCGAGATCCTGTGCCTGTTCAGCATTGTTTACATATCCCATGCATAAACGGAATATCTTCGGCCAGTACAGTTCGTATATATCTTCAAACACCATTATTGGGATGATAAAAAGTTATTCAACTGTTCAAAATACCATTCTTTATCATCATACATGATACAATGAAGCCTTTCGAAGCATATCTCATATCTGCTTTTTTCAAATTTTTATACTGATTTTCAATAGCCGGTTTAAAATTAACAAAACAGAACTCCGGAAGAATAAGGGAAGGACATTGAACCGTCTGTATTTTTTCCATGATTATAAAATTTTAAAGTGATATGCCTTTTAGAGACAGACTTCTTTAGAATGTTACAAGATGTTTTAAATTATTTGTGAACGTGAGGTCTTTTGCTATTCTAAATCTTTTGTTTTTTCAACACGTTAATTTTCAAATATAAGCATTCAATCAATCATCCACCTTCTTACTCAAAACCTTCAATTTAAACCATAACGTATTAAAAATCGGCCTCTCTGCATGAGTCTGACAGATTTCACAGCAGTTTTTCAGATGATGTAGCTGTAAAATATCATGTTACGGTTGCTTTATATCATTGCTCAAAAATTTTTGCTTATCAGCTGCTTTTCCCTGAATTAATAAGCCTTTCAAATAAATTGTCTGTGAAATCTTTGCCGTTTAAAATTATTTGACCAACCTGAAAAAATGTAAAATCTGTATAAAATCATTAATTTAAGTAAAAAAGTGACGGTTACCTGATGATTATATTGAAAAATTCACTATTTTTATTACAAATTTATAGCCTGCCCCGGATAATTGAAGGGTGTCAAGGAGAAAACTGATTTTTTAATTAAATCCCAAAAATATAAATGAGCAATATACAAGATGAATTTAAAGTCTTTAAAGACGAGCTGAAGAAACTGAATATCGACGTACAGAAAGTCGTGAAAGTGGGCAATGGGAGTATGGATTTCCATGAGGTTTTTTACAAATCACCGAGGTACCAGGAAGTGAAGAGTGTATATGTCCAGCGTCATAATCTGGATAGCATGGTGGAGAAATTTAAAAAGGCTTACCATTAACATATAGCCGGGCGCCGCAGAGAATCTGCGGCGCCCGTTTTTTTATGAATAATATTAATCCCTATCCAGTGTTGAGGTCTCCTTGGTGTCCTTCATTCCGGCATAAACGATCAGCGAGAATAATATACATCCGGTAATATACCAGTAGAAATATTCTTCCGTTCCAGCCTTTTTGAACCAAAGGGCAAGATATTCCGCCGTTCCTCCAAAAATAGCTACCGTAAGGGCATAAGGAAGTCCCACGCCCAGCGCTCTGATCTCAGAAGGGAAAAGTTCTGCTTTTACAACGGCATTAATTGAAGTGTAACCGCTCACAATGATCAGGGCGGCCATGATCAGGAAGAATGCAGTCCACATCGAAGTAGTCGTGCTTAAGGCTGTAAGTAGGGGAACTGTAAACAGTGTACCCAGAATTCCAAACCCTAAAAGAAGAGGTCTTCTTCCGATCCTGTCTGATAATGCTCCGAAAACAGGCTGGAGGCAGGCAAATATAAATAATGAAATAAAAGAAATCAGGGTAGACTGCTCTTTGGTAAGATGTACGGTATTTACCAAAAACTTCTGCATATAAGTGGTATATGTATAAAAAGCCAGGGTTCCGCCTAAGGTAAGCCCGATGACGGTAAGCAAAGCTTTGGGATGTTTGAGAAGCTCGGTAACTGTTCCTTTTTTCTTTTCACTCACTTCTTTTTTATTTTCAAATGCTTCAGTTTCATGAAGATTGGCTCTTAAATATAAAGCAATAACAGAAAGGAATGCTCCGATCACGAATGGAATTCTCCAGCCCCATTCTTCAAGCTGAGTCTCTGTTAAAAGAAGTTTCTGCAGAATCAACTGGATTCCTAATGCAATCAGCTGCCCGCCTATCAGCGTCACATACTGAAAACTTGAATAAAAACCCCTCCGGTTTTCTGAAGCCATTTCGCTGAGGTAAGTTGCAGAAACACCATATTCTCCGCCAACACTCAGCCCCTGCAGTAATCTTGCAAGCAGCAGCAGTGCAGGTGCCAGGATTCCGATCGTTTTATAGGTTGGGGTAAGCGCAATAAGAAGCGAGCCAAAAGACATCAGAAGGACAGAAAAGGTCATCGCTTTTTTTCTTCCGATTTTATCGGCAATACTTCCGAATATCCAGCCTCCGATCGGCCTCATTAAAAATCCTACGGCAAAGATTCCTGCCGTATTCATAAGCTGGGCATTAAGGTCTGAATCCGGAAAAAACGAATTGGAAAAATAAATGGCAAAAGCAGCATAGGCATACCAGTCATACCATTCAACAAGGTTTCCGATAGATCCGCCCACAATGGCTTTGATTCTCTGGGCAGTAGTTATAGGTGATGAATTCATAGATTTATTTGTAGATAATCGAGAAGTAAAGAAGGGCAAGATACAAATTTTGCGAAAAAATAAGCCGCTCTTTTAAGAGCGGCCTAATAACATTAAATATTATTTTTTAAAACCTGTATCCAATCGACAATCCGCTTCTGAAGCCTGCCCATGGTCCGTCCACTTTTACTTTTGCTCCATTGGCATTGGTTTCTACGGTATAATCTACAAAAGGGATATCAAGATTTTCAATTTCCTGCTTAAGCTGTGCCTGCATTTCCGGAGTCAGCACATAATTGCTGGTCATGTTGAAGTCACCTTTTCCGCTTCCATAATGAGCACCTGCGATCCAGAAATCAAGGACCAGGTTCTGGCTTCTGGTAAGGAAGAACTGTACGCCGACCATCAGACCGCCGCTGTTTCCGCTGGTGCTTCCCTGGCCTTTGAGCGGAATCTGGTAGGTATTTCCATCGACAGCATCGTAATCGTAATAGAAGTCAAAGCTATTGGACGAAACATCTGAATACCGGTAATAAGGTGCCAAGTAAAACCCTCTGCCATAGCCTTTCCCGATATAGAACCTGGGCTCGATGGTGAAGTTGGTTGCCTTTACTTCCAGATTTTGGAACCTTTTTTCGTCCTCTTCTTTCAAAAATGAATTGATGAAAGGTACTTTTCCCTGCGTCATTGTTCCGAAACCTATATTTAGAGAAAACCATTGGTTGATGGCTCTTTCATAAGACAGGTTGATATTTCTGAATGCATAGGCTGTAACATTGGTCTTAATAATGTTCATTTTCTCTGTGGGAACAGCCTGAATTTCCTGTGCATCTGCCTCTGAAAGCAGGAAACAGGGGATTAAGATGAGGAGCTTTTTCATGACTTTATATTTTGTGGTGTAAAAATATATCAGCAAAAAACGGGCAAAAAATCAATAATAATTGAATATGATTTTGTTTTTAATTTTGAATTAGTGATTTAATTGTTATTTGTTATGTTTTATTTCCGTGGATGATGAAGGCGTTATCAGTCTTGCAGCTTCATTGGTTATCTTTATTTCGGGTAAAAACCGGATTAGAATGTTTAAATAAAACCTCCGCCCGATGAAATCGGGCGGAGGTTCCGTGCGTTAAATATTTTTTTTAGTTGCTCATTATTTTGCGGTAGGCGTAAATATCCTCAATAGTTACTACGCTCATTCCTTTTTGAGATGCAAAATTCACGATTTCCGGAAGCCTCGCCATAGAGCCGTCCTCATTGGTCAGTTCGCAGAGTACGGCATCGTCACCAAGATTGGCCATTTTTACCAGATCTACGCTGCCTTCGGTATGTCCCCGTCTTTCGAAAACACCGCCTTTTTTAGCAATCAGGGGAAAAACATGTCCCGGACTTGCAATATGGCGGGCTTCCGCATTTTCTGCCACGGCAGTTCTGATCGTTGTTACACGGTCTCTTGCTGAAACTCCGGATTCAACACCTTCTTTGGCCTCAATAGAAATAGTGAATGCCGTCTGATTTTTAGAATTGTTGTTTTCCACCATCGGACGGAGGTTAAGATGC
The DNA here is from genome assembly GCF_049887855.1 of Chryseobacterium sp. NFX27. Taxonomy (NCBI): domain Bacteria; kingdom Pseudomonadati; phylum Bacteroidota; class Flavobacteriia; order Flavobacteriales; family Weeksellaceae; genus Chryseobacterium; species Chryseobacterium sp. NFX27. The sequence goes on along the minus strand of NZ_JAGEKK010000001.1, from coordinate 310,168 downwards.
TTGCTTTTTTCTTCTGAAATGCACAGACAGACGATTCCGCTGCATTCGCGGATCAGAAGTGCCATGTCCTTTTCTGTAATGGTGGATGCGGGAAAGATGATATCGCCTTCGTTTTCACGGTTTTCATCATCTACTAAAAGAATTCCTTTTCCCTGTTGTAGTTTTAGAAGTGCATTTTCTACACGTTCTGTGGAGGTTGCTCCAAATTGTTCTAATAATTTTTCCATGTTATTTTACTTTTAAAAGTTAAAATAGTCTTCGGTACATGGAAATGAAATACGGCACAATAAGCCCGTAAGGAATCTTACTGACTGTTTCATTTTCTTCTCCCATCCAGACTTTAACTGTCGGTTTTGGAATTTCACCAAATCAGTCCCTTCAAAAGAAAGGAGTCGCGGACTGTAACCGCCGGTAGGGAATTTCACCCTGCCCCGAAGAAAACTTATACTAAGTTTTACTGTATGTTCTGATTTAAAATTTTATTTCATTGATTATATTTAACGCACAGATTGCAAATTTCGGGAAGTTTTTTGAATTGGAGAAGGGATTTTTGATTGTTTTTATCAAGGAGCATCTGTGGGGATACTGCCATATGCATTTCGAAGACCCCTTTTTAAGTTTTCATATTTTTTTAGAGAAGAAACCAATTTTTTTTCAACGAGATCATATCAAGAATTTGCTATTTCCATAAGTTTCTGTTGTGTCATCTGTTGAATAGATTACGTATCACATGAAACATCGTCCCAATCCTGATCCATATAAGTGATCAGCCAGTTTAAAGCATAATGTCTCTCATAGACGATACCGGGATCTACCGTGGTCATTTCAATATTGTTGATGCGGGCGTCAACACAGGCCCAGTCATAGCGGTAATATAAGTCTGCAGCATCAAGTATTTCGGATTTTGAACGGAGCTCATGAGGACCATTAATGAAATCATTAGGATCAATGTCTCCGCCAACCGGGTAATTTTCGGCCGGAATATCGTTCAGGTCACACAATTCATCCGGAAAGGGTAGGACATCTACTTTTTTTAATGCCCATGATAAAACCCAGATGCATTCGCATTTCCAGCTTTCCTGTGCTTTTTTCTGTTCCGTGGGATCAGTTAAAAAATCTTTTTCCGCCGGGGTGGCATAGTCCCAAAGATCACCGTCTTTCAGGTAACCGATTGCTTCTTCCGGATCAATAGCATCAAAAGCAGTAAGATTCGTAACAGCGAGAACAGTGAGTCTTCTGGCTATTTCTTCAGACGTTCTAAGTGTCGTTTCTTCATCTGTTTCTATATGTGGAAGGTTAAAATTAATTTTTATCCCCTGTTTTTTAAGGATTTCCTCGTTTTTTTCTTTTCTTGTCAACTCTTTTTCTTTAAATTAATATCACAAATCACTGCTCCCTCAATATCTTCTCCATCTTCTTCCCCTTCGCCAGCTCATCAATAAGTTTATCCAGATAACGGATATTTCTCATCAGTTCATCTTCAATATCTTCTACGCGGTATCCGCAGATGACTCCCTTGATCAGTGAAACATTGGGATTAATCTGTGGGGCCTGTTCAAAGAATGTTTTAAAATCTGTCCTGTTATCTAAAATATCCTGTAAACCTTTTTCGTCATATCCTGTGAGCCAGAATATAATTTCATGAACTTCGGATTTTGTACGTCCTTTCTTTTCTGCTTTTTGAATATAATGAGGATAAACACTGGCAAAAGCGGTAGTATAAATTCTGGTGTTCTGCATGGCTTTTTAATTAATTATTTCAACTTAGGAGTATTAACGCTCTCCATTGATTTCTTTAAGAATGTCATCAAGAATACGGTTAAATTCTTTTGGGTTTTCCAGCATCGGATAGTGGCCTACCCCGGATATTTCAGTGTAATTATAATCTTTCAGATACTTCCGGTTATTCTCTATATTGGTAGGGAAATTATCGGAATTGATAGCTCTTACCGGAACCTGAACCTGTGACGCCGCTTCCCTGAAATCTTTCTTATACAAAGGTCTGAGCAGATCGATGGCTTTTTCTGAAGTATTTTGAAGAAACTCATCCTGAAGACTGCGTTTCACACCGGATGGCGTTTTTTCCGCAAAAAGATATTGAGGAAGAATATTTTCAACGGCATTTTTAAAATCACTGCGGTAATGCACGAACAAAAACTCTTCAGCCTTTTCTTCTGTGATTACTTCGTCAAGATCTTTTACGGTGTCGATCAGGATAAGTGCTTTTACCTGAGGGATTTTTAAAGAAGCTTCAAGAACGTAGGCGCCCGACATAGAATGCCCTACAAGGATAATTTCAGAAGAATTTATCTGGTCTGCTACCGCTTTGATATCATCTGCATACAATGCGCTTGTCCATTCAGTTCTGGAAGTACCAGATTTTCCGTGTCCGGCAAGATCCATCTGTACGATATGATAACTGTCTTTGAAGTGCTCCTGCTGGCTGTTCCACCATTCTGCATTGCCGAGCCATCCGTGCACAAATAGGATGGAAGGACTTCCCTGTCCGCTTTCTTTATAATGAATATTCTGTCCGTCCGAAGACTGTGCATATTTTTCCATAATTAATATATTTTTCTGTGGTTTAATTTATTGGTTTTTGGGTTCATAGATAAGCTGTACGACTCCTGATCTGAAAACGTTTGTCGTGATCAGCTTCAGCTCCAGCCTTTCTTTCAGGTTTTCAAACAATGGTTTTCCGCTTCCCAAAGCAACGGGGTGAACAGAAATTCTGTATACATCAATAAGATCTAGGTTAATAAAGGTTTTAATAAGACTTGCTCCACCATACAGCCAGATATCTTTTCCATCCTGTTTCTTAATTTCAGCTGCTTTTTCAGCAATATCGGAACTGATAAAAACGGCCCCTGGATCTTTTCTGTCCTGTCCTGAAAAAACATATTTATTTTTAGAATGTATGGATCTCCAAAATTCCTTTTCTTCAGAATCAGCAGTTTCTTCGGGCTGATAGGTTCCCCAGGAATCATAACTTACCCTGCCGTAAAAGATAGTATCAATACTGTTTAGAAACCCATCAAAATTCATATCGTCATCCATGATGCACCAGTCTGTTTCGCCATTGGGACCTTCAATGAATCCATCTAAAGTGACAGCCAGGTCCAGGATTATTTTTCTCATATGATAGTAGAGATTGTCGTTGAATACTGTAAAAATACAGAAAAACGTTCTGAAGACCGAACGTTTTGCTTTATAAAATTTACTATTTCCATCCCGGAATCGTTCTTTCCTACCGGCAGTTCTGAATTCTTATGATTTTTTGTAAAATGTCACATTATCATTGAAGTACTATTTAAAACTTATCCTTTCCTCATGGTAACCTCTGATTTTACTGCTGCTTCCTGTTAACAGCTGCGGATGTACCGTTCCGTTTTTCTCTGCAGTGAACTCAAAGCTCATGATACTCAGTGTTTCACCGGGCTTTGAAAATGTTTCTTTTTTTACGGTATAATTTCCGGAAGGGCCAATCTTTATGGTGTCCGCGGGCTGTTCTGCAAACGTTTCTATATTGCTTTTTTCTTTGGTCTGAATTTTAACGCTTTTGGACAGATAGAGCACATTGACATCGTGAAGCCCGGACCATTGTATGGAATAGTCCTGATTCAGTGGTGCATTCTCTTTATAAATAATGTTTCTTGAGCTGCTTAATTTCAGGGAAGGAATACTGGACAGAAAAAACTTTTTTCCATTGGCCAGCTGGATCCTGAGTTCATAGCTGCCATTTTTCGGAGGTACATCTCCAGCACGGTAATCGTAGTTTTTACCGTAATACAGCTGCTGCATAATTTTGTATTCTGCTTTTTCCCCGTTGACAGTTATTTTTACAGAATCATTGCCAAATTCTTTTCCTTTTTTATCATACAGGATAACGGAAATGCTGTTGTCATTTTCATCTGTTAAACTCTGGTAGATTTCAATTTCAGCTTTTAAATCTGAAATATCTTCAATTTTAGATGCAGGAACTGGTTCTGAACAGGAATTGAACAGGAAACAGATACAGCACAGAAACATAGAAAGCTTTGTCTTTACATTGCTGTTGATTTTCATAATGTTTGTTTATCATTGCATCATTAATCCTTATCGGGGTTCATATACATTTTTATCTGATGAGTTCCTTGGAATAATTATACACCGATTTATTATACCTCGGCAAATGTGCGGATAGGGATTCCAGGACTAAAGACAATGCTTCTTTATCGTTATTGATGGAGGAAAGCGACAGAGCCAAAAATGCATTTACGGCATCATCCAGCTCATCGGAATAGTTTTCCTTTTCCTCTCTCAGTATTTCTATGCTTTCGTGGAATTTTCCATTATTCCGTAAAGTACTTGCCAGCTGAATTCTGGCTCTTCTTCTCCGTAACCCTGTAAGGCCCAGCTCTAGAGCAGATCTGTAGAGCGGTTCTGCGTTTTTTTCAAAGCCGGTAGAATCGCAGGCGCAGGCTCTTTCAAAATCTGCAATGGCACGGTGATCACCGGAGATCTCATCCGCATGCCGTTTTATTCTTTCAATAAAATCATCATTGGAAATTTTTCCCAGCTGGTTCCATACTGTTTTTAATTCTTCTTCCCAGAGTTCAAGATCTGTCATGTTTTATTGGGTATTTTATAATTTAACAATACGGATATCATGCTATTCCGCTATGCTTCAGATGTTGCTTCTGAGTTTTTGTAGACATTCCAGAAGTTGTAATCTGTCATTGGGGCATCTGTTATCCCGACATTCCGTCCCATGGTTACGATCTGTCCCCTGTGGTAAGTTCCATGAACAATCACATGCTGAATATATTCGTACTTGGAAAAGTCACACTGGAACCATTGAGATTCAATTTTTACGTTTTTTACCAGGTCTTCTTCCGATAAGGTTTCCACGTACTCCATTAATTTCTGAGAATTGTTTTTTATGCCGGAAAAAATCTCTTCTTTAGTCACGGCAGCAGAAATTGCAGCAAAATCGAAATCGTCATTTTCCGCAATATAAGCCCACCAGTACTGCTGGGTCTGCCAGATGTGATGTAAGGTTGATAAGATTGTCGGAAAGCTTGAAACAACCTCCTGGTTAAGCTGTTCATCAGACTTTGTAGAAAGCCAGTCGATGTATTTATTGACTACCCAATTGTTGTACTGAACACTGTGTGTGATTAATGTTTTTAAATTCATGATAATTAATATTTTAATGACTTTTGGTGGATATAAAAATAAGTAAAATATTAACTGGATTCTAAAATAGAAATCATTATTAAATTGATTTTTCAACAATTCAATATTTATTTTAATGTGAATTTGGAATAAAAATTAAATTAAACGCAAGGATAGACAAAGCCTTAAAAAATATTTAAGATAAACAAAGCCGTTTCACTTATTGGTAAGCAATACAAGGAAATGTATTGGTCTTACTTTGCTGTATAAAATGCCCTTGTTTTCCTTATTAACAGGTCAAAAAATCTACTTTGTTTGCCTTTTTGATAAAAATACAATTTATTTCATGTATTTTCTTATCCGAACTCAGTCTATTTTAATATAAAGGCTCTCCGTTTAAGTCTGTGGTAAGCACTTCACTCATATAATCAAAGAAAGGGCGCATGGCTAATAAGGTGAGAACTGCTTCTTTCTGAAAGCAGTCGGATAGAACTTCTTTATCCGTAAATTTCCGCATCACGACAAATTGTTTTTTCCTGATCAAATCAATGGCAGGATGGTTTTTATTAAACCCTCTCGGAGCTGTTTTTACAGCATCTCCTTTGATTTCTCCAAAGTATTGTATGAAAGTTTCATCAGAAGTGATCTTTTCAATTTCTGTGGTATTGAGTTCGAATTCTTTACGGATGCGGAGCAGATCTTTAGCCTCAGGTCCCCAGAAACCGCCACCCACGAAACTGTTATTGGGTTCCAGATGAATATAATATCCTCCTCTCAACAACGGTTTTGAACGGGAATATCCAACTCCAAAATTGGTTTTGTACGGAGTAGGATCCTTGGAAAAGCGGACGTCTCTGTAAATTCTGAAAATATGGATTCCTTTTAAACTGTCGTATTCCTGAAGCTCGGTATAGATCTGATTGAAAAAAACTTTGTTTTCTTTTACCACTGAATCATATTCAGATTTATGCTGAGCAAACCATTCACGGTTGTTGTTTTTTTCTAAGTGTTTTAGGAATTCAAAGGTTTTTTTCATGGTGTCTTTCATACAGTTTTGTTTTTTCCAGTCCGTGATTATTGATTCTAATAGTTGGAGAATTTAATTGCCAATCTGAGAGATGATTATACATTTCATTGGTTAACTTTTCGATTCCAGATGTAGACGTATTGAATTCGTAACTACTTTTGTCCGTAATTATTTCAATACCTGTTTCTCTTTTATGTTTTGAAATTGGAATATTAAATGAATATACTGAAATAATTTCATCCCATTTTATAAGTTCTATCGGTTTCTTCTGTTTATGGTAAAATCCTTTATTTGTATATTGGAAATCACCATCATATTTCTCTAGTTGATCGGCTTCTTTTTCAACGGCGTCATAATTTTCAGCCCTGGGAAAATATATTTTTGCCCCGAAAAACAAATAGCAACAAAACAGGTGAAAATAATAAGATAAGATATTCCTTCGCTGTCAAAAACAGGATAATTAAGAAAAATAAATACTAAAATGATACAGCTTATTACAATTATTTTTTTCAAATGCAGTTCAAGTATTATAATTGTTAATTCTCCTTCTCGACAATAAAGCCATGAGACCGCAGATAGTCATCAAGCTCAACATCAAACGGAATTACAAAATTATTGTCCAGATCAAACATGCCACTTTCGCCGTCTGAAGATTCTAAAAACCCCAGCATCTTAGACTGTGTCTGTTCTTTGGCATTCCTCCAGCAGTTCATTAAGAAATCAGTTTCCAGACCGAACTGGTTTTCCCAGTAATGAGCGTAATCCAAATGGTTATTTTCATCAAGGTAGGTAGAATAATCGATATTATTTTCATTCAGTATTTTTTTGCATAATTCCTGAACATCAATAGGAGAGTAGTCCTGAAATGAATGTTCTTTCAAATGGAGCTCTGCGACCTGGATGGTTTTGTCGGGAGAATAATATTCGTAATTAGGCAACACAAATAAGGAACTTAAAGGACTTGAAGCATTATAATACAGGCTGATCACCTCAATTTTTTTATCATCTTCCCTGAATGTATATTCAGAGCTTAGAACATCAACTAAGAAATTAGTAACTGCTTTTTCCCTGGGAAGCAGAAAAGTGTTTTTAAAGGCTTCGTCTATTTTTTGTTCTATTTTCTTCATGTCTTGTTCACTTTTTTTGTAGTTGTAAAAATAGAAAAAACCGTTCTGGAAAAATAGAAGGGTTTAATTGATATAAAGAAGGTCCAGTTTTTAATTACAAATTAGGATACATTCTGACATGAACATGCTTTTTTATTTGATTCTATTCAATTCTATTGCATTTTGCGTTCCCATAATTGCTTTCAAAACTTCATCTTGGTTCCTTTTGTTAAACCAACCTTTTTTAGCAAGTTCGCTTCTAATCTCTTTCTCTGATTTTTCTTTTACCACATGATAAAATGCGAAGTCAAGGACTTCAACCGGAACTCGTTCAATAATATAATTGGTGAGTACAGCAACTATTTTTAAATAAAGAAAAATACCGGTGAGCCCTAATTGTATGATCCAACTGATGATCCAGCCAATCCAACCTAAATTAATTTTATTTACTGTAAAACCTTGCGTAAATCTTATCTGTAAAAAATTCAAAAATCCAATTCTTTCCAAATTGTTTCCATTCAAAATGAGTTCATACTGAAAATATTGGTTTAATACATAAATCAATATAATCATTGCTCCCAGCAGATATTTCAATTTGCTAAAATCTGTATAGTTTGAAAGTTTAATTAAGTATTTCATCACAAAAGCAATAGCAGTTGCCACCAAAAACTCAAACAGCACAATAATGTACAATCCTTTTACAGAAAGGTATGCTAAGACAAAACCAAGAATTAATGAGAGACATAAGCTTCCAATAATGGGCAATGCGATATTGGGGGCTTTTGTTTGCATTGGCTTTGGCAAAGTTTCAGGAATGATATAATCATCCCAATTATTTTTCTTTTCCACTTCATTTTCAAGCTCTTTAAGTGCTTGGCCGTCAAAAGTTTTTAAAGTTTCCTGATAAGCATAAATGAAGAGCTTTACTCTTTTAGAATTTTTTCCTGCATCCCAGATTTCGTTACCCAAGGATTCACTTTTTACTAAAACAGTACCATTTTTATAACTGGCTGTAATAATTTCTGTCCAGCGTTCATTTATCCAGCCTGCTTCTTTACGCTTTGCTTCTATATTATGATCATCTTTGTAAATTATATCCCAGTCCAATTTTTCAAATGTTTTCTCTGCAATGGCAATGAATAATGTTTCATTGACAGATGTTTTGAAGTCTTCTTTATATTTGGGGGTAAAATTGATGCTGTGTTTTTTCTTGATTGTTGTTTCGAAATTTTTAAAACTGTTTTCCATTGCTAATTTTGAGGCCGGTTATTTGTGGATTTTTTGTTTGTAAATTTAAATAAAATAGTTGTTTTAATTTATTCATTAGCAAACTTAAGAAAGGTGTCGTTTTTGGTCCCTTTACCTCACGAATCCTTTCGTGTGTTTATACTATTTCCTTATGGAGACATATTTTAAACAAACAATCACCCTGCAAAATAGAGAGGTTTATATATTAAGTTACCTCATTCACTGATCATTATATGATTCCCTGCATTCAGCCCGTCTAGCGTAAAGTACTTGTTAGTGCCAGTTTTATTTAGCTTTTGGTGGGTATTCTATTCTAGCCTCTCCATTGTCAAACTCTTTTTCCAATAAGAATATCCATCCATTTCAAGTGAATCGTGCATGTATTAACATGAGAGAACAAATCAGAGAATTGATATTCATGTTTAAAAGCTTATAATTATCTTATAATTCTAACCTGTTGTAAGAGTCCTTTTTCATTTTTATAACTGAAAATATAAGTCCCCGTTCGTACTTTCGATAAATCTATATTTTTATTATAATAGGCAAAACCTGTGGTGATCTTTTTTCCATCTATTGAGAAAATGGTGTATTCGAATTGATTACTGTTATTTTTATTACTGATTACAAAACCGTCTCTGGCTGCGTTGGTATAGACCTTTGTTTTAGATACCTGATCTTCATCGGCAGTATTTGCAGAGACTCCGCTTTCGTTAATATCTGCCACTTGTATGCTTTTAATAGCTGAGCTGGTGAGAGATGTTGTACTTCCACCGATGATGTATAATTTATTGTTGTATACTTCCGCTGCAGCGTGTCTTCTGGGGATCATATTGGAGGATAACTGATGTACCTTATTGGTTGTGGTATCAAAATAAGCCAGAAAAGTTTGATTATTATAACCGCCTACAATAAAAATCTTATTACCGGATACCGCTAATGAATGCCCGGATATACCAGCAGGCATAGTATATTGTTTGATCCAAAGATTAGTATTGAGGTCGTAAACATTGATCAGGCGGGATGAAGTACCGTTAAAACCACCAATTACATAAAGTTTATCATTAACAATTTTACCCTTTGCTTCTCTGGCTGTGGGCATATCCGGTAACGGATTCCATGTATTTGAAGCAATATCATAATACTGGAATCTATTAGAAAATACGGTGGTTGCAGCTCCGTTTAATCCGCTGCCACCAAACACATATATTTTGCCATTATAGATGGCAGAACCTGCATTTCCGGTATAGGAATGATTAACAGCTCCCTTCGTTACCTTATGGGTGGCTAGGTCTACAATTTCAAGATGGCTGTTTCCCCAACCGTTAAAAATGTAAATTTTATTATTGTAAGTTTCGGAATTAGCAAATCTTTTGGGAAGTAGAGTAGAATTGAGAACACTCCAACTGTTATTGGTAATATTATATTTTTCAACATACTTCGCATCGCTTGCTTTTTCATGATACCCATTGCTCACATAGATATTATCATTCACGATTACGCTGGTTATGGCACCTCTGCCTGCAGACATGTTGGCAAGACTTTTAAAATGGAGTGTTTGTGCATGAGCTGATAATGAGCTCAACAATGAAAGGAATAATAATTTTGTTTTCAAGGGTGTAAAGATTTAGTGTTTGTTTTATTTCTGTTAAAAATTCGATATTTTTTTAATACCGAGTATCAATATAAAATTAAGCTTCAAGGATTAGGGTGAAGTCAATTCCGAGAACTTAAAAAGCACCCTTGATTGTTATTAAGTAATAAAGTCATATCCAATTTCTTTTACTCCTTTAAAATCCTGTTTTGCTTCCCTTTGGATTAGAATACCTTCTTCATTGAGTTCTTCCAGAATATATTTTAGTTTTAAAATCAGTGCTTTATTTTCAAGTAGGAAGTGATGCTCAGAAACAGGAAAACCACATTTTTTTAAAATAGAAGTAGGAGTTACTACAAATTTCTTTTTTGACATTTGTAATTTTAGAAATTCAAGTATTTTGATTTTGTCTAATTCTTCTAACTGTATCATTTTATTTGCAATTAAATTTGTTGCTCAATCGAAGGGATATTAGCAAGAAAGTACTTTTTAAAATTTCGTTTCAAAACCTTTTCGCAATGCTTTTAATTCAGGTTCTGTTAATTTCCTTTCATTAATCTCCTGCCAAAGTGATTGTGCTTTGTTGAGTTCTGTTATCCCTGTTTTTTTTACTGCAGCTCCCCACATTAATATGGCAAAGTCTTTTTGTTATACAGGATTCCATCAAAATTTATAAAGGCACCTTCATATTTTTCAACCGTATTTTTGAAGTCTAACTTTCCTCCTTTAGACTCTGTTTTAATATAGTTTTCAAGAGTGGAATTTTCATCATCATGAATGTCGATGAATTTTTCCTTTACAATATTTTTCACTTCTTCAATGACATCACTGTACTTTAAAAACTGAAAATCTTTGTTGTTGAATTTTAGAACGCCATCATTGATTATTGCCTTGTTTTTTTTGATGTCTGCTAATTCTTTTGCTCTGTTCTCTGTTATTTTCCCTTTTAATTTTGAAGGAATCTGAAAACTTTCATTTTTGTTGGGAATGACTACATTATAGAAAAAAGAATCATCTTCACTTTTAGGAATTAGCATCAACATTCCCTTGACATTTCCTTTATCAGCAATCATGAAGTAGTAAGAAGGTAATTTGCTCGAAAAATTCCAATAGTCATCTGAAGTTGGATTTTCATTGATAAAAACTGAGGATTGCTTATTATCAATATTATCTTTAATGGTGTAATAGCTTGAAATTATTTCAACATTCTCAAGAGTGAAATTTTCTATTTTTTTACTGTTAAATATTGGATTTCCATTTTTATCAAGCTGGGCGTACAGGTTTGAACCCGTTAGAAAGATAGAGAATATAAATATGAATAATTGTTTTTTCATCGGTAGTTGTATTATTTCATTTTAGCATACAAATTTAAGCATTGCGCAAAGATTAAATATATACAAATTGTATTAATCCTACATACTTTTATTGAAGTTACATAGCCTTTTGTAATCCTATTTTTCATTAATCACAACCGGCGGAAGTTGCGAACACCTATGTTTGTCATAAAACAACTTTTACTTTTGTTTAAAGCATCTGTGTTTCTCATAACATAAACTGTACGGAAGCCTTCTGCAGATTGAAGGAAACCACCGGAGGACTCCGGTAGGGACAACAATATTGGTTGTAATGTAATATGATCATAAGCTAAGGTTGATGATGCAATTCTTATTTCACGACTTATCAATAGTTATTGTCAGCTTGTTTTTCTTTTGTTCTATATTCACCATTTGTCCTTCTTTAAAACCCAGCTTATCAAGCCATTTTCCTTTGAGCCGAATTTCAGGGACAGTTATTATTCTGTAAGTATTTGTCTGATATCTCGTGTGAATTTTAAGTCTTCTTGAATTGATTATTGTCATATAATTATACGACAAATGTATAATGAAATTTTAAATTGTCAATCTTTTATATGACAATTTTGTCAACAAATTAGCTGACATTTGATTTATGACCAGAGAGAAGTTAAAGATAGAATTAGGTAAGCAAATTGTTATGCTTCGTCAGCAGAAAGGCTGGAGCCAATCTGATCTTGCCCGTGCCTGCAACAAAGACCGCCAGGCTATTGAAAAACTGGAAAATGGTAAAGTAAATCCCACCCTTTATACTTTGCTTGAAATAGCCGATGCTTTGGAAGTTTCTTTGCCGGAGCTGGTGGATTTGGTGTGATAGCTTTTGGTAAAAGAGTTGAAAAATTTAGAAAGAAGTTGGATTTAAGCTATCGGGAGCTAGCTCAGAAATGTGATGTGGACCATAGTAATATCAGCAAAATTGAAAAAGGAGAAGTTGATTTAAGAATTTCAACAATACAGGAGCTAGCTAAAGGCTTGGAAGTTCATCCGCAGGAATTGTTTGATTTTGAAATAGCAAAGAAATCGTAATTAGGGTCTAGATTTTTAGTTTATTAATATTTTCGAATTCAAAATAAAAGATAAGTTTTTATCTAAATTTTCCCTTGACCTTGAATAAGTAAGAAAATTGATTTCCCTCACTTTTTAATTCGGATTCCATTACTGAAATTTTATTTTCTTTGAATTTAAAAAATAAATCAGATAATTTTCCAAATTTTAATTTTGCTATATTTTCAAGTAATTCGGCTCCTGTTTGTATAGTTGTTTGAAAAATACTATTGCTGATTTTTAACTTATGGATTTTTATAGTTTGCTCATATTTATATTTTAAATATCTGTACTCTTCCTCAATCTCGCTTACACTTTTATTAGACTTTGAAATATTGCTAATCCAGTTCCTCAAACCCCAAATTGAATTATATGTTTCAGGATCATTTTTAAAGTCAAAAATTTGTTCTAATTCAATAAAATTGACATCTACAATAGGAAAGTCTTCTAAAATCAAATTATAAGTTTCAGTTTTTAAATTTGTTATATGCTCAATTTCATAAATTGAGGAATTACAAGGAATAGCTGTGAATTTTTTTTCATCATACGATGTTGAAAGAATTCTTGTTTTTAAATCATGACATAAATTGCAAAGTTCAAAATACTCAAGAAAATTTTGTTTTTTAACGGTATTGATTTTTGATTCGATTATAGGTGCAATTTTTTTATGGATAGTATTGTAAGAGTTTCCGTTTGTCAATACAGTATAATCATATATTATTTTACCTTCATTTACTAAATATTCTAGATTTTGATTTCTATTTTCAAGTTTTTCATTTTTTGTTTCATTATAATATTTTTCCCAGTTTCCGAAGTTCTCAATAACATAATTGCTCATTGTTAATAAACCATCATATATTATGAAATCATTTAATGGTATCAATCCTTTCTGATCAACTAATTCCCTGTGGTTCTTAATTGATTTGCTTTCTATAATCTCTTTCCATTCGCTTAAACCTACCAAAAATAATTTGTCAAAAAATAACAAATCTCGTTTTATATCATTAATGGTATTAACAGAGTTTATATTTCTAAGTCCTATGAGTTCGTTCATATTAATGTTGGTATTGTTGCTAATATCAAAATGTATAAATAGTTCAAATAAAAGTATCCCCCGTCGCTACCGCACGAAAGGATTCGTGCGGTAGCGACGGTGTAGTATTTTTAAGGACTTTCGTCTGTATCTTTTAACTCTACATCTAGATTTAAAGTATTATTTTCAATATTGTCGGTGGAATTATTTATATAAAACCATTCTAGTTCTTGTTCTTTGATTTCTGTTTTTTCTGTTATTAAGTTATTCAAATAAAAAATCATACAAGATGATAAAAAAAGAAACATTCCACGATATCCATTTAATATTTCTAAATGTTTGGCTTCTTCAATTCTTTTTGAAATTTCGAAGGAGTTTTCAAGTTCCTTAATTCTAGAAATAACAGATCCATTTTCAAAACTACATCCATAAATATCATGTGCAAATGAATTTCTGATTTTTCTAACAATATGGATGTCTCTAGAAAATTTTCCACTAATAAGACCTATTCTATAACAGATATCAATTTTTGCACTGAAGGTAGAAAGTGGGCTCGTTGCATTATCAAAAAGAGAATCATCAGAATTAGGTATCGGAACAAGGTGTGATTTAAGTAAGGTTTGTAAGGTTTCATCTAAAATAGAAGCTACCAATATTACGGCAGCTCTATCACTTTCATTTTTAAATTGATTTAACAAAAACTTAAAACTCCATTGTGTGTCTCGATCTGTTTGTTTCGATGAAATTTTTGTTTGGTCAGTATTTGATGAATTTTCTTTTTTTGTCATAGTTTTTAAATATTTTTTATATGATTCGTGAGGAAAATGCTCTTTTAATGTAAAATAATCCTTTATCTGTTATTTGAATATATTCTTTTCTAGTATTGTCATCTTTATTAACTTGTAATAATCCAAGAGCTATAAATCGATCAATAAAAAATGTATTATTTTCATTTTTATCAGCTTTATTTATCAAATGTAGATTGTTTACAAAATCTAGAATTGTTTTTTGAGGAGTATTTTCATATTCATCATAATAGTTTCTTGTTGTTATTTCACTATCTTCTAATTGGACATATAAGTTATTTATTTTTTTATCTTTCTCTTGTATTGTGCTTTCTAAATCATTTGTTAATTGTGCAAAATCATGGATTTTGTCTTCTAGGGTTTTTATATCTAAATCTTTAGTGAAAATCTGATCTTTATATAATTGTAGTTGCTTATTTAAATCTGCCATTTCCTTATAATTTGCTTTAAGATTTTCTAATTCGATCTCACTTTCAGCAACGCTTTTTTTTCCACTGATATCAATTAGCTTATTTTTATAGAGATTTTGATTACGTTCTTTATATGATTTAAAAATTAGGCTTTCAAATAGCCACATTAAATAGGGAAGCAAGACAATATAAATAACAGAAGTTACAAGAGGATAAATTAATAAATTGAAAATATCTGTGTAATTATTAGAAATGAACGCTATTCTTTGTTCAATTTTCTGACTTGATAAAAAGAAAACTGATAACGGTTTCCAATTATATGCAATAAATGAAATGATAAATGTTCCAATAAATGGATTTTTTAGTCTCTCTTCAGTTGTTTTAAATATCGATAAAAATATATCTTTCATTGAAATAAATCTAGTTTTGGAATGATGTGTCACTTACATCCAAATTTACACATTGCACAAGTATACAATTACGCTAATGTTCTTTTGGTTTTAATCATCAAATATCAAATATAAATATACTATTTCCTTACGGAAAACCATAATCCAAACAAAAAAACCGCCCTACAAAAAGTAGAACGGTTAGTATATTAAATTGCCTCGGTCGCTGACCGTTACATCATTCCCGGCATTCCGCCACCCATTGGCATAGCAGGTTCGTCTTTTTTCACTTCAGTGATCACACATTCAGTAGTAAGAAGCATTCCGGAAACAGAAGCTGCATTTTCAAGGGCAACTCTTGTTACTTTCGTAGGGTCAATGATTCCTGCTTCAAGCATGTTTACATACTCGTCAGTTTTAGCATTGTATCCGAAGTCTCCTGTACCTTCCGCTACTTTAGCAACGATTACAGAACCTTCAGCCTCGCTTTTGGTAATACTATGTTAGTAGATGTTTTTTTATTTATTAAGTTTGATTACTCCAGCATAAGTCGCAATCCAAATTGAACCATCTTTGTCTTTCGTTATTCTCTCGCAGTAAATACTTGGAACGTTTGAATTTTTATTTGTGTAAGTTTCCCATTTTTTTGAGTTTGTATCATAACTTAAAACACCAACTCCGCTTAATGTTATCCATAACAAATTGCTTTCTTCATCTAAATAAAAATCATTGATTGCATTTTCACTGAACATTTTTGGATTTGAATGATTTATTCTTGTCCATTTTTGTTGTAAATCTAATACATAAATTCCAGCTTCATTTGATTTATCGTTGTATAAGTCAAACCATAAATTTCCTTTTTTATCTTCATAGATTTTTGAAATGTACGCTTTTGATAAAGGCGAATTTTTCTCGTTTAACAATTTCGTTACACCGTTTTCGATAATTACGTTTCCTTCAAATGTTCCAATCCAAATTCTATCCTTCTTGTCTACATAAACACCAAGGGTTTTGTCAGTTGGTAGATTTGAATTTTGCTTGTTAATTACTGACCAATTCTTTCCGTCAAACTTTGCTACTCCATCCCAAGACGTAAACCATACATTATTTGAGTGGTCAACAAATATTTTTCTTGCCCAATTTATTGGAGAATTTATTGAGTCGTATTTTATCCAGTTTTTATTGTCATATTTATAAACATCCCAACCAGCAACAAACCATTTATTGTTATTTTTGTCAACCTCTAAATTTCGTATTGATTGTGTTTCATTTTTATTATAAGCAGGAGGAGAGATTAATGTGTTTTTTGAGCTGAAATGTTCCCATTTTTTATTATTTATTTTTACAATTCCATTATCTGTTCCAATCCAAATATTATTGTCCAAATCATTTGCGACAGCTCTTGTCATATCCCAAGGTAGCTCTGAGTTTTGTTGGGTGAATACAGTCCAACCTTTTGAAAGTTTTTCTTTATCTGTTCCTTTTATATCAGGACTTCCAACAGATTTTGCATTTGATTGATTTTTAAAGTCAAAGACTTTACGCTTTGCAGAAAAGTTGCTATTTTCAAATTGAAAAATTAGCGAAACAGAGCTATTTATTTTTTTATTTTCTGAAATTGCAGGTTCCCAATTTGACGTTGAGTTTATTGCATTCTGTAAACCTAATTTTTTTGAGGAGATATTAGTTTGATTTAATGAACTTAGCAGGCAAGGATTTCCATATTCGTCAATTAAAATTTGTACTTCAATATTTCCTTTTATTTTACTTAAACTTTTTTTATCAAATTTGTTCAACAATTCATTTATTATTGAGTTTTGAGGTTCAGCTCTAGTTTCTCCACAATCAAGACAAAAGGAAGTTAAACTACAATCTTTGTATTTCTCAGGATAAAGATTTTGAGAATAACTTAATGTTATACTAAATAGTATCAATAATAAAAGTATAATTCTTTTCATTGTTCGGTTCGGTTTTTTCTAAAATGTCTGCTAACATCCAAATTTACGCATTACGCTAATATATAATATATACAATTGCGAATAAAGTTTCAAGTAAGAAGTCCATTGGATTTTTTATAAAATAAAAACCGCCCTATAAAAATAGAGCGGTTAGTATATTACATTGCCGCGGTCACTGACCGTTACATCATTCCTGGCATTCCACCTCCCATTGGCATAGCTGGCTCGTCTTTTTTCACTTCAGTGATTACACATTCAGTGGTTAAAAGCATTCCGGAAACAGAAGCTGCATTTTCAAGGGCCACTCTTGTTACTTTCGTAGGGTCAATGATTCCTGCTTCAAGCATGTTCACATACTCGTCAGTTTTAGCATTGTATCCGAAATCTCCTGTACCTTCTGCTACTTTAGCAACGATTACAGAACCTTCACCACCTGCGTTGGCAACGATTTGTCTTAATGGCTCCTCGATTGCTCTTTTTACGATTTTGATTCCTGTAGTTTCATCAGAATTGATTCCTGTAAGGTTTTCCAAAGCTGAGATTGCTCTTACTAAAGCAACACCACCTCCGGCAACGATACCTTCTTCAACGGCTGCTCTTGTAGCGTGAAGTGCATCATCTACTCTGTCTTTTTTCTCCTTCATTTCCACCTCAGAAGCTGCACCTACGTAAAGTACAGCAACACCACCGGCTAATTTAGCCAGTCTCTCCTGAAGTTTCTCTCTGTCATAGTCAGAAGTAGTAGTTTCCATCTGAGCTTTGATCTGAGCTACTCTTCCTTTGATTTTAGCTTCGTCACCACCACCGTTTACGATCGTCGTGTTATCTTTATCGATTGTTACTTTCTCAGCTGTTCCAAGCATATCCAGAGAGATGTTTTCCATCGTGAAACCTTGCTCTTCAGAAATAACCTGTCCGCCAGTTAAGATGGCGATATCTTCCAACATTGCTTTTCTTCTGTCTCCGAATCCTGGAGCTTTTACAGCAGCAATTTTAAGAGAACCTCTTAATTTGTTTACCACTAAAGTAGCTAAAGCTTCACCTTCCACTTCTTCAGAGATAATCAATAGAGATTTTCCACCCTGTGCAATCGGCTCAAGAACCGGAAGCAATTCTTTCATAGAAGAGATTTTCTTCTCTACCAAAAGGATGTAAGGGTTTTCTACTTCAGCTACCATTTTTTCAGGGTTAGTCACGAAGTAAGGAGACTGGTATCCTCTGTCGAACTGCATACCTTCTACAACATCTACGGTTGTGTCGATACCTTTAGCTTCTTCTACAGTGATTACCCCTTCTTTACCTACTTTTCCGAAAGCCTCAGCGATCAGAGATCCGATAGTCTCGTCGTTGTTTGCAGAAACTGAAGCTACCTGCTTCACCATTTCTGTAGAATCTCCAACGGTTTTAGACTGAGATTTAAGGTTTTCAACTACTGCAGTTACTGCCTTGTCGATTCCTCTTTTCAGATCCATTGGGTTAGCACCTGCAGCTACGTTCTTAAGACCTTCTCTTACGATAGCCTGTGCCAATACAGTAGCGGTAGTAGTACCGTCTCCTGCGATATCATTGGTTTTGGAAGCCACTTCTTTTACCATCTGTGCTCCCATATTTTCTACTCTGTCTTCAAGTTCGATTTCTTTCGCTACAGAAACACCGTCCTTAGTTACGTGAGGAGCTCCGAAAGATTTTTCAATCACTACGTTTCTTCCTTTTGGTCCTAAAGTTACTTTTACTGCATTAGCCAATGCATCAACTCCCCTTTTTAAAGCGTCTCTTGATTCAATATCGAATTTTATTTCTTTTGCCATAATCTTTTTATTGTATTAATGTATTTTGTATAAGGTTTAATGAATAGTATATTCATGAGTCATTTTACATGAATACATTTTACTTTTTACAAATTAACCGATGATTCCTAATAAATCAGCTTCTCTTACGATTAAATAATCTTTTCCTTCCAGCTTTAATTCAGCTCCTGAGTATTTTCCATAAAGAACTTTGTCACCTACCTGAACAGTTGTAGGCTCATCTTTTTTTCCTGGACCTACTGCTACTACTGTACCTTCCTGTGGTTTTTCTTTTGCGGTGTCCGGAATAATAATACCTGAAGCTGTTTTAGTTTCTGCAGCGATCGGCTCGATCAAAACTCTGTCTGCTAATGGTTTAAAGTTTACTGACATAATATATTTATTTTTTAATTAATTCTCCATTATAATTCTCTAAATGTATGCCATGAGAGACCTGTGGATGAAATGGCAGAATTTTATTTCCCAGTGTGAAAATTTGGCAGAAAAATGGAAAAAAAGAAAGCCGGACAATTCCGGCTTTTGTATTTAACTCTAATAATTAGTGGATTAAGGACAGTGCTGTCCCGGTCCGATCCATAAAGTACATCTTCCCTGTTCGTCCCATTCGCAGCAAACAGCTCTTGCTGCACCTCCGATAATGGATTTCTGGGCGTCTCTGCTTAATGATTTAGCATTTTTCATAAATAATACAGTGTTGGTTCTACATTCCTGAACATTTAATGTCAATCAGGATTTTGACGATTGATGTGTTAAGTGTATATCAAAGATAAAAAAAATTATAATCAGATTATACACTGTTTGTAGATTTATTTATGGCTTTTGTATTTTGATTCTCAGTATTTTAACGCTTATTCGTAGAAGGGCCCTGGCAAAGTTTTTCTTAGGAATACTGAACATTCTCAGTTTCAGATTTATTTTGTGAATACGTTAGGTTAAATCCTAAAAATTAAAATAAAGAGTTACAATCATACTTTTCCTGCTTAGTTTTTCCTGAATCAGATTGATTTTTTCTACGAAAACAAATACAAAAAAAATAAAGGGAATAGTGTGTTGAATTTTAGTGTTCTAAGAAGTTGATGCAAATGTTTTGCTATATTTTCAGACAAAATTGATAAGGCTAGATGTTTTGTAATCTTATTGAACTGTTTTGAATTCCCCATCAATTTTCCATAATCTGTATTCAATAGTCCAATTTTTTGGAATGAAAAAAGGGGTAGAGAAATATCCATTGTATTCCATGAAAATATTTTGAACACTTAAAATCTTTTTTACCACTTTTTTGTTTTTATTACAATTACCTGGATTATTTACGCTGAAGATTTCTATGGGTTGGTTTTCTGCAACTGAATAATATTCATATCTATAATTAGGCAACCCATATCCGTGTTTTAAATTTTGTTTGTTAAAAGTAAAATCTTTGGGATCTTCACATTCTGAAACATTAACTTCTAATCCAAAACGAACTTCTACTTTATAATTTTTTTCATTTTCGGTTTTTGGAAGTTTTAAATCTATTCTTTTTGTGTTTGCAGTCAATTCAGGATATGTTGGCTTCTCTTGGGCATTCAATAGTATTGCGGAGGTAAGTAAAAATGTACTTAAAATTTTTTTCATGACCATTAATTATTTTGACCTCAAATTTATGGATTTAATAGATATCACTTTAGGTTATTATTTTTTTGAAGACTGGTCTATCTTCGAGATCACGGCCCCGGAAATGGCAATACTGATAAAGTTGGTCACAGATCTCGCTTCATTCATAAAACGGTCTACACTGTAAAGAAGGGCAAGATCCGTAAGAGGGATTTTTCCAAACCTGTTCAATGTAAAAATAAGAGCCAGGAATCCTGATCCCGGAACGCCCGATGCCGTTTTTGAAGTAATGGAAATAATAACGAAAAGCCACAGATAATCGGTAACGGTTAAAGAAATATTATAAAACTGAATAAGAAAACAGCAGGTCACAGAAATGTAAATACAGGCTCCGGAAAGATTGAAATTATACCCCAAAGGAATCACAAACCTCAAAATTTTTCTGCTGTAGCCTTCAGACTCCATTTTCTCAAAGATCAGCGGAAAGGCTGTTTTGGAACTGGATGTTGTAATGACCAGGATGATCTCTTCCTTTAAATCAAGCAAGAACTTCCAAAGCTGAATTTTGAACAGATAAGAAACAATTCCCAAAATTCCAAAGATAAAGACAATATCAGCCAGATATACCGTTGCCACAACTTTACTGAGCGGCAGAAGAGTATTGATGCCATATACTGCAATTCCATATGCGATATTACAGAAAATAATAACGGGGAGAATAAGATAGAGATACTTGATCACGGCATAAAAGATCTTAAGGCCATGATCCAATATATTCAGGAACTTTTCTCTGGCTCCGGAAAGATTCATAAAAATCCCGGCCAGGATGGAAACAATAAGAAAAATCCCGTGTCTGTTGAGATACAGAGTGCCGGATAGGCTGGTATCGTTGATCTCAAATGTTTTGGGAAGGGATCTACTGATTTTTACCGTATCAATTCCGGTATCGGCTCCGGGCTTTACCGCAAATCCGAAGATAAATCCTAAAATAATAGCCACCGAACTGATGATGAGAAAATAGAGAATGGTCTTCCAAACGATGCTGCTTGCATTTCTGATCCCGGAAAGCTGGCAAATTCCATACATGATCGCCATGAAAATAATCGGAAGGATCAGCATTTCCAGAACCATGAAAAAATACCGGCTTACAATTCCCAGCTGAATGCTTGCTTCAGGGGCATAATATCCTGTGAGCACTCCACCGATAATTGCGGCAAATACATATAAGGTAAGATTCTTTAAATACCTTCCTGTGAATGTTTTTTTTGTTTCAAAAAAGCTCATCTGAAAAAAATATGCGGTCCGTACATAACCTGGAATTTATTTATACTTCCGAAATATAATGATAATTAACCTGAATTCGGATAAGGATTAAATTAAACGTAATGATAAACAAAGCTTTTAAAAAGCATTCGGTTGATTTTAAGATAAACAAAGCCGTTTCACTTATTGGTACGCAATACACAGGGAATATAGGTATTACCTTGTTGAATGAAATGCCTTTGCTTACCTTATTATACATGCAAGTGTTTTCAAACATCTTCTTATTCCGAATTCAGGATAACTGACGAAACAGGATTTAGATAACTCCCAAAATCAGTCCTGCCAACAGCATCACAATGGAAGATCCCAAAGCCCATTTTAAGGTATATTTCAAATGGTCTGAAAATTCTACCCCTGCCAGTGAGACTAATAAATAGGTAGACGGAACCAGCGGGCTCAGCAGATGTGATCCCTGTCCGATAAGGCTTGCCCTTCCCAGTATTTCCGGTGAAATTCCCAGCTGATGTCCCGTAGCAACAATAATTGGTAAAATTCCAAAATAATAGGCATCATTGGATAAGAAGAAGGTAAATGGAATACTGAATACGGCGGTAACGATATTCATATATCCTCCCCAGCTTTTCGGGACTATTTCTATCATGCTGTTTCCCATCGCCTGCATAATGCCTGAGCCATTAAGGATCCCGGTAAAAATTCCGGCCCCGAAGATCATTCCGGCTACTGATAAAGCATTTCCTGCATGTTTGGAAATTATTTTCTGCTGATCTTTCAGTTTCGGGTAATTGATGATGGAAGCAATACAGAAAGCAATCATAAAAGCAATGCCCAAAGGAACAATATCCAGGATCATTACCACCAGAAGAGCGACCGTAAGAGCCAGGTTGATCAGGATCAGTTTCGGGCGTCTCAGCTTAAGATCTACTTCCCCAATGATATCATTTGAGTTATAATTGGTGAATTTCCCGTGCTTGGCAATTCTTATTTTTTCTCTTCTCCCTAAAATATAGGCCACGAATATTACCCACAGAATTCCTATCGCCATAATCGGGATCATAGGAACAAAAATTTCTGTGTGTCCCAGCTTAAGAGAACTCATTACTCTTGCTGTAGGGCCGCCCCAGGGAAGGATATTCATAATTTGTCCGGCAAGCATAATAATGCAGGTAAGGATCAGCGGGTTCATGCCCTGTCTTTTATAAAGAGGAAGCATGGCAGCTACGACAATTAAATACGTGGAAGAGCCGTCGCCGTCCAGGGATACCAAAGCGGTAAGAATAGCAGTTCCTATTGTTGTTTTGATGGGGTTGTCCCCAACTGCTTTTAAAATGATATTGACCAAAGGTTCAAAAAGTCCTGTATCGATCATCAGGCTGAAATATAGAATGGCAAAGATGAGCATAACACCGGTCAGGGCTATTTCTTTAACCCCATTTTTCATCATCTCTCCCAGTTCAGGGCCGAAACCAGCAAAGAGAGCTACGGTTACGGGGACGATGACCAATGCGGTAAGCGGAGTCATTTTCTTGTTCATGATCAGAACCATGAAGATGAGAATCATGACGAATCCAAGGAAGGTAAGCATAGATGATTTTATTTATAGTTATTTATTTTTGTTTTTCTTTCTCCAGTCGAAACTGTTTCTGTACCCGATAAAGCCGTAATTGCTTGTAGATCCGGTTTCCAGCTGGTTGATAAAAGCAACTTCAATGGCTGCGTTTTTTCCGACCTTCATTCCGAACCCGGCTGTTAAACGGTTACTGTCAAAGGGATCTTCTTTCACCACGTTCATCCTTAATTCATTTTTCAGAATGCCATACAGCTTTTCTTTTTCTCCGGCTCTGTTAAACGGAATTCTCAGGGATATAAGATAGCGGAGCCTCACGATGAACTCATCCGGATTGCTTATAAAGCGTTCTTCTACACGGAAACGGTGCGAAACTGAAGTTCTTCCGATACTGCCTCCCAGGGTCATCTGCTGGAAAGGTCTTTTTTCATACCGCTCTTTTTTTGATTGGTCGGGCTTATAGGAGTCCAGCACCAGAAACATGAACCCGGCGGCGGGTTTCACTTCGTTAGCTATTTCATAATCTACATAGGCGGAAACCAGAAAAAGTCTTGTATCATATGCCAGATCAAAGGAACGGTACTGCGAAAGAGCGGTGAGTGTACTTTTATCCGTCAGTCTTGCAGACATCAGATACTGGAACCACATATTGTAGTTGTCGCGGCTTTGTGCACTGGCGAGCCGGATCATTCCCAGCATCAAAATGATGATTAATCTGAATTTAATTTTCATGTAATATTGAGTTAATATCCTGATGTCTCAAATATATTTATAAGAACCACCCGCAGATTTATTTTTCAATCAATGACAGTTTTTATCAGTGAACTGTATGATGGGGTAAAAAAGATGGTATATTTGAAAGATTGAAATTTGGACTTTTTAGATGTTTTTAATTATAAATATTATATTTATATTATTGGTTTTCAGGCTTTTGTTTAATGCGAAGGTTTTGAAAAAGCTGATGGACTATCATTGGGGATTTTTGCTGAAGTTTCAGCATATTTTTTTCCTTTTGATCTTCATTGTTATCACTTTTTTTACTGAAAACTACTTTCTGGATGTTCCGGAACTCATCTGGAGTGTTTTATCGGTCATTATTTTTAATGTCGGCATTTACAGTCTCGTCTACTTTTATCTGGTCCCGGAATTCTATCTTTCCAAAAAATATCCTGAGTTTATTCTCTATGCCTTGATCAGTTTTCTGGTCTCTAGCCTTTTCAGAATTCTGTTGCAGCCGGCAGTTTTCCATATGAATTTTAATGAGGCCCTTTCCAATACCAAATTCCTCTTCAATGTGTATACGGCACAGGGGATTGTGATCCTCGTTGCCTCATTCCTCGGGATTACAAAAGATAAATTTCTTATCGAGCAGGATTTTAAAGATCTGGGTGAAGAAAAAGATCAGTTGTATCTGGACCTTTTAAAATCTAAAATGAATCCCCACTTTCTGCTGAATACGCTTAATAATATTTATTCCAAAAGCTTCCAGCCTTCAGAAAATACTTCAGAATCTATATTGCAGCTCAGTAAACTGCTTCAGTATGTGATTTATGATACCGGTAAAGAGAAAATTTCTATGGCCCAGGAGTTTTCATCCATCAGATCTCTTGCAGGGTTGTATCAGCTGAAATATAATAATGTCCTGAATATTGGTTTCAATATCCAGAATGAAGAAACCCTGGAATTAATTGATGTTCCGCCTTCCATATGTCTCACGTTATTTGAAAATGCCCTGAAACATTCTGCGGTGGGAGTAGAGGCGGGGAGTTATATCAATGTCAGCTATAGAATACAGGATCAGGAACTTTTGTTTGAGATCCGAAATTCTGTATCAAAGAAAAAAAATCTTGTCGGAAATATGAATGACAGCGGTCTGGGAAATGAAGCGGTGATCAATATTTTGGAAAAAAACTATGCAGGAAAATATACTTTTATATCCGAACCTGTGGAGAACGACTATCAGACTATTTTAAAAATTAAACTGTAATGGCTAATCTGACGATTGTAAGTGTAGATGATGAATATCCGGCGCTCCAGCTGATCCAAAAATATTGCGGACAGATGGAAGGTGTGGATCTGCTGAAGGTTTTTCAGGATCCGGAAGAAGCTTTGGAATACCTTAAGCAGAATAGGGTAGACCTGGTGATTCTGGATATTAATATGCCTTATATCAATGGAATTGAGCTTTTGCGTCAGTTGCCTTATAAGCCGTTGTGTATATTTCTCACGCTTGAAACTCAGTATGCCGTCAAAGCTTTTGAACTGGATGTGGTCCATTATCTTGTAAAGCCGGTGGATTTTGAGACCTTTAAAAAAGCGATCAATAAAGCGAAAGATTTTCTGCAGTTCAAAAATTCTGCGGAACAGGAGAAGAAGGAAGATTTTATCATGTTTAAATCCAATTACGTGATGCACAAAGTTCTTCTGGATGATGTGCGATGGGTACAGGGATTCGGGGAATATATTATTTTGGTGACGCCTTTGAAAAAATATATGATCCTTGATCGGATGTCCAATTTTGAAGAAAAATTTCAAAACTTAGGATTTATCAGAATTCACAAATCATATATTGTTCTGTCTTCTCATATCGGTTCCTATGATGTGGCTTATGTCTATTTGAAAGACGGGGAGAAACTTCCGCTTGGGAGAACGTATAAAAATTCTTTAAAAGCTTATCTGAATTAATTTTTTTCGGTTAAAATCTCTCGCAGATTAAACAGATTACGCAGATTTTTTACATAACGTTTGAACAGTTCAATAGGGTGGGCTTTAGATCGCTGAATTATTTTTTTTGTTTGAAATTTCTCGCAGATTAAACAGATTACGCAGATTTTTTACATAACGTTTGAACAGTTCAATAGGGTGGGCTTTAGATGGCTGAATTATTTTTTTTGTTTGAATTTCTCGCAGATCAAACAGATTACGCAGATTTTTTTACATAGCGTTTGAAAAGTTCAATAGGGATAGGCTTTAGATGGCTGAATTATTTTTTTGTTTGCAATTTCTCGCAGATCAAACAGATTATGCAGATTTTTTTCACATAGCATTTGAAGAATTCAATAGGGGTGGGCTTTAACTCCGCCTAATGTTTAATGAACATCGAAAATTGGCTTTAGTCTAATTATTAAGATATTGCATTATAATAAAAAAGGTTGCTTCTTGTGAAACAACCTTTTTTAGTTTTTATGATTTCTTTCCGGCAGCCTGCATCGGATTTACTTTTCCGTTGGATCCTCCCCTTACCGGGCCATTGCCCTGCTTCTGTTTAAACAGTTGGAATTTTGAAACCTGACTGTCTGCACCGCTACTGCTCCATAAGTTGTTGGTAGTGTCAATGTCTGCAGTTTCCCTCATGGGGTCAAGCTGAATCGACTTGATTTTTTTATCAAAATAATACGTCTTGGAAACCTTCTTTTCATTCTGCCTCCAGATCTGTGCAGACGACTTGTCATACAGTTTTGTTCCGTCTTCAAAAGTAAATTCAAGTATGATAGGCATTACCAGTCCTCCTTTATTAACAAAGTCGATCTGGTAGCCTGTTAAATTTTTGAATTTCTCTTTATCCTTGACATCCAGAGGAACACCAGCATCCATTTTTACAGTATATTCTTTGTCAGCATCTATTTTCTCCTGGCCTCTGTCGTATCTGTAATAAAAGTCCTGCAGGTCCTTATCCTTATCTACATAGAATGTAATATTTTTATCCTCTTTGTTTCTGATCTTTGAAATATCTTCAAATGAGTTCTGAAGAGGTTCTTCCACTTTATATTTTATTTCTTTGGCTGCTTTTGGAGGAGTGTTGAGATCCGGAACAGCCACACTTACTTTATCAATAGCAATATCTACAGGATCTGTTCCGTAGAACCATCCTCTCCAGAACCAGTCGAGATCCTCACCGCTGGCATCTTCCATGGTACGGAAGAAGTCTGCAGGTTCAGGATGTTTGAATGCCCATCTTTTTGCATACGTTTTAAAAGCCTTGTCGAAAAGTTCTCTTCCCATGATCGTCTCACGGAGAATATTTAATCCGGTAGCCGGTTTTGAGTATGCATTCGGCCCAAATTGAATAATATTTTCAGAATTACTCATGATAGGTTCCAGCTGATCTTTGGGAAGTTTCATATAATCTGTAATCGTCCAGGCCGGACCTCTTTTGGATGGGAATTTATTGTCCCATTTTTCTTCCGTAAGATATTCTGTGAATGTATTCAGGCCCTCATCCATCCAGCTCCACTGTCTTTCATCAGAATTGATGATCATCGGGAAGAAATTGTGACCAACCTCGTGGATTATCACTCCGATCATCCCGTTTTTAGTTCCCTCAGAATAGGTTCCGTCCTTTTCCGTTCTTCCGAAATTGAAACATATCATCGGGTATTCCATTCCATTGGCTGCCTCTACAGACTGTGCGACAGGATACGGATAAGGAATTGTGAATTCAGAATAGGTTTTGATGGTGTGGGCAACCGCTTTTGTAGAATATTTCCTGTAAAGACCGTAAGCTTCTTTTGGATAAAAGCTCATAGCCATTACTTTATTGTTGTTTTCAGGAATTGTGACACGCATTCCGTCCCAGACAAATTTTCTGGATGAGGTCCAGGCAAAATCTCTTACATCACTGGCTTCAAAATTCCATGTCTTTCTTTGTTTTGAATGATTTTTTTCAGCTTTTTTTGCTTCATCCAGCGTTACAATCTCTATGGGTTCGGCAGCACTTTCAGCCTTTCGGTATCTTGCCATCTGATCTGAAGTTAAAACCTGCTCATAATTTTTACATTCGCCGGTTCCGCCTACAATATGATCTGCAGGTACATTCATTGAAACTTTAAAATTCCCGAATACCAAAGCAAACTCACCACGCCCTGTGAACTGATGGTTCTGCCATCCCTGAAAATCACTGTATACACACATTCTCGGGTACCATTGCGTCATAGTGTACAGATCATTTCCGTCTTCGGCAAAGTTCTCATAGCCGCCACGGCCGCCCATTTTGATTCTGTTCGGGATATTATAGTTCCAGTCTACTTTGAAGACCAGTTTTTCTCCTTTCTTTAGTACTTTTGGCAGATCAATGCGCATCATCGTCTTGTTCACGGTATATTTCAGTGGATTGCCCGAAGCATCCGTCACCTTTTCAAGATTCACGCCATAGCCGTTGTCTTTTTCAGGCAGCTCAGTCACTTTCAGCTGCTGATCATTAGAAGAAGACGGAAGGGTGGAAGGAAAAGCATAACCGGCATTCTTTACAGTAGATTGCTGATTTTCATCCAGCTGAAGCCAGATATAATCCAGATCATCCGGAGAATTGTTGTAATAGGTAATGGTTTCTGAACCTTTTAAATTTCTTTTATCTTCATCAAGATAAGCTGTAATATCATAGTCAGCTCTGTTCTGCCAATATCCCTGGCCGGGAGCTCCCGAAGCCGTTCTGTAAATATTGGGAGTGGGAAGAATAGTCCCAAGCTGCTCGAATCTGTTTCCGTGGTTACTTCCAGGGTTATTCTGAATGTTTTGTGCGGTGAAGCCTGTATATGCAAATACAGAAAATGAAAGTAGGGCTGCTTTTAATTTCATTACCGGATTGATTTAATAGTTATCAAAGATAATAATAAGTAGACGAATTATTAAAAATGTTTCAAACTTAGAAAGGAATTCTTTCTAAAGTCATTTTTAAAGCCAATGCAAATACACCTGAAGATACAAAAAGTACCCAGTCTTTTTTGTTGACCTTAAAAATTTTAAGAAGGATAAATAAAAGGATAAGAATACCTGATACAATAACGATCTGACCCAATTCCAATCCGATATTAAAGCCTAATAACGGAATGGCGATACTCTGGCTTTTGGCGATCATTACTCTTGCCGTATTCGCAAAACCCATTCCATGGATAAGCCCAAAGACGGCTGCCAGATAATAATTGGCCCGCATCAGCGTCTGCTTTTTATTTTTCATGAGGATATTATCCAGAGCTGTAAGGACTATCGTCAAAGGAATCAAAAACTCTACCCAGGCAGAAGGAACTCTGAAAATATCAAGAATGCTCAATGCCAGTGTAATAGAATGTCCGATTGTAAAGGCGGTTACAAGAATCAGTATTTTTTTCCAGTCACTGTAAGAATATACGGCGATCAGAGCCAGCACAAACAATTGATGGTCCAGCGCATCCAGGGAAATAATATGTTGCCACCCAAGGTTTAAATAAAAGAGGAAATCCTGCATCATAACGTAAAAATATAATGCGTACGAAAATAATGATTAATTTCGAACAAATTTTAAAGGTCAGGACATATGAAGAATTTATGGCTGTTTTTATTACCGGTATTTTTTTTATTCTCTTTTTCAACAGTGAAGCATCCTTATCATGTAGGTTCTGTAGAAATTAATTATAATTCCAAATCTAAATCTTTTGAGATCACAGGCAGATTTTTTCTGGATGATCTCGAAAACGGGTTAAGTAAAAAATATGGCAGTTCCTTCCATTTTAATGACGGCAAATACAAAGCCAGGCTTAATGAGGCTCTGGAAAAATACTGTGCAGAATATTTCAAATTAAAAGCTGACGGAAAGTTTTTAAAAATAAATTATGTAGGATATGAAGAAGACAGTGAGTCAGTGAATGTTTTTCTTGAGTCGGAAACGCTTAATACTCCTAAAAAAGTTGAGTCGGCGGTCAGTTTTCTGTATAATCTTTTTGATGATCAGATCAATATTGTTCACATGATTGTGAATGGTGAAAGAAAAAGTGAAAAGCTTACCTATCCCAACCGGTATTTATATCGACAGTTTTAGCCTGGAATTTCCGCTTTGCCTATTAAGAGTTTAAATACATATTAAATCACTTATTTTTGATTAATATTTTTAAATTGTATCATTTTTTTAATTATTATAGATAATTATTTTTCAATGAATTTCTTAATCAGTTATTAATAATTCATATGTAAGTATTATTTATTAATTAATGCATATTATATTTGTTTATTGCTTAAAAAAAATTATATTTGTGTAGAGCTATTTTGTTATGATTAATTTTTAACTAATGATCTGTTCAAGTAAGATTTTATTGAAATTATAATTTGCAGGAGAAATAAAAACATAAGCTTATTAAAAAGAGTAGAATGTCACATAGTTGAAACATTTTTACTTCTATTAAAATTTTAGTCTTAAAAATACTTATTGATTAAGTAGGGATTACAACATTGGGGATAAATAAAGACAGGCTAAATAACGGTTTTAATATAAAACCACCATTTACCAACTTTAAGGCAGCGGATTCTAATAACACAAATTGTTAAAAAAGCACTTACGTTCCCTGTAAGTGTTTTTATTTATGGTCCATTTGAATCATTGCATTGATCCCTTTGGCATGATCAAGAAGATCCGGAAAAAAATTGTTATAACACTCCTGAAGGAAAGGTTTGTTTTTTAGAAATGCTTCGAAAACGGGAATGTCAGGAGTCAGATATTTTGCTTTATTCAGAACATTGCGCATGCTGAATTGAATACCCCAGTCTTCACGGTAATTATACAGCCAGTCATCTTTTTCCATTTTAGTCAACATTACTTTGAAGTTGCCGGGAAGCCATTCCTCATGCTCGTTCAGAACTCTGTATACCCGTAAGGAATGAGCCTTCCATTCAGCTAAAGAATGGAGGGAAAGATCAGTGGCCACGAAATAATCCATGGCAACATCCACAAAAGCCCCGGCATACAGCCTGACTAAAGGAGAGAAAGCCTTTTTAGCTTCATGAATGGCCGGATGGGAATCTGTAAATGTATCTACAGCTCTGTGCAGCGTAATGCCATCCTGAATATCCTTAGGAAAAGAAAAGCGGTCTTTGTTCCGGATAAAGTCTTCAAGAAATTGTCCTACGATCTGTCCGTCAGAGAAGGTTAGAAAGGAATGAGCGAGATAATTCATAGATTAAAGATAGAGATTAAATGTGAATGATGAATGATCAATCCGTTTCGACTACCAGTTTTTCTTAATTCCTATGAACGCTGTTTTAAAAGATCCTTTCGTGGAAATCCTCAATTTTGCTTACCTCCTCAATCTTAATTCCAAACTTTCTTTTCGGTATTTTATTAAGATTCGATACAAATATTTTTTCGTAGCCTAATTTTTCAGCTTCTGTAATTCTCTGTTCAACCTGTGCTATTGGCCGGATCTCACCACTTAATCCGATCTCACCGGCAAAACAGAAATGTTCGGAAATAGCAATATCTTCGTTAGACGATAAGATGGAAGCTACCACGGCAAGATCTAATGCCGGATCATCTGTTTTTATACCTCCGGTAATATTTAAAAAGACATCCTTGGCGCCAAGTTGAAATCCTGCACGTTTTTCCAGAACAGCCAGCAGCATATTCAGTCTTTTTGCATCAAATCCGGTAGAGCTTCTCTGTGGAGTACCATAAACAGCTGTACTTACCAATGCCTGGATCTCCAGAAGCATAGGCCGGTTTCCTTCCAGAGTTACTGCCACGGAATTGCCGGAAAGCTCTTCAAATTTCTTAGTGATAAGGATTTCAGAAGGATTCCTGATTTCCTTTAAACCCTGGGAAACCATTTCATAGATACCGATCTCGGAAGTAGATCCGAAACGGTTTTTATTGGCTCTGAGCAATCTGAAGAGATGATTTCTGTCGCCGTCGAAATTCAATACTACGTCTACCATATGTTCCAGCACTTTTGGCCCGGCAATCTGACCGTCTTTCGTGATATGGCCAACAAGGAATACCGGAGTATTGTTCTCTTTCGCGAATTTTATAATTTCATTCGAACACTCCCTGATCTGGGAAACCGTTCCCGGAGAACTTTCAATTAACTGAGACTGCAACGTCTGGATAGAATCGATGATCATGAAATCCGGTTCCAGTTTTTTAGCTTCGTGAAGGATTTTTTCCAGTGAAGTTTCCGTAAAAAGAAAACAGTTCGGATTCTGAACATCTGTCAGCCGGTCTGCTCTCATTTTAATCTGCGAAGCACTTTCCTCTCCGGAAACATAGAAGACCTTTTTCTTCATCTTTAAGGCCAGCTGAAGCAGAAGGGTAGATTTTCCGATTCCGGGCTCTCCCCCGATCAGTGTGACAGAACCCAGTACAATGCCGCCGCCCAGAACACGGTTCAGTTCCTCGGAGGGTGTTTTTATTCTCGGTTCTTCACTGGTCTCCACTTCAATAATATTGATGACGTGCTGTTTGGATTTTGAGAACGGCGGAGTTTTGGATGAGGTTTTTTCTACGACTTCCTCCACAAGGGTATTCCATTCTCCACAGTTTTTGCACTGTCCCATCCATTGGGAATATTGAGTTCCGCAGTTTTGACAGAAATATGCTGTTTTCAGTTTTGCCATACTGCGAAGTTAAAAAAAATGAATGTCCTTTCAATATTTTAATTAATTTTCAAAAATGAAAAATATTCTATTGAGAAGCTTGGTTATATTGATTGTGATGAGTCTTCTTAATGCTCAATTCAGCGAATGGACATTACGTTTCTTAAAAGAAAAGTCAGACGGACTTGCCCTGGTTCCAATTGGGGTTTTAGTGGAATGCCTTATTGTAACAATGGTCAGTTTTATTACGGTATTAATCTTCAGAAAGAATTATAGTTCAGTTTTAAAAATTGCGGTTCTATTTGAAATCATTTATTTATTCACCTTAATTATTTCAGGCACGAATCCCTTTGCTTATTTCTCAAATAAAACAGATCCCGGACTTCTTGCTTTATTCCTGTATGTTAATTCATTCGTTGTATTTCTCATCAGCTTTGTCTTCGAGTTGGTATATTCTAAAATAATTTCATCTAAAATTAAAAACTAACCTACATCAATAACAGGATAATCAATATGTATTATCTTTACTCAACTAAAATTAAGTTTATTATGAAAAAAGTATTTTTATCTTTCGTTTTCACGCTGCTAAGCGTTCTGGGCTTTGCACAAACAGAATGGACAGTAGATCCTATGCACTCTTCGGTGAACTTTAATATCAAACATATGGGTATTAACTTTGTACAGGGACGTTTTGATGCATTTAAAGGAAAAGTAACAACTGAAGGTGCCAATTTAGATAATGGCGTTTTTGATTTTGGAGTAGATGTAAATTCTATTAATACAGGTGTAGAAATGAGAGATAAGCACCTTAAAAGTGCAGATTTTTTTGAAGCGGATAAATATCCGGCCATAAGCTTTCACAGTACTTCCATTACCAAGGACAAAAATAATTCATATATCCTGAAAGGAAATTTGAAAATTAAGGAGACTGTGAAAGAAATAAGTGTTCCGGTAACATTTGGAGGAGTTACCAAGAATCAGCAGGGAAAAGAAGTAATGGGATTCCAGACAAAATTCACAGTTAACCGTTTAGATTACGGAGTCAAATACGACCCAACCGGTGCAGGGGTAGCTAAAGATGCGGAAGTAAGCCTGTATTTTGAATTGATAAAACAATAAATTTTATAAATAAATTGAATTAAAAAGGTTTTCCATGTGACTGGAGAGCCTTTTTCATTATTATGAATCTTTTCTTTCACAGATTAAGCAGATGAAATGAATGTTTTGTGTTATAATTATTGATGGTTATAGCATTTTGACATTGCGGTTACCAAACATTGATAAATTTTTTAAGCAGAATTTATAAATGTTTCAAGAGGATTTTTCGGTTTCAAAATTTAAAAAATTGCTTTGTATCTCTTTTTCCCATAACTTTGCACAAACCTAATCTAATGAGTAAAAAGAATACAAAGTACATCTTTGTGACAGGAGGTGTAACTTCATCTTTGGGAAAAGGAATCGTGTCTGCTTCTCTGGGGCTTTTGTTAAAATCACGCGGTTTTAGCGTAACGATCCAAAAACTGGATCCTTATATCAACATCGACCCGGGAACACTGAATCCATATGAACACGGAGAATGCTATGTAACCGAAGATGGTGCAGAAACGGATCTGGATTTAGGTCACTACGAGCGTTATTTGGATGCTCCTACTTCCCAAAACAACAACGTTACTACAGGGAAAATCTACCAAACAGTTATTGAAAAAGAAAGAAAAGGAGACTTCTTGGGAAAAACGGTTCAGGTAATTCCTCATATCACCAACGAGATCAAAAGAAGAATCAAAATGCTTTCCAAGCAGAATTATGATATCATCATTACTGAAATCGGGGGAACTGTAGGGGATATTGAATCTCTTCCATACATTGAAACGGTACGTCAGCTGAAATGGGAACTTGGTGAGAAAAATTCTATGGTGATTCACCTTACCCTGTTGCCTTACCTGGCTTCAAGCGGGGAATTGAAAACAAAACCTTCACAGCATTCCGTTCGCCAATTAATGGAAAGCGGGATTATGGCAGATGTTTTGGTATGCAGAACAGAACATACGATTCCAAAAGATCAGAGAGCAAAATTGGCTCAATTCTGTAATGTCTCTTTAGATAATGTGATTGAATGTAAAGACCTGGAAACGATCTATGAAGTTCCAATTTATCTTCAGAAGCAAAACTTTGATGATGTAGTTTTAAAAGAATTAGATCTGAAAAATGATAAAGAAGCTGATCTTAAAGACTGGAAAACTTTCCTTAAAAAATTCAAAAGCCCGAAAAAATCTGTAGAAATAGCATTAGTAGGAAAATATATTTCTCTGCAGGATTCTTATATTTCTATTGCTGAAGCTTTCAAACATGCAGGGGCAAGCCTTGAAACTGAAGTGAAAGTCAGATGGGTATACAGTGGAGATATCACAGCAGAAAATATTAAAGAGACTTTAAATGGTGTGGACGGAATCCTTATTGCTCCAGGTTTTGGCGATAGAGGAATCGAGGGAAAAGTGCTTACAGCTCAGTATGCAAGAGAAAATAAACTTCCGATGTTGGGAATTTGTCTGGGAATGCAGATCATGACGGTTGAATTTGCTAGAAATGTTCTTGGCCATACCAAAGCGAATTCAATGGAATTTGATACATCAACGCCGGATCCTGTAATTTCTATCATGGAAGAGCAGAAAAATATCGTAGACAAAGGAGGCACAATGCGTCTTGGAGCTTGGAAATGTTCATTGAAAAACGGTTCCAGACTATACGATATTTACGGAACTAAAAATATTACAGAAAGACACCGTCACCGTTATGAATTTAACAGTGATTATCTTCAGGAATTTGAAAAGAACGGTTTCCTGGCAACAGGTACCAATCCGGAAACTGGTCTGGTAGAGGCTCTTGAGCTTCCTGATCATCCGTTCTATGTAGGAGTGCAGTACCACCCTGAATACAAGAGTACAGTAGCAACGCCGCATCCTCTGTTCAGAGCTTTTATCAAGGCTTGCGAAAAGAAATAAGGTAATTATTTATCATAAACGTCTTAAAATAAACTCAGGCTGATTATTCTCAGCTTGAGTTTATTATATAGTAACATGGTAATGCATAGAGTTTTGATAAAAAAACAGTATTTTTGTCAGCTCAAAAAGCAGCATACTGTGATGCTTGATTAAATTTAAAATTTTAATATAAAAATAAAATGCAACAAAACAAGGGAATCGATAAAAGTCAAATGATCAGTTTTGCGGTTTTATGTTTGGTTCTTTTCGGATTCATGTTCTATTTCCAGAACAAGCAGGCGAAAGAAGAGCAGTTAAAAGCTCAGGAACAGAAAGTTGAGCAGGTAAAAAATGCTGTAAAACAGACTCAGGCAAGCAATATCAATCCAAATGTAACTCCTGGTGCTATTCAGACAGCCAGTTTGAGCAACAAAGAACTGAACGTAGAATTCTCAAGCTTAGGAGGACAGGTTTCTAAAGTACAGCTTTCACAATATAAAGCATATAACCATAAAACAGATAATGCAGATCTTCCCCTTTATCTGATCGATAAAAAGAATTCGAACTACGGTTTTCAGTTTAAAGATAAAACAGGAAAAGTAATTAATACCAAAGACCTGGTTTTTACACCTGCTGTTAATGGAAATGCTGTAACGATGACAGCTAACTATAACAGTGCTGTTATTCAGTTTGTTTATACGTTGCTTCCAAAATATACACTGGATTTTAAAGTAAGAACAAAGGGATTTGCTGCCATTACTGCTGATAACAAAGCGGATTTCATCTGGGATTACAGTGTAAGAAACCTGGAAAAGGGTAGAGCGCAGGAACAGTCACACTCGGAATTCTCATATGCTTTCAATAATTATAAAGATTATGATTATGACGGAAGAACAGATATGAGTGAGGAAAAAGAAACGCTTAACTGGATTGGTGTAAAACAGCAGTTCTTCTCTTCTGTAATTGAAGCTAAAAGCGGTTTCACGCAAAGCAAAGGAAATCAGGAAGCCATAGAAGAAGGTGAATATCTGAAGAAACTTAATTTTGAAGGATTCGTACAGATGACAGGAAGCGAGCTTAACCAGGACTTTACCTGGTACTTTATGCCGCTTGATTTACCTTTGTTAAAATCATATGATAAAAACTTTGACGAAATATTACCATTAGGATGGTCTTTCATTGGGTGGATGAACCGTGGGTTCTTTATGCCAATGTATAATATCATTGCAGATTGGGGACTTACAGCAGGCTGGGTAATTTTCTTAATGACGATCATTGTAAAGCTGATCTTATCACCAATCATGTACAAACAGCATAAGTTAAGTGCAATGATGAAGGTGATCCGTCCTGAAATTGATGAGGTAAATGCCAAACTGAAAGATGCGGATCCAATGAAGAAGCAGCAGGCTACCATGGAAATCTACCGAAAGGCGGGTGTAAACCAGATGGCAGGATGTCTTCCGGCACTGGTACAGATCCCTATTTTCTATGCCTTATTCCGTTTCTTCCCGAACTTTATTGATCTAAGAGGTGAAGGGTTTTGGTTTGCAAAGGATTTAACGGCTTATGATGATCTGATCAAACTTCCATTTAAAATTCCTTTCCTGGGAGATCACCTAAGTGTTTTTGCTTTGGCTTGTACGATTGTGATTTTGATTTATACCGTAATGACTTCAGGAAATATGCAGCAGCCTCAACAGGAAGGAATGCCAAACATGAAAGTGTTAATGTATATTTTCCCGATCACATTCCTATTCTTCCTGAATACATCAGCATCAGGTCTTTCATGGTATTATTTTGTATCCAATGCGATTAATATCCTGATTATTCTTGTTATTAAATATCTGATACTGGATGAAAAGAAAATCCATGCACAGATTCAGGCCAATAAGGAGAAACCAAAAGCTGAAGGTAAGTTCCAGAAGAAAATGAGAGAGATGATGGAGAAAGCTCAGGATCAACAGAAAATACAGGAGCAGCAGAGAAAAAAGAAATAAGATTTAAAAGTCTATTATAAAAATAAAAGAGAAGCAAATTTTGCTTCTCTTTTTTGTGTTTTAAACTCAGTTAAAAAATTTAATCATATTTCAGTCTGAACGACTGTCTGTGATGTTTTGTTGGCCCATATTTTATTAAAGCCTGCTGATGAGCTTTCGTGGCATATCCGAAGTTGGTGTTCCAGTTATATTCCGGATATTCTTCGTGGAGTTCGATCATCAATTGATCCCTGTAATTTTTAGCCAGAATAGAAGCTGCTGCAATAGACAGAACTTTTGCATCTCCTTGTATGATACACTGGTGAGGGATATAATTATAAGGATGGAATTTATTTCCATCTACTAAAATTAACTCCGGAATTATTGTTAATTGGTCTAATGCACGGTGCATAGCGTGGATGCTCGCATTAAGAATATTGTGTTCATCAATAAATGAAGGAGGTAATTCTGCAATAGCATAATTTTTCACATTATCTTTTATATAACTATCCAGTTCCATCCTCGTCTTAAAGGTTAATTTTTTAGAATCATTAACCAAATTTGGCTTAAAACTATCATCCAGAATAACAGCTGCTGCCACCACAGGTCCGCTGAGGCATCCCCTTCCCACTTCATCACATCCAGCCTCGATGTAAAGATCTGTCCATTTTTGTAATAAATCCATAAGTTTAATACCCCTATCAAAGAATGGTGCAAAATTAGTAAATACATTTTAATTAAATACATGTTGTTTTATAGTAAGTAGTGCTTATAAATATTAATCTGTTATTAGAAGAATAAGTAATATTCATAACCAAAGAAAATATTGTTTAAAATCCAGTAATGTGTTTGTATAATTATAATAATTGGATATGTACTTTTCAACTAAAATATTTGAACAATTTTTTAGTATATTTCATTTTTCTTCGGCGTTTTTTTTTCTGTAATAAGCTTACAACTACCGTTTGAAAGGAGAAAAATATAATATGCTTTGCATTGTATTTTTTTATTGTTAAATCTTTATTAATCCTTATGGTATGATTAATCTATTTGATAATCAGTTTGTTATTGTGTTGTTTCCTTAATATTTTATATAGAAATTATCAATTAAAATGATTTGTGTTTTTCTGAAAAAAAATATTGCTTACCTGGTTTGTCTTTGTTAATTATTTTGTTTTTAACTTAATTTAATAATTTTTATAATATTTATTTTAGAAATAAATGAATATTTGATATTTTTTTAAGATTTTGTTTTGTGTTTTTAAGAAAGTTTTACAAATTTGTACAGGATACAAAATTAAAATTTGATATGAAGAAACTAACAGCAAGTCTACTTGTTTTAGTATTGTCGTCTTCCATTGCTGTAGCTCATGCACAGCAGAAGAATGATACTATTAAAACAAAAGAAATTGAAGGGGTAGTAGTAACTGCACTCGGAATCAAAAGAGAAAAGAAAGCACTAGGATATGCATCCCAAGAAATTAAAGGAGATGTGCTTAGAGAAGGTGCAAACACAGGAAACTTATCCAGTCAAATGGCTGGAAAGGCGGCTGGGGTACAAGTAGTGACAAGTGCAAACTTCGGAGGAGCTTCCAGTGTCGTGATAAGAGGAATGAAATCAATCGGGGGGAATAACCAGGCACTTTTCGTAATTGATGGAGTTCCTGTAAGTAATAATAACAGTTCTATTTCATCGGATTATACAATTTTTGATGGTGGGAACTCAATATCAGATATTAACCCTAACGATATTGAAAGTGTTAACGTACTGAAAGGAGCTGCCGCTTCTGCTTTATACGGTGAGAGAGCTTCAGCAGGGGTAGTTGTTATTACAACAAAAAAAGGAAAGTCCAGAAAAAATAATGAATGGGGAGTAACCCTTTCAACTGAATATCAGTACGGTGAAATTGATAAATCAACATTTGCCAAATATCAGAATAAATATGGCTCAGGATATGGAGGATCAAGTTTTTTAGATGCTGATGTTAATGGAGACGGTATTGATGATCTGGTAGTAGGAACCAACAATGATGCATCTGTTGGAACTGCATTTGATCCTAATTTAATGGTATACCAATGGAATTCATTGTATCCACAGCTTCCGGGATATCACAAAGCTACACCTTGGGTAGCAGCAAAAAATACACCGATTGATTTTTTCCAGGCAGCTCAAACAACTTCCAATTCTGTTACGATTGAAAAAGGAAATGAAACCTCTAGTATTTTAATTAATTATAATAATTTTTTAACGACTGGGGTAATGCCTAATTCTGAGCAGAAGAAAAATACTATTTCTGCCAAATTCGATTATAAAGTTACCGATAAA
This sequence comes from Chryseobacterium sp. NFX27, assembly GCF_049887855.1. Taxonomy (NCBI): domain Bacteria; kingdom Pseudomonadati; phylum Bacteroidota; class Flavobacteriia; order Flavobacteriales; family Weeksellaceae; genus Chryseobacterium; species Chryseobacterium sp. NFX27. The sequence goes on along the minus strand of NZ_JAGEKK010000001.1, from coordinate 270,185 downwards.
CTTACGGCTACAGTATATTCGTCATTAACAATGCAGAATACTAAAGGTAGAAATGCAACGGGGTATAATGATAATATTCTTACAGGTTTCAGACAATGGTGGCAAACTAATACCGACATATATGAGCAGAGAGATGCATATATGAATACAGGTCAAAATATCACCTGGAATTTAAATGGATATAGTGACCCTGATAACTTTTTTACGCCAGCATATTGGAACAACCCATATTTTGATAGATATGAAAACTATCAGAGTGACAGAAGAAATAGATTCTTCGGTTATGGAATGCTAAACTATAAATTTTCGGATGCTATCAGCCTGACAGGAAGAGTATCTACAGATTTTGCCTACCAGACCAATGAGGTAAGAAAAGCTGTGGGTAGTAAAGCGGAAGCATTTGGGCTTTCCCAATTAAATGCCGCTTCAGGGTTTTATATGAGTAATTTGTATACCAACGAACTCAATTTTGATTTATTTGCAAATTACAACAAGAAATTTGATAATGAAATTAGTTTAGGAGGGGTATTGGGAACATCTATCAGACGAAATGTAATAGAAACTATAGATGCTTCTACAGAACCAGATCAATCTGGTGAAGGGTTGATCGTACCAGGCCTTTACGCAATAAGAAATTCTGCAGGTCAGGTTTTGCCAGCACAGGAATTTAGAGCTACCTCAACATTACCAAGAGGATATGCTCAGGTTTCATTAGGGTATAAAGACACTTACTTTCTAGAAGGTACAGGAAGTTTAGATTTATCATCAAATTTACCTGATGGTGAAAACCTGTATTTTTATCCATCAGTGTCTGCCTCTGTAGTATTGTCTAATCTTATAAACCAAAACTGGTTGTCTTTCTGGAAAATTAGAGGTAACTGGGCTCAGGTTGGTAAAACGACAGATAATTATAGACTGATTGATACTTATAATATCAGAAGTTTATACAACGGTATTCCTATTGTTGATCCGTTCAGTTATAAAAATAATCCTAATCTGAAACCAGAAAGATCTACAGAAGTGGAAGTAGGAATGGAAGCCAGATTCCTTAATAACAGAATAGGTTTTGATGTGAGTGCTTATAAAACGAATTCAAAAGATCAGATCTTAATGGTTCCTATCTCTGGTGCTTCAGGATATACCAGAAAATGGTACAATGCCGGAGAATTAGAAAATAAAGGAGTAGAAGTACAGTTAAATGTAACTCCAATAAAAAGTACTGATTTTAAATGGGATATGAATATTAACTGGGCTATCAACAGAAGTAAAGTATTAAGTCTGAACGAAGGAATTAATAATTTACAGTTGGGAAGCGGGGTGAATTCAGTAACATTTAATGCAGAAGTAGGAAAACCTTATGGAGAAATCCATGGAACAGATTTTGTCTATTCACCTGACGGCCAAAAAGTAATTGATCCTGAAACAGGAGCTTATATGATTACAACATCAAGAAACAACAGTATTGGTAATATTATGCCGGACTGGACTTGGAGTGTAAGAAACAGTATCAACTATAAAGCATTTACATTTACTTTCCTTATCGATGGACAACAGGGAGGAGATGTGTTTTCTGGAGATATGCTGTATGGAACAGATACAGGATTGTATCCTGAAACATTAGCTATCAGAGAACCTGGTGTTATTCTGCCTGGTGTTGTGATGCAAAATGGGCAGTATGTTCAGAATAACGTGCCTTTGTCAGCAGATAATGCACCTTCTGAGACAGGGTCAATAAACGCTTCAGCAAACTATCCATCCAGCCAATTCGTATATGATGCAACATTTGTTAAATTAAGAGAGGCTGCTATCTATTTTGATATTCCAAAAAGTTTGTATGCCAATACATTTATTAAATCCATGAAATTTGGTATTTTCGGCAGAAACTTATGGATAATCCACAAAAACCTTCCTTATGCTGATCCTGAAGCTGGATATACTGGAGGATCTTCTATAGGGGTAAATGGAGGAAATCTTTCCAGAGGTTACTCTATTGGTGCAATGCCAACAACCAGAACTTTTGGTGCTAACTTTACTATTAACTTCTAAACTGCATTACAATGAAAAAAATAATAATAAGTCTTTTTGCTGCGGGTTTACTGCTGACATCTTGTGGGAGAGATATAACGAGTCTGAATGATGATCCAAAAAACCCGTCTGAAGTAAATACTGAGGTTATGTTTACTTCTGCGAGTGTAGGATTGGTTTCACAGATGACAACTCCTAGTGTAAACTTTAATAACTATAGATTTTTTACCCAGCAATGGACAGAAACTCAATATATAGATGAAGCTGTATACAATCTGGTAAAGCGAAGCGTTCCTGATAATAACTGGAATAGAATGTATTCTCAGATGACAAAACTGGAACTGGCTAGAAATACAGTAAATTCTCTTTCAGATGCTTCACTTAAAGCGAGCAGGATAGCAGTAATTGAAGCCTTGGAAATTTATATTTTTGCTACATTGGTAGATACTTACGGAAATATTCCTTATTCCCAAGCTATTCAGGTAGATAAATATCCTACGCCAGCTTATGATGATGCTAAAACAATTTATGCTGATCTGATTAAAAGAGCAGATGCTGCTCTTACAGCTCTGGAGTCAAATTCATCTGCTGGATTTGGATCTTATGATCCTATTTTTGGAGGGAACAATGAGAAAGTAAAATTATTCTTAAATACACTTAAACTTAGAATGGGGCTTAATTTGGCAGATGTAAATAATGCTCTGGCAAAAACTACAGTTGAAAGTGCATATTCAAAAGGAGTAGTTTTAACTAATGCACAAAATATTGGCCTTAAGTTTAGTTCTTCAGGACAGTTTACAAGTCCTGTATATCAGGAGATGGTTACAAGTGGAAGAAATGACTTTATTCCGGCAAACACATTTGTCGATGTACTGAATGCATCAAATGATCCAAGAAGAGCTAAATATTTTACCCTTAAAGACGGGGCTTATGTAGGAGGCTTATATGGTAAGCAAAATGTTTATGCAAACTTCTCTCATGTAAACGAAAGCTTCTTGGTGGCGGATAGTATGGCTTATTTATTTGATGCTGCAGAAACTAGATTTATGCTTGCAGAAGCTGCAGAAAGAGGATACAGTGTTGGAGGAACAGCTGCTACTCATTTTACAGCAGGAATTCAAGCATCTTTAGATTTTTGGGGCGTAGCACCTGCTGAGCAAGCTGCTTATTTAGCTGCCAATAATTATGTAACATTACCTGGAACATGGAAGCAGAAAATTGGAAATCAAGCTTGGATCGCAGCATATAACAGAGGCTTCGAGGCTTGGGAATTCTCAAGAAGATTAGACTTCAGAACTTTTGTTAAACCAGGCTCTAGAGCTGTACCTTTAAGAATGCCTTATCCGGTAAATGAAACCAGTGTAAACAATACAAACAGAACGAATGCTGCTGTAGCACAATGGGGTGCTGTAACTGGAGATGTACAGGGTAATAAAGTATTCTGGGATGTAAACTAACAAATCAAATTAATATATTTAACATTCATATCAAAAACCGCCTTCGGGCGGTTTTTTTATTTCCGTATATTTGTATTTCAAAATTTGAGATGAAATAAGGCTATTCCATGTGGCCCTTAAAAAATTATTAATATATACACATGAATATTAAAGATAGTATAGAAAAGAAACTTGCAGAGGTTATTTTAAATGTATATCAGTTAAAAGAAATCCATCTGGAAGTTCAGGAAAATAAAACGGAATTTGAAGGTGACTTTACCATTGTTACCTTTCCATTGGTAAAACAGCTGAAGAAAAATCCGGAAAGAATCGGTGTTGAGCTGGGAGAGGCTTTAACTGAGCAGTCTGATCTGTTCGAAAGTTTTAATGTAGTAAAAGGTTTCCTTAACGTTAAGGTGCAAAACCAGCTGTTTGTAGATAATTTTAGGACTATAAGTACTGGTTTTGATACAGTCGAAAAGAAAAATTCTACAGTAATGGTAGAATATTCTTCTCCCAATACAAACAAGCCACTTCACTTGGGACACGTAAGAAACAACCTGTTAGGGTTTTCTGTGGCACAGATTTTAAAAGAGGCAGGTTATGATGTGATTAAATCACAAATCATTAACGACAGAGGAATTCATATCTGCAAATCGATGCTGGCCTGGGAGAAATTCGGACATGGAGAAACTCCCGAAACAACGAATACAAAAGGAGATAAATTTGTCGGAAACTACTACGTGGAATTCGATAAGAATTATAAAAAAGAAATTGCTGAACTTGTAGGACAGGGAATAGAAGAAGAGCAGGCTAAAAAAGAGGCTCCCCTGATCAAAGAAGCTCAGAAAATGCTTGTAGATTGGGAAAATGGGGATAAGCAGGTAAGAGATCTTTGGAGTGAAATGAATTCCTGGGTTTATAAAGGATTCAATGAGACGTATCAACGACTGGGAGTAGATTTTGACCAGGTTCAATATGAAAGTAATACCTATATTTTAGGAAAAGATCTTATCCAGGAAGGATTGGACAAAGGTATTCTTTATCAGAAAGAAGATGGCTCTGTATGGTGTGATCTTACCGATGAAGGTCTTGATCAGAAGCTTCTGCTTCGTTCAGACGGAACTTCGGTTTACATGACTCAGGATTTAGGAACAGCTGTTCAGCGTTTCAAGGAAAATAATATCCAAAAGCTGATCTATACAGTAGGGAACGAGCAGGATTATCACTTCCAGGTTTTATTTAAAATCATGAAAAAACTGGGATATTCCTGGGCAGATCAATTATTCCATCTTTCTTACGGAATGGTAGAGCTTCCAGAAGGTAAAATGAAATCCCGTGAAGGAACTGTAGTAGATGCAGATGATCTGATGCAGGAAATGTATGAAACAGCAAAATCTATTACTACAGAGCTAGGAAAACTGGAAGGACTTTCTGAAGAAGAAAAAGAAATTTCTTATGAAATAATAGGATTAGCTGCTTTGAAATATTTTATGCTAAAAGTGGATCCAAAGAAAAAGATGATGTTTAATCCTGCTGAAAGTGTAGAATTTTCAGGAAATACAGGCCCGTTTATTCTTTATACCTATGCACGTATTCAATCGTTGCTGTCAAAGGCTGATGTAGATTACAAGGAAATTTCCGATATAGCCTTAAATCAATATGAGAAAGAACTGATCATGTTATTGACAAATTATAAAACTGTAGTTGCAAAATCGGCAGAAGCATTAAGTCCAGCTTTGGTAGCGAACTATGTTTATGATTTGGTTAAATCTTATAATTCATTCTATCAGAGTAATATCATTCTGAAGCTGGAGGATGAAAAATTAAAGCAATTCCGTTTAAATTTATCTGATCTGACAGCTAAAACGATTAAAAAATCATTAGCATTGCTCGGTATCGGAACCGTAGACAGAATGTAAAAACAAAGCCTCCTGAATTTTTGGGAGGCTGTTTTTTATGATGTAAAATGTATTAATGAAACAACTATTAATACTGCAAAGTTCTATAACCACTGTGCCTGAAATTCTCAGATTTCTTTCAAATTATTTTCCTTTTTACTATCCCTGTACAGCTTTGAAGCACTCCATTTAGCATGCTTGGAAAGAACAACTTTATAGCCTTTTTTGTAGTTATACACTTTTGTAAATACAGCTCCGAAAAAGATAAGCATACAGGAATAATTAATCCACATCATAATCAAAATAACGGTTCCTGCCGCACCGAAAGTAGAAGTAGGCTTAAAATTACCAAAGTACAGACTCAGTAAAAATTTACCCAGTGTAAACAAAGTGGTGGTCAGTAAAGCCCCTTTCCATACAGGCTTCCAATTGATTTTGATGTCAGGAAGTACTTTGAACATTAATGCAAATAAGCACATGACCAATCCAAAACCAATGGCAAAATTTACAAACTCCACAAGCATATAGGTCTCAAGACCAAAATAGCTGGTGATCCAGTTGTTAAACAGACTGATCATTGATGAGAGAATCATCGTGATCATCAGTAGAAAACCTAAAATAAGGATCATTCCTAAGGAGTTGGCTCTGTCTAACAGGAACTTTACCAAAGCCTTTTTAGGAGCTGCTTCCACGTCCCAAAGTGTATTTAAAGTATGTTGCAGCTGAAAAAATAAAGTGGTGGAACCAAAAACTAAAGATCCTATTCCTACGGTTTTCATAAAAATATTCTGCTTGTCAATAAGAGCTCCGGCAATCATTCCTTCAATACTTTTAGCCACATCAGCCCCCATCAATCCTCCGATCTGGTTACTGATCTCCCCACGGATAGCTTCTTCACCGAAAAAATTTCCTGCAATCCATATAATAATAATCAATAGTCCGGGAATAGAAAATATCGCATAATAGGCAAGACTTGCCGAATCTTTTGATGCGGAAGAATTGTTCCATTCAGTAAAGGTGTCTTTTAGTACCTCCCAGAAAAACTTGATTGTATTGATCATATTAGAAAGGATATCCGATGGCTATATTTAAAATTAAATTATCTTTTCTCCAGCTTGAATCTCCGAAATTGATCCGGTCAAATGCCCATCGGTCTCCTTTTTCATAATAAGGAACACGCAATGGCATAGCAAGATCCAGTCTTAAAATTAAGATAGAAAAATCAAGTCTCAGGCCAATTCCGGCTCCCACTGCAATTTCACTTAAAAATTCTTTGGAAAATTTAGCGCCTGGTCTTTGAGCATCTTCATTAATTAACCAGACATTTCCTGCATCTGCGAATACAGCAACATTTAAAAACTTATAAAGATTAGCACGGTATTCTGCATTAAGTTCTAGCTTAATATCCCCGGACTGGTCAAAATAATAACCGGATTTAATGGTTCTTGGATCGAAACTTCCGGGACCCAATGTTCTGGCACGAAATGCTCTGATACTGTTACTCCCTCCTGAAAAAAACTGTTTGGAGAAGGGAATGTTTTCTGAATTCCCATAAGGATATGCTATTCCTCCTATAAATCTTGTAGCTAAAGATGTTTTCTCTGTGAACTTATGATAAAGCCTGAAATCATTCTCCATTTTAGCATATTGACTGAAAGGAATTCCGAAGATCTTTTTTTCTTTTCCTTTTTCAACATTGGCGCCGGTTACTAAACCTGTAATATTTCCTGCTAAATCCAATGTCCCTTTATAATAAATGGTGGTGGGTTTAGACAGCATTGTATTGGTGTATGTATAAGAATAGGTAGGTCCAAAAATAAGCTGTTTTTGAACAACCCTTTGCATGGCATCACTGTTAGCCGATATAGAGTCATATAAAGCAGTAACTTTGGCAGGAGAAACCAATGTTACATCCAATAGCTTCAGATCATGCTCTTTTCTTACATTTTCCTTCCATAAGTAACCAAATGATGCACTGAATGTATTAAGCGTATAATACTCGGTACGGTTCTGAAATTCAAACCCTAAATTAATATTCGTTCTCGGAACAAAAGCACTTGAAGAGTTGAAACGGAAAGGCGCAACAATCCTTGGAATGGAAAGCTGTACCGTTGATCCTGCGCGGAACAGATTCTTTGCATTTTCCTGCCCTCCCATCTGGAAATCAAAAGCTCCGTAAACAGCTGCCTTAAACTGTTCAGCTCCCCTGAAAAAGTTTCTGTGGGTCCAGTTCAGGTTTAATTCGCTTCCCGCATAATTGGCAGAGTTGGTTCTCCCCAAAGCTTCCAGTCTCAGCGACTGAATTTGTCTTGGTGTCAGTAAATAATAGGCATCAAACTGATGTTTTAATGAATCCGAAACAATGAATTCATTTTTCACAAATTTAAAAACGCCCAGACTGATCAGGCGGTTAAGCGTAAGATTGTGATTGGAACGGTTATAAAGATCTCCTTTCTTAAAATACAGAGCTCTGTCGAAAATCTTAGGTTTGAATTTGTGCTGAGGATCAATTACATAAATATCATTGTACGCATATTTAGAAAGCGAATCCGTGTTCATCGGAACACTGTATTTACCTCTTTTTACATCCTGAATATTATAATTCGGAAATACAATAACCTTATCAATGCTGAACTGCTCCGTTGCCAGATCAGGAGTATTTTCTTTTAATTTTACGTTAAGCTCAACCTTGTGGTTTTTACTTACCGTACTGTCTGCCTGAACAATAATATTATCAGGATTGAAATAATAGAATCCTCTTTCCTTTAAGCCGTTATCAATACGTTCTCTTTCATCTTTGATCACATCGAGATCAAAAGGTTTTCCGGGTTTAAGTAAAGTCTTATCCGTTAAACTTTGAATTTCTCTGTTGACAAGTGAAGAATCCTGCTGAAACTTAACATTACTGATGAAATATCTTGAGCCGGGCCTCAAGGTATAGGTTACCTTAGCCTTTTTATTTTTGGAAACCGTATCATAGGTAGCTCTGGCATTGAAATAGCCTTTATTCTCAGAATAGTTTTCAATGATCTCTCTGTTGAATTCACGATCTACATCTCCTAGCAGAACAGGTTTTTCACCTGCCTTATATTTCAGCCAGTAATTGAATCCTTTATCTTTTTTAGGCTCTTTGGCAATATTATAAAAATACAACCTCGGACGCAGTCCCAATAGAGTGGAATTGGGTTTAGGAACCAGATTCTCTTCCAATGCAGACTGGAGCTCATTTTTTTCTTTCTTGGAAATAGTATCATTCTCTATTTTCACTTCACCTCCTACGTAAAGCATCTGACCTTCCTTCAGGAATTTCGTATTGCTGCATGAGAAAGCAACAGCTGCAAATCCTGAAACGAATACATATTTCCAATATATATTAAATCTGATTTTCATTATTTAAATTCTACTACCTGGTTATTTTTGTTCTCTTTTCTACGTCTGTCCTTCTTGGATTTTTGGAAAATCTCACAGAATTTATCATAGTCTAAAGTAATGATAAAACCTAGTCCTGTTTCTATAATCTGTCCCTGAAGAGCTACCTGATATTCATCCTTACGATAAGCCCGAAGCATATATCTTCCGTCTTTTGAAAGACTGTAGTCTATCGTGACATTTCCTGCAATATTCGTTGTATTTTCATTTTGGCGCGCTTCACCTTCCAGGGCAAAATTGCTTCCCACAGAAACTTTCAGGCGGTCATTCAGTAATTTTTTGCTTACTCCCACATTCAGATCCGTTCTTGTATTTTTTGTCCCGCTTGAATAATCTTCAGAAGAATCAAGACCCAGGTCAATATCAACTCCTTTGATCAGGCCTGAAGCCAGATTGTTCAGCTGTTGCGATAGAATTTTACTCACACTCTGTCTGGCCATCATTTCAGCTGACATTCCTGCACCGGATTCAAAAGGATTTTCTCCAATGAAACGGTTCAGCAGCAGAAGCGCGAAAACCTGCTTGTTCATTTCCGATTCCTGTGTTCTGAGCTGAGTAAGCTTTTGGTCTACAATATCAGTTACCGTTGAAGAAACGGAGTTATTTTTCTCATCCGTAGTAATATCAAAAGTGATTTGCGGTTTCAGAAGCTCGCCTTTCATTTTTAATAAAGTATTGAAAGGTATTCTCTGTTTAAACTGATTCATTACAGAAGCGTCTTCACCGCTTACCTGCTGCTCAACGAGATCTATAGGCGGAGCTTCCGTTTTGTAGACTGCGGTAATATCCATCATCGCTGCAGTAGGCTCTCCGGTCCATGTAATCGTACTTCCTTTCTGAATATCAAACTTACGTTTCAGAAGACTTACAGAAAGCTCATAAGATCCTTTTTCCACTTCATATACCCCCACAAGAGTTGTTTTTCCTGAAGGGTCTATTCCTCCGGTCAGTTCCGCTTCTCCCTGAAGCTTTATAAAGTCTCCGTTAGCCTTATCAATAACAATCGACATTTTAGCCTCTTTGCTAACTTCAATGTTCACACTTACATCCATCCCTTTGAAACGGCTTTGTGCTTTCAGGGAATCGGCTTTGACGGTTTTGTTTAACACTACCTGATCCTGATCAATAAATTCTACAATTCCGTCTCTTTCCTGCAGGGAAGGGGTGGATTGCGGAAGGACAAAAGTGAAATCGGTATCATCAGAAACCGACAGTCTGCCGTCAACTTTTGGAAGATCCAGATTTCCCCTGATATGAAGCCCTGCATCAATGGCAAGAATTCCATACATCATTGCATCATTGGATTTTTCTGAATTCACCACTTTGAAGCCTTTTGCATTCACATCAAGATTGAATGCAAAATCTCTGTAGGTCTGGGTAAGAACCTGCCCGTTGATCACAAGAGAATTTCCGTCCTTATCATTTATCCTAAACTTATTAAGCTCAATTCCCCGGTTTGTAAAATCAATTTCGTCATTGATTTTTCTGAAATCACTGCCGGTTTTTGTAATTTCCAGTCCGGCATCATTGAATTTTACTTTACCTAAAATGTTCGGTTTCTCTGTATTTCCGGTGATCTTTAAATTTCCTGAAAGATAGCCTTCCGTATTTGTTATCGCATTCATGGAAAAGCCCTGAACACTCTTCATCTGAAGCTGGTTGATGTCCATATTCAGATCAAATGTACTTGAAGAAGTATTGTAATCTCCCAGGATTTTTACATCGTTATTATTGCCGGAAAGAGCAACATCAGCATTTAAAATATTCGGTGACGTATTGTTTACTTTTACCGCCAGATTTCCAACCGGACTTCCGTACACAATCAGGTTTGTAATATTCAGATCTGAAGTGAAGGTCATATTTTTCGTAACGTCTCTGAGTTGGGCAGTTCCGTTAATGGTTCCTTTTGCCAGAACCGTATCTTTTTTAATCAGCTCAGTAATCGTTTCAATTTTAAAATCTTTCAGCGAAACATTTAAAGGACTGCTTGGGCGATCGGTCTCAGACTGAAGCGATATTTCACTTCCACCATTGGACAATATAAAATTATCTGCCAAAATTCCCTGGCTGGTGATCTGGATTTTATTGTTTTCAGCAACATTCCAGTCCGAGTAGTTTAATTTTAAACCATTCGGGTTCAGTGAAATTTCTGTAATATCATTCAACGATTTTGCATTTCCTGCAATGAGAAACTGCGTGGCATCTTTATCATCTTTCGTGGTAATATCGTAATTGATGATATTATTGGCAACATCTCCGTTCACGGCAATTTTTTTCAGCGTAAAGCTGGAACTTTTTAAAGAGCCGGCATTGAGACTGTATTGTAAAGCCTGATTCTCATTGGTCACCTTTAAAGCAACATTTTCCAACGAATTTTCACCGTATAAAAGTTGCGGGATCTGGCCGTCTATTTCAATTTTTTGAGAGTCTGCATCATAATTACCTGCTAAATTGATGGTTTCAAAACTTTTTAAATCGGGAACAAATTTCCGGATCAGATCATCATTTTTAATCTTTGCATTAAATGTAAAGAACTGCCCCGGATCGATCTTCTGACCTTTTGCGGGCTTTTGGAACTGGTAATATTGATTGACCGTCTGCGTTAAAGCGCCAAAAATCTGCGTCAGCTTATATTTTCCTTTTAAAGAAACATCAGCAACCTGAGAATTGAAAATGATCTGGGTAGAATCCTGTGTAGAGGAAGCTTTCAGATTCATTTCCTGTACCGGATAAACCTCTTTTGTATCTGAGAATGCAAAATCTTTCAGGTTGAGATATCCATTCAGGGCATCCGGATTGAGGCTTGAAAAATCACCGTCAATTTTCCCGGCAATGATCATTGGTTTCTCATAGAATCCAAGCTTATTCACATCAAGCTTAATCACTTCGCCATTAATTTTTACCGTAGGATTTTTTTCGCTATAGACTCCGGAAGCGATTAAATTCAGATTGGCATTCGGGTCTTTTGAGTTTAAAACAATATTGTAGACACCACGGTTTATTTTACCCGTTAAATCCATATTTTGGTAACGGTATCCTTTGTAGACAGCAGATGCAACATGTCCTTTAAGATTAGCCTTGGCATTTTGGAAATCAAAACTTTCTCCTTTTGCTGAAATTTGAGCTGTAACGGGGCCAATATCTTTATTTTTAATGATCTTTCCGACCTGTACAGCCTGAAGATTGGCTTTTACATCATACAGCTCTCTGTTTTTTCTGCTCATGTCCACATCTGCTACAACAGCAGCATTTCCAAGGGTAGAGTAGAGGTTCAGGTCTGCCTTGACCACTTTTGTCGTTCCTTTTGCATTTCCTTTGATGCTGAAATGGGAAGGTAAGGAGATATTGGAAGGAATTGTATTTTTAGGTACCAGATTGTACACCGTTTTGGCTTCTGCTGAGAATTCTCCGATCCTAAGATCATAATAAAGATTTTCAGGTTTCATTGCATTTTTAATTCTTCCTGATGCAGCAACTCTCAACTGATCCAGTCCGGACACTTTAAGGTCTTTGATCAGAAGATCATTTACTATTCCCTGTACATTGGCATTGACATTCAGGATAGCGTTTGGATATTTGTTGAAAGGAACCGTATTTCGTAAAGTCGGAACAATATTTAAAATATCGGCGAAACCTATCTTGGAATTTTTAATGTTGGCTGAAATTTTTACAGCACCGGGATTTGAAGTCAGCTGGTCAAGGGAATCATAATTTAAAATTACCTCATCACGGATCAGCGTTTTGGGAGTCTGCAGATAAAGATCTTTCAGGTAAGCCTGTTTTTCTTCATATACAAAATCTGTATTCAGTTTCTGGATATTGAGGCCTCTTCCTTCCTGAATTTCTGCTGAATTCACTGTTCCTGCAAAAGTATTATTTTCCATTTTGAATCGTCTTACCTCCACATTCATTTTAGAAAAATTCATGTGGTTGAAATCCATTCCCTGTTTGGTAGGAGCAATCGCAGTATTGTTGTAAATGGCTTTTACATCATTCAGGACAAGTTTTCCAAGAAGCAGCTTCATGGCTTTATCTTGATCAGAAGCTTTTGAAACTTCAGGTTCTTTCTGATCTTTCGGATTGGCGTCCTGTGCAGGAAGATACAGGTTGGCATTAATATCTGCGCCGGAAAGAAAAACATTGGAAATATTGTAGGAATTATTCTCAAGATCAAGTTTATTGACCTTTGTACTTAATTCTTTGAACAGAACTTTGGCAAAAGTTTTGGTGTTGTCATCCCCGTAATCAATATTGAAATTGGTAAGCTTGATTCCTCTGAGTCCAATACTCATCGGCTTTTTATCATTCAGTGAATCTACCTTTTTTTCTACTTTTTTAGAGACTTCTTCAACGAGATCCTGCTTTAATTTTAACCTCAGTCCGTCCAGATTGATGTCATTAACGGCATAGGTATTTTTATTGAGGTCAAAAGTTTTAACCCTTGTATCAAATGATTTGAAATAGAGCTGAATATCATTCCTCGACTGCTGGTCGTTGAACGTTACCCCGATATCTTTTAAATTGATCTTATCCAGGGAAATAATAAACGGCTTGGAAGGGCTTTCTTCTTTATCGCTTGTTGCAAAAGCATTGATAATATAATCGAAATTGAAAGTCCCGTTTGGCTTGCGGACCACATGGGCACGGGCTCCTTCGAGATCTACCGAAGTAATATCGGCAGTGGAATTGATAAGTTTCAGCATATTTAAGCCAACATCCAGCTTTTTTACGGCAAGAAGTGTATCCACATCCTGTCCCTTAAGGTAAAGGTTTTCCATAATAAGGCTGTTCGGAAAGCCTATATTAACCCTTTCCAGACTTACTTTGGTCTTGATTTTTTTCTCAAGATATACAACCAGCTTATCTTTGATGAAGTTTTGAACGACAGGAAGCCTTAAGCTAAATATAAGAAGGGTAAGAAAAACCAATATTGAAATAAAGGTTATTGCAATACGCTTTAAGAGCTTTCTTTTATTAATTTTCAGTTTCAAATGCGATTAGGTTTCTAACAAAGATAAGAATACTATTTTATTAGTTCTTTGTTGTGGTATCCTACTAGCAATACAAAAATCCTGCCTTGGCTGTCTTATTATGGAATTTAGTTTAGTAGTTGTCAAGTGAATCAGTTGATAAAGACAACCAAGGTTTGGATTTTTTCTTTAAAAAGCCCCCTTTATATCATTTTTAACGTTGAAAAGGTTAGCAAAAATGAAAATTCAAATGTTAGATAGTTTTCAAAGGGGGCAAGGAATATATGGAGATAATAAATTTTGTTAAGTTACGTGAGCTAAGTTTTAAAGGGTTGGAAGCTGGAAGCTGGAAGTTATATTGTACATTCATTTTTAACAGTTACCTTAAAATTTGATGATACTGGCTTAAAAGAAATAATAAAACGGTTCAGTATGTCTTCTTTTAGACCTCAATAACTTCACTTCCAGCCTCCCTCTTCCAGCTTCCTGACATATTAAAATTAATTGTTTTCGTTTTCCCATTTCACGTTTTCACCCTGTGGCGCAGCACCGCCCTGGGCCGGAGTGACAGGAGAAGTTTCCTGGTTGATATGATAGATATAGGCTGCAATTTTTTCAGCATCTCTTCCTGTGATGGTTCCTTCTTTGATGAAAGGTCTCATCGTAGGATTATTGGGTGAACCGTTTTCAAGCATCCAGAAAACATTTTTGAACAGACTTTTCTCTTTTATATTGATCCAGTGTGTATCCGTAAGGTTCGGGCCGATACCTCCTTTTCCGCCGTCACCGTGGCAGGTTACGCAGTTGGTTTTGAAAAGTTCCTGACCTTCTGCGATATGGTCTGCACTGTATTTTGCGGTTTCCAGATCAATCTGAGGTGCTGTTTTTTCATATTCTGCTATGGATGCCAGCATGGTAGTGGTTTCTTTATTTAATTCAGCCTCAGGATGGGCATATTCTGTAAAGGCAAAGGCCGTCATATACACCACACAGAATATACATCCGAACCAGAACAGGCCTATCCACCATTTAGGCAGCGAGTTGTCAAGCTCTGTGATCCCGTCAAAACCATGGTCGATAAGAATGTCTTTTTCTTCAGTAACAGATTGCTTCTTAAACGCTGAATTCCAAAGCTTCTGATAATAAGGAATACTTTTCTCAGCCAAATATTCTTTCTTTTCCTCTTCTGACAGTCTGCTGAAACTTTCATTTTCCACCAGATCTCCGATAGAGTTCATAATCAGGAGGAGAATGACAGCGATCAACATCAGCGCCCAGAAAAACGGAGAGGAAAAATAGCCTGAGTCTCCGGCGAACATTTCAAATGCCATGATCGTTAAGCCTATCGTTGTTGCGATATATATTGAAATTGGGGTTCTCTTTTTCATTGCAGTCAATTTTAAAGGTTATTCAGCACTTGCGGTCTGGATCTGTGTCGTTTTAATATCGGTTCCCAATCTTTGCAGATAGGCAATCATTGCGACAATTTCTCTCTGCTCAAGTGGCACATAAGATGCACCTTTTGCTGTTTTTTCTTTTTCCATCTGGTCTTTTACATCCGCAGCCTCAGAATAAATTCTCTGTACAATGGCTTTGGACTGGTTATCTGCCCATTGGTTTGCAGAATCTATTTCAGATTTTGAATAGGGCACATCGAAAGCGTTTTTCATTAATCTCATCTTGTCAACCATTTGAGTACGGTCCAGTTTATTCGTGATCAGCCATGGGAAACGCGGCATAATGGAGCCTGCAGACGTAATTCTTGGGTTGTACATATGTTTAAAGTGCCATGAATCCGGGTTTCTGCCTCCTTCTCTGTGAAGATCAGGTCCGGTTCTTTTGGATCCCCATAAAAACGGTCTGTCGTAAATAAATTCTCCGGCTTTGGAGTACTGTCCGTTTTTACCTTCAAATCTTACAATTTCATCACGGAAAGGTCGGATCATCTGGGAGTGGCAGGAGTTACATCCTTCACGTACATACAGATCTCTTCCTTCCAGCTCAAGCGGGGTATAAGGTTTTACAGCCGTAATGGTAGGAACACTTTGTTTTAATGATAATGTTGGAACGATCTCTATTAAACCACCGATAGCTACAGTGATGAAAGCTAAAATAGAAAGCAGTTTTGGAGTTCTTTCCAGCCAAAGGTGTATGCCTTCGCCTTCTTTTCTTGCCGTGCCGATGTCTGCCAATGCAGGAGCTTCTGCAGGAACCTCTTTCTGGAATGATCCTGACCTTACAGTTTTGATCACATTGATCACCATTAAAATAGCTCCTGAAAGATAAAGGATACCTCCTAAGAATCTCATTTTAAAGTATGGAATGATTGCCGTTACCGTATCCAGCCAGTTTTTATACATTAAAGTACCGTCCGGGTTGAACTGTTTCCACATCAATCCCTGGGTGAATCCTGAAATATACATCGGCACTGCATAAAAGATAATGCCTAATGTTCCCAGCCAGAAGTGCCAGTTGGCCAATTTTTTAGACCATAACGGTGTTCTCCACATGATCGGAATCAGGTAATAAACTACTCCGAAGGCCATAAATCCGTTCCATCCCAATGCGCCCAAATGCACGTGCCCGATTACCCAGTCAGTATAATGCCCTATTTTATTTAAAGATTTTGTAGCTAATAAAGGTCCTTCGAAAGTAGCCATCCCATAACAGGTAATTGCTACCACAAAGAATTTAAGGATCGGATTTTCTCTTACTTTATCCCAGGCTCCTCTTAAAGTAAGAAGACCGTTCAGCATTCCTCCCCATGAAGGGGCAATTAGCATAATAGAGAATCCCGTTCCTACGGCCTGAGCCCATGCCGGAAGCGCCGTATACTGCAGGTGGTGAGGGCCAGCCCAAAGGTATACGAATATCAGCGACCAAAAGTGAATAATGGATAATTTATAGGAGAATACAGGACGCTGTGCCGCTTTCGGCATGAAGTAGTACATCAGACCTAGTACCGGAGTTGTCAGTACGAATGCTACGGCATTGTGGCCGTACCACCACTGTACAAGAGCATCTTTTACACCGGCATATACGGAATAGGATTTCCAGCTTGTGAATGACAGGGGAACTTCAAGATTATTAAAGATATGCAGCATGGCTACGGCAATCCAGGTGGCAATATAGAACCAGATGGCTACATAAAGGTGTCTTACCCTTCTTTTTGCAATAGTTCCGAACATATTGATTCCAAAAACAACCCATGAGAAAGTGATCAGGATATCGATAGGCCATTCGTGTTCCGCATATTCTTTTGAAGTATTGATTCCCATTAAGAAAGTCATCACTACGGCAACAATCATCAGCTGCCAGCTCCAGAAATGAATCCATGAAAGTGTATCGCTGTACATTCTTGTTTTCAGAAGCCTCTGCATGCTGTAATAGGCACCGCAGAAGAAGGAATTACATACAAAAGCAAAAATAACGGCACTGGTATGAAGCATTCTGATTCTTCCGAATCCCATAGCTCCCTGCGTGTTGATCAGTCCCTGAATGTTTCCGCTTCTCAGACTCTGGATAGTGGTATCATCCGTTCCAAATAAAAACTCTGGTAATTCAGGGTAAAAAAGCATCAGTGCGGCTGTAAGTCCCAGCAGAAAACCGACCAGCCCGAATACGATAGTAGCATACAAGAATGCTCTGACAATATTATTGTCATAATTGAATTTTTGCGTCTCCATAATTCCAATAGTGTTGTACCGAAGCGATATTTATCCTCTGAAATCAGATCGTTTTCATCTTTGATGTATCCGAAAAAATAAATATCATGTAACGTGTTAATGTTTTGCCAAAGGTATTTATTAACTTTGTGTAAGTCTAGTAGGTATCCTTCTAAACTATACCGAAAACTACTAAAACAAGAACGATGAAAATATGTGGTCAAAATATCAGGAAAATCCGTAGAAGCAAAGACTTTACGCAGGAGTATATGGCTTTTGAAATGGGTATTTCCCAAAAGGCCTATTCCGACATCGAAAATTCTAAAGTGAAGATCAATCTGGAAATCCTTACGAAGATCTCAGATATTTTAGAAATCAAACCCTCTGATATCTGTAGTATTTCACATAAATGTAATACAGATGGCTCTGAAGATAAGTACCAGGGACTTTTGGAATATATGAAAAAGAATAATATTTCAATTCCGGAGGAATATCTGTAAAGAAATAACTCCTTTTGTTTTTTAAATTCTTTACAACTGAACCGATTGAATATTCTGTAAACTTCATAGAACCGATTTTCTCTAAAGTTTTATATATTTAGGGCATAATTCATTTTATGAGCAGCGAACAGAAAGCGGAGTCCAATGATGGGACTCTTGTCAGAGGATTAACCAACAGACATATTCAATTAATTGCCCTTGGAGGTGCCATAGGAACGGGACTGTTTCTCGGGATTGGCCCGGCAGCCGTTTTAGCAGGTCCTTCCGTTATTCTGGGATACGCTTTGGCAGGGATTATTGCATTCTTTATTATGCGTCAGCTTGGTGAGATGGTGGTTCAGGAACCTGTTTCGGGAAGTTTCAGTCATTTTGCGTATAAATATTGGGGGAATTTTCCCGGTTTTGCTTCCGGCTGGAATTACTGGATTCTTTATATCCTTGTGAGCATGGCCGAACTGACAGCTATCGGCCATTATATCCATTTTTGGTGGCCCGAAATTCCACTCTGGGTATCCAGTTTATTCTTTTTCATCATGATTACAGCTTTAAATCTGGCGTCTGTAAAAGTATACGGAGAGACTGAATTTTGGTTTTCCATCATTAAAGTGGTGGCTATCATTGGGATGATTGTTTTCGGTATTTATTTGTTGTTGAGCGGTACCGGAGGTGATAAAGCAAGTGTTTCAAATCTGTGGAATGACGGTGGTTTTTTCCCAAAAGGTTTCTTTAATAAAGGGGAAAGTGGGTTTTCCGGGCTGTTTGCCGCTATGGCGATGATCATGTTCTCTTTTGGAGGGCTGGAACTTATTGGGATTACGGCTGCTGAAGCTAAAAATCCGGAAAAGACCATTCCTAAAGCAACTAATCAGGTTATTTACAGAATTTTAATTTTTTATGTGGGTGCTTTGGTTATTTTATTTGCCTTGAGTCCGTGGAGAGAGATTACGGAGGGGACGAGCCCTTTTGTTATGGTTTTCCAGAATTTAAATGGATTTGAGTTCAATATCTTCGGCAAGGTGATCCAGTTTAATGTTTTAATTGCCAATATCCTTAATCTGATTGTTTTGACCGCAGCTTTGTCTGTATATAACAGCAGTGTTTACAGCAATAGCAGAATGCTTTTTGGATTGGCGCAGCAGGGGAATGCCCCCAAATTTTTAAAGAAACTGAATAAAAACAGTGTTCCTACCAATGCGATTCTGATATCATCCTGTTTTGCAGGGATCTGTATTATCATTAATAAACTGGTTCCTGAAAAAGCATTTGAATATTTAATGGCTCTGGTGGTTTCTACATTAATTATCAATTGGCTGATGATCTGCTATACTCATCTGAAATTCAGGAAAGAGAAAGATAGATCTGGCGAGAAGACTTTATTTCCTTCTATATTTTATCCGGTTTCGAACTATATCTGTATTCTGTTTTTAGTCGCTATTCTGGTATTGATGAGTATTACCGGAATGGAAATTCAGGTGATCTTAATTCCTATATGGCTGGCTTTTCTGTTTGTAATGTTTAAACTGTATCAACCTAAAACCAAATAATTATAAGATAAAGGATGGATTTTTGATCTGTCCTTTTTTTGTATATTATTATAGCTGCAATACTTTACATAACAAAGCTTATAGGGAGTAATCTTAATAGTTTAAAAACAAAAACCATCCTTAAAAAGAATGGTTTGTAGACCCACAGGGATTCGAACCCCGACTGACGGTACCAAAAACCGGAGTGCTACCGTTACACTATAGGTCTGTTTATTTTGGTGGTGCAAATCTACAATTTTTTTCTTTATGCACAAAAACTGTTGTGAAAAAAGATGTTTTAAAATTAGAAAAAGATCTGAATATTATAAAAACAAAAACCACCCTTGAAAAGGATGGTTTGTAGACCCACAGGGATTCGAACCCCGACTGACGGTACCAAAAACCGGAGTGCTACCGTTACACTATAGGTCTGTTTTATTTTGGTGAGGCAAATTTACAGCTTTTTTGTTTAGATACAAGAATTTTTTAAAGTTTTTTTTAAATTTACACTACTTTTTATGTCCCCCAATCATGCTGATAAACTTCAATAATCTCAATATTAATAATTTATCGTTTCAGACAGATTTCGAAAGCAAAACTAAAATTTTTTTAGAAGAATGGTTTTCTGATGGATCTACTGTAAAGGTTCAGACTTCGGGCTCTACAGGAACACCGAAAATTTTTGAAATCGAAAAAAATAAAATGGTCAATTCTGCTGTGATGACCTGCAACTTTTTAGGGTTGAAGGAAGATGATAAGGCATTGCTGTGTCTCCCGGTTGAGTATATTTCGGGTAAAATGATGGTAGTCCGTTCTATTGTGAGAAAATTAAGGATGATTGTTGCTGAACCGTCCCTAAAGCCGCTTGAACATTTAAATGAAGAGATAGACTTTTGTGCAATGACTCCGCTTCAGGTAGAAAACTCGCTGGATAAACTACATTTGATTAAGAATCTGATTATTGGTGGTGCTGCTGTTTCCGAGTCATTAAAAAGAAAAATAGCCCAAAATAAAAGATTAGAAGGTATCCGTATTTTTGAAACCTATGGTATGTCTGAAACGCTTTCCCATATTGCTTTAAAGCAGCTTATGCCGGAACCGGAAGATTATTTTACGGCTTTTGAAAATGTATCTGTCAGCCTGGATGAAAGAGGATGTCTGAAAATTTTTGCACCCAATGTTAATGCTGAAGTCCTGCAGACTAATGATTTAGTTGAAATTAAAAATGAAAAACAGTTTAAATTCCTGGGGCGTATCGACAATGTCATTAATTCCGGCGGATCAAAAGTTTTCCCTGAAACACTGGAAGCATTGGTTAAAAAAGAAATTCCCAATGAAGTTGTTTTTACTGGTGTGAAAGATGAAAGCCTTGGCCAGAAGCTGATATTGGTGATAGAAGGATCAGCAACAGATGATCTGAATAAAAAGGTGGCCGGAATATCTTTTGAAAAAAGCTTTCACAAACCGAAAGAGATTATTTTTATTGAAAAGATTCCACGAACCCCAAACGGAAAAGTGAACCGGATAGAACTGAATAAAATAATAGCCGGAAGATTATAAATTTTGCCCGGTATTTGATGTACTTTAATTCCTGATTACTGGCTCTTGAATCCAGATGCTTTAATATATAAAACATGAAAGACTTCTCAAAAGAACTCAGCTTTAAAACTTCCCGAAGCAGTGGAGCCGGAGGACAGAACGTTAATAAAGTGGAAACTTCGGTGACTGTTCTATGGTTTATTGAGGGATCTGAATTTTTTACTGAGAATCAGAAGGAGCTGATCCAGACTAAGCTAAAAAACAGAATCAATGCTGATGGATATCTTTTTCTGACGGTGTCGGAAAGCAGAACCCAGCTTATGAACAAGAATAAGGCGATTGAAAAAATTATTGAACTCGTTAATAAAGCTTTAATTGTTCCCAAGAAAAGAGTAGCCACAAAGCCATCAAAAGGGCAAAAGCAAAAACGTTTGGATACCAAAAAGAAAATTTCCGAAAAAAAGGAGAACAGGAAATTCAAGTTTTAGGATTAGATAAAAGGTTTCTTTTCCCACGTCATAATTTTTGAGTATCTTCGGTATTATTAATCGTTTTAAATATGACAGCAATTATTTCTTTATCCTCAGCGGACCGTTTTTCAGGTCTTTTGCTGTCGTTGCTGTACTTACATAGAGATTCTTTTCTTAAAAGTTCCAAGGACTTTATCAATTAAGCCCTGTCAGGATCCAGGACAGGGAACACATTCCGATAAATTTTACGTTTTATTTTTTGCAGCTTTCTACGGGAGAAAGGCTGATCAGTTCTGTTATCCTGCATTGGATTACTGGAAATGGCTGCATTCACTACTTTAAAAATTAAAAAAATGTCCAATCATATTATTGTAACTACCGGAATTTATGATGCCATAAAAGATACACTCAGACGGAAAAAGGTAAGCATGCCGGAAGAAAAAAGACTTGCTGAAGAATTGAGAAAGGCTAAACAGGTATTGAGAAGAGAACTTCCTGCCGATGTAGTAACCGTTAACAGAAAAGTAACGATTAAGGATCATACCCATAATTTTGAACACGAATATATTTTCGTGGCTTCTTCAAAAGCTAAACCGGCGAAGAACAAGCATTCCATCTTATCAGATATTGCGCTTGCTACAGTTGGGTATAAAGTAGGAGATGTCATTAACTGGCCTTTTAAAGATGGTGAAAGAAAAATTGAGATCTTAAAAGTAGAATCTTGTCAAGGGTAATTCCTGTATCTATATTTTGTTAGATGAAAGTACAGCTTCAGGGCTGTACTTTTTCATGAAAGGACTTATGAATAACATTCTTTTTTATCATTTGTTAAAAAAGAATGTTCAGGTAAGAGTTTCTTTAAGTACTCATGTCGCATTCCGTTTTTAAGTTTTATCTTTGCAAAAATTAAAAAAATGAGCAAACCGATTTCTGAATTTATAGAGAAATATTACCTGCACTTCAATGCGGCTGCATTGGTAGATGCATCTAAGGGGTATGTTGCACATCTTAAAGATGGCGGAAAAATGATGATCACTTTAGCAGGTGCGATGTCTACTGCTGAATTGGGGAAAATCCTTGCAGAAATGATCCGTCAGGGAAAAGTTGATTTTATTTCTTGTACAGGAGCCAATCTTGAAGAAGATTTGATGAACCTTGTGGCACACTCTCACTACGAAAGAGTTCCGCATTACAGAGATTTAACGGCGCAGGATGAGTGGGATCTATTGGAAAGAGGACTAAACAGAGTTACAGATACATGTATTCCGGAAGAAGAAGCTTTCAGAAGACTTCAGAAGCATATCGTGGAAATCTGGAAAGATGCAGAAGCTAAAGGTGAGCGTTATTTCCCGCACGAATTTATGTATAAAATGATCCTTTCAGGGGTTCTTGAGCAGTATTATGAGATTCCAAGAGAAAACTCATGGATGATTGCTGCAGCTGAGAAAAACCTTCCGATTGTAGTTCCGGGATGGGAAGATTCTACCATGGGTAACATCTTCGCTTCTTACTGTATCAAGGGTGAGCTTACAGCAACCACTATGAAATCAGGAATCGAATATATGACCTACCTTGCTGACTGGTATACTAAAAATTCAGCTGGAAAAGGAGTTGGATTCTTTCAGATTGGAGGAGGGATTGCAGGAGATTTCCCGATTTGTGTGGTACCAATGCTGTATCAGGATATGGAAATGCATGATATCCCTTTCTGGTCTTATTTCTGCCAGATCTCAGATTCTACAACGTCTTACGGTTCATATTCAGGAGCCGTTCCGAACGAGAAAATCACTTGGGGTAAACTGGATATCACAACACCGAAGTTTATCGTTGAAAGTGATGCTACCATCTGTGCACCATTGATGTTCTCATACATCTTAGAAAACTAAGAATAAATTTCTTTTAAAATACCAACGCTTCAATTCATTTTGAAGCGTTTTTTTATTCCATATCTTCATTGCGGGCAAAGCGAAGCAATCTCTTTAATGATCTTAACTGTTGAACTTTTTCTTAATGGTTTTGTTTTCGCTCGCAATGACGTATGCTGAGGTTCAGTCAAGGGAGTTTACCAGCACAAAGTATCGGTAGGCCAGAATTCCTTTCTCAATTTTACTAAGATGGTTTGGATCTTTATTGCTCAATTTCGGAAGCAGCTTTTTATTGACTGCATTCAGCAGTCGGAAAAATGATTTTTTCATATCTTTATATTTACAATCAGACATCCTTTGAATGTTTTTGAGAATCCAAAAATGATGCAAAAAGGTGTTTAAGATTAACTAAACCTGTCTTTTAACACCATAAAAAAGGTCGCTATACTATGGACAAAATATTTAAACAACAGATTTATGAGATTACAAGGCTTATTCCAAAAGGAAGAGTTTCTTCTTATGGTGCTATAGCTAAAGCAGTAGGTTATCCTAATCATTCCCGTCATGTTGGGAAGGCCATGGGAGGGTGTCCGGAAGATGTCCCTGCACATCGTGTCATATCCAGCTCAGGCGTATTATCAGTTCCGGAATTTCAAAAAAGACTGGAAGCAGAAGGTATTACCGTTGAAAATTTAAGGATAAAAGATTTCAAGAAGCTGTTCTGGAATCCACTGGAGGAGATTTAGAATTAAAAATCAACTGGACGCAGTTAAGAATTTGCATTTTGGACGCCTATTTAATCAACTGCTAATTAAAGTACTCTGGTTCATCAATAAATTTAAACTGATAACAGATTTAGGTTCCGGCGGCGAAGCCGCCGGAACCTTACAAATTACCATTCAATATTTTAGCTAATAGAAAGTTGGATTATCATTCCCCTTCTTTGAAGGGTGGATTTTTGCCCGCAAAAAGACGGGGTAGTTAATAATTATCCAAATAAAAAGTCTTGAATACCCAAGTATTCAAGACTTTAAAATTTATAGGGGAAAAAGTCGGTTTTTAAAACTGTAACTTTATTTTCTTCCCCTAGGTGTTCTTAATTCTTCTTTTAATTTCTCATTTTCCTCTTTCAGAAGGGAAATATAGTCCTGTAGGTTCTGAATAATAGATGCTGATATATTATGAAACTGAGTAATTGTTCCTGATGATGAAGAGGATTGGTCATTGTATACAGGGTGATTATTATTAATCACAACTTTTGATTCTTCATCCTCATAAATATCTTCTACCGAAACATCCAAAAAACGGGCAATTTTGTCCCATTCATCTCTTACAATTTTTACATCACCGCTTTCCTTTCTGCTGTAGTTGGATACATCAGTCGCGATAATATCAGCTATCTGCTGCTGAGTATAGCCTTTTTGTTTTCTGATAACGCGTAATTTTTCTTTTTGCATATCCTACATTTTATACAAAAATGGAAAAAAAGCACAATGTGTACAATAAAAAAGAGAAAAAATATGCAGTGAACCGAAGGATTTAACCAAAAATGCCTGAAAGATTTATATTATTAAGCCCAGCCAACCGATAGGGTTATTTTTTTATGATTCTCTCTTGTTAAATAAATGAATTTGGGTTCGCTTTGTCTGCAATGACGACACTGTACAATTTTATCAGATACCTTACGTTTTAGCAAAT
Organism: Chryseobacterium sp. NFX27; assembly: GCF_049887855.1. Taxonomy (NCBI): domain Bacteria; kingdom Pseudomonadati; phylum Bacteroidota; class Flavobacteriia; order Flavobacteriales; family Weeksellaceae; genus Chryseobacterium; species Chryseobacterium sp. NFX27. Next base: position 245,164 of record NZ_JAGEKK010000001.1, on the reverse strand, counting down.
CTTTAGATTCAAAGCATAAAAAAGCTGTTCCCACCTAGGAGAACAGCCTTATTCATTTCTGTACTATTGATTACTTTTCCAGCTGCTTATAGCTTCTCTGGATAAAATCTGTCAGGTCTTTTCCTTTCAGTAAATTCTGTGAAAGTTTCGCCAGATCAAGGGCATATTTAATCAGTGTTTCCTTTTCCTCAGGATTTTCTGTCTTTAAAATTTGGTTCGAAAGCTCGCTGTTCGAGTTGACTACCAGATTGTACATCTCCGGAAAGCCTCCCATTCCAAACATTCCGCCTCCTCCGGTTGCCTGCATTTCCTTCATTCTTCTCATGAATTCTGGCTGCGTGATCGTAAACGGAGCATCATTGCTGTCAAGATCTTCAAGCTGTACTGTGAATTTGGCGTCTTTTACAGCTTCTTCTACTTCTTTCTTTAAAGATTCTTTTTCAGTTTCATTTAATTTAGAAATAACCGGTTCGTCTTTTTTGATGAGGTTATTGATGTGGTCTGCATCCACTCTTGCGAATGAGATTTTCTCTTTTGTAGTTTCCAGTTTTTGGATCACGTGAGAGATTACAGGTGAGTCTAATAACAGAACGTCATAACCTTTATCGTTAGCTGCCTGAATATAGCTGTGCTGCTCATCAGCATTCGTTGCATAAAGGATTACTGTATTACCATCCTTATCCGTATGGGCAGGCTGGATTTTTTCCATTAATTCATTCCAAAGGAAATATTTTCCGTCTGTAGTAGGATATAGCGTGAATTTATCTGCTTTTTCTGCAAATTTTTCCTCAGTGATAATCCCGTATTCGATCACGATCTTGATGTCGTTCCATTTTTGCTCATAATCTTCACGGTTTTCGTTGATCAGAGAAGACATTTTATCGGCAACCTTCTTAGTGATGTAAGAAGAAATTTTCTTCACTGCACCATCAGCCTGAAGGTAAGAACGGGAAACATTCAACGGAATATCCGGAGAATCTATTACTCCTCTCAGAAGCATTAAGAAATCAGGAACAATACCTTTTACTTCATCCGTTACGAATACCTGGTTCTGATACAGTTGGATTTTATCCTTGTCAATATTTAAATTGTTGCTCAGTTTTGGGAAAAATAAAATTCCTGTAAGATTGAAAGGATAATCAACGTTCAGGTGGATATTGAATAAAGGCTCCTCAAACTGCATAGGATACAGCTCATGGTAAAATTTCATATAATCTTCATTCGTCAGCTCGCTTGGTGCAATAGTCCACGCCGGTGTTGGATTGTTGATGATATTATCCACCTCCTCAGTTTCAGCAACTGCATCTTCCGGAGCATCCTCAGGTAATGGAAGAGTATGGGTCTTTGTTCCGAATTTAATTGGAACAGGCATGAATTTATTGTATTTTGACAACAGCTCACGGATTTTAGCTTCTTCTAAAAACTCCGTAGAATCTTCTGCAATGTGGAGGATGATTTCCGTTCCTCTGTCAGTTTTGTCAGTGGTTTCCTCAAGGGTAAATTCCGGGCTTCCGTCGCAGATCCATCTTACAGCAGAACCGTCTTTATAAGATTTTGTAAGGATTTCTACTTTCTCTGCCACCATAAATGCAGAATAGAAGCCAAGGCCGAAATGTCCGATGATCCCGGAGTCTTTTGCAGTATCCTTATATTTTTCAAGAAATTCTTCAGCACCGGAAAAAGCAACCTGATTGATGTATTTTTCAACCTCTTCACCAGTCATACCAATTCCCTGGTCGATAATACGTAATGTTTTCTGTTCCTTATCGATTTTAACCTCAATCTTCGGATTTCCGTATTCAACCTTTACTTCCCCTATGCTTGTCAGATGCTTTAATTTTAAAGTGGCATCAGTTGCATTGGAGATCAGCTCTCTTAGGAATATTTCGTGGTCACTGTAAAGAAACTTTTTAATAAGTGGGAAAATGTTTTCCACAGATACATTAATATTTCCTTTAGTCATAATAATTTTTGTTTTTTAATTTCTATTTGATGTCTCAAAAAAAATACCATCAAGAAGAATGTGACAGAATGTCAGAAGGGTGGAAGGTTGAACATTAAAGCTCACAATATTCTTATTAAAATTCAATAGGAGCGGGCTTTAGCCCGCTTACAAAATAGCATAAAACCTTTGGCTTTAGCCAAAACCTAAATGGAGCCACAAAAAAAAGACAGCCCGAAAGCTGTCTTAATTTATAGATTGAAAAAAGGTTATTTCACTTTATTTTTCAATTCTTCTTTAATTTTATTTTCTAACTCCTCAGCAAGTTCAGGGTTATCTTTTAGTACATCTTTTACTGCATCACGACCTTGTCCCAATTTAGTTTCCTCATAGCTGAACCAAGATCCACTTTTCTTTACGATTCCCTGTTCTACAGCCTGATCAAGAATTTCTCCTGTTTTAGAAACTCCTTCACCGTACATAATGTCAAATTCAGCCTGTTTGAAAGGAGGTGCTACTTTATTTTTCACGATCTTCACCTTTACACGGCTTCCGATAGCTTCATCACCATTTTTAATAGGCGCACTTGCTTTTCTGATATCTACTCTTACAGAAGCGTAGAATTTCAACGCGTTACCACCGGTTGTTGTTTCAGGATTTCCGAACATTACACCGATTTTCTCTCTCAGCTGGTTGATGAAAATTACGGTACATTTCGTTCTTGAAATAGTAGCCGTCAGCTTTCTCAATGCCTGAGACATCAATCTTGCGTGAAGACCCATTTTAGAATCTCCCATTTCCCCTTCAATTTCCGCTTTTGGAGTAAGGGCTGCAACGGAGTCAATAACCACGATGTCAATTGCTCCCGAACGGATCAGGTTATCTGCAATTTCCAGGGCCTGCTCACCGTTGTCCGGCTGAGAAATAATTAAGTTTTCAAGATCGATTCCCAGTTTTCCTGCGTATCCTCTGTCAAAAGCGTGCTCTGCATCAATAAATGCTGCAATTCCACCTGCTTTTTGAGCTTCTGCAATAGCATGAAGCGTTAAAGTTGTTTTACCGGAAGATTCAGGTCCGTAGATTTCAATGATTCTTCCTCTTGGATATCCACCCACTCCAAGAGCGATGTCTAATCCTAAAGATCCGGAAGGAATAACCTCAATAGTCGTATCAATCGTACTGTCACCTAAGGTCATTACAGTTCCTTTTCCGTATGTTTTATCTAGCTTGTCAAGCACTAATGCAAGTGCTTTTTTCTTATCGTCTATGTTGCTCATCTGTTGTTAAAATAATTGCTCAAAATTACGGAATTTTAATGTCAAAAACTAATATTATTTAATGTGAGAAACTGTTTTTAGCGTTAAAAAATAATAATGTTTTGTGACTGATGTTATTCATTACTAACGGAATGCGGTATTTTATAATTCAAAACATAAAAAAATATTTTTTCCGTTTAATGTAGCTGCCCTTCAGTACTCATCTAATGAAAATTTGAATTTTTAGCAACTCTAAGATAATCTTCCAGTACTTTCATCTGGTCTTTATTTCCCTTTTTTATTCTTGTCTCGCGGCTTATCAGGTTATCGTAAATTTTGTTGATGATAATTTTGGTTTTTGGAAACAGTTTGCGGTTGGAAACCTCAGGGATCTGCAGCCTTTTACATACCTCATCATCCAGAAGAAACCACGTGCAGCAAATATGCAGGTATCTCAGGTTTTTCCTTTGAAATTCGAATTTTAAGATCGGGTTTTCCAGAGACTCATTCAATAAAGAATGAGCGAGCAGAATAGAGTCTTTATCAGAGGGTGGCTGTACAGAAGTCCACAGGTAAAAATATTCCGTTGCCTGCTTTTTACTGTCCGGAAGAAGATGCTCAGGAATTCCCAATAGATATCCGACGTATTTCCAGAGATGGAAAATTCCTTTCTCCTCTTCAACGGAAAAAGTATTTCCTAATTTTTGAAGACTGTGAAGGAAAACGAGACTAAACCCTATATAAGTAGCCATCATATCCCAAGAATTAATTGGCTCGCCCCAGTTCTCAGTATCCCATTCTTTGTAATGTTTTTTGATGGAAAGCCTGGCGTAAGAATGGATCAGACGGGTTTTTATAGCAAATTCGTAGCCTTTTGCATGCAGTTCCAATACGTCGTAGCGTGTGACGTTTACCCAAAAATCCAAGGTCTCTGACAGGCGTTTTACAGCCCCTTTTTTCAATGCCTCTGTAGCAGTTAAGGGCTTATTAAGATAAGCATAATCATAGCCGCCAATCAGACAGTAGTCTCTTAATGAGATGAGCGAATCAACGTTACCCCTCATACAAAGCTCTGCACCGCTTTTCAGTAGATTATAATCCAGCCAGTCCGGAATCAGCTGGGTTTGGGCGAAAAGCTTTTTTACGCTTTCAGGAACATCATCTGTTGCTGAAATGCCATTTCGTATATAGCCTTCAATTTCTTTTGACGCCTCATGAAATTTTTTAGTTAGATAAACATCCCGGACAACTTCATCACCTACTGTATCCACATGATAAAAATAGGATGAAAACCTGTCAAAATTCTTAAAGCTCAATTCAGCTCCGGAAAAATCAATAAGCTGCTTCCCGTTACCTTTTTCCCAGAAATGTTTGAAATGAGGCGATTCTTTAAAACGTGGCTGTAAAATCATGTTTTCCATTACCATAAAAATACAAGTTTTGCACCGGAATTTCCTGGTGAGATTTGTCAGTCTTTATTAAACATTGAAATATTAGATAAGTCCTCTTTCAAAAGCTTTTTTTACAAGTTCCTTGCTGTTTCTGGAATCTGTTTTCCGTAAAATATTTTTTCTGTGTGTACGAACTGTATGTTCAGACAAAATCAGGGCCTGGGCGATCTCCGGACCGGAATAGCCTTTGGTGATAAGGGCAAGAATTTCCATTTCTCGTTTCGTGAGATGTTCAGGGAAATTTTTAGCTTTCGAAAAGGAGTCCAGTTTCACCTGGTGAAAGTCATTTCTTGGACCTATCCCGGTTACCAGAACGGTGTAAGGGTTTTCTTTTGTGATATGATGAATATTGGTATGGATGTTTATTGCCTGCACAGGAATTCCGGTTTCATCCTCCATGGTGATCATGGACTGATGATGAAACAGCTCATAATTTCCTTCTGCTGTTTTCATTCTGAAACAATAGCTGCCCTTAATGTAAAGCTGATGTTCCAGGCCGATCTCTGTCATTTTATTAATTAGGATCTGTTCGGCTTTCATTACAAATTCTATATCATCCGGATGGGTAAGATCAATGACATCTTTTAAATTTTCCGGATATGAGGGAAGACCGTGAAGCTTCAGGATGTTTTCATGATGGTGGGAAAGTGTACTGTTGGTAAGATTCAGAGCGTAATAATAAAATTCTCCTATAGCAAACATTTCACCAATGATACGCTCTATAGGTGGCTTCTCCAGAATCTTTCGGTCTCTCCTGACGCCCGGATAGGTGTTCCATACTTCAATGAGAGGATGTTTCTTTTCTGAGTTCTCCATGAATGAATTAGTTTAAGCTAAAGTATAACTAAAATACTTACAAAATACCACAAAAGGGGGATTTTTTTACACTGATAAAATGCTAAACTTTGTACTAGCTAATAACCATGGCAGCTCAATTTTTTTGTTCCGTTTTGTTTTATGATTTAATTTTTTCTATAATTTATTTTAATTAGGAAAATAGTAAGTCTCAGACCGTTGAATTTTCACACAATTTATTCGAAGTTATTAATGAATGTTATATAAACAGTTTACTCTTTTCTTTTTTAGTTGTTTGAAAATGATAAACTATTAGCCTCTCGTTGCTGGAGAGGCTTTTTCTTTTGTAATATATTCCATCAAACATTCTCTTTTTGATATTCCAAAATCACCCGAACGGGTAATTTACCGGTATCTATGAAATTCCAAACTTTGTAGAAAACTAATAGCCATGAAAACTCATTTATTAAAAATTCTTGCCTTTGTAATTTTTATACCCTCAACTTTTTTTTCACAGATAAAAGTTGAAGTAAAGGATACTGGAGAGAACGGGAAAAAGGTTAACGGAACAATTACTATTGATCTGTCTGTTAAAGTCGACAGCATAGAAATACCTGTTGAAAAAGGAAATTATGAACTATTTATACCATCCTCGCAGCTGAAAAGCCTGGTCATAAAAAAGGAAGCTATTGAGTATAAACAACTAAAAATGGAAGGAGAGGAAAAAAGGGATACTACTAAAAGCACTTATCGTGAAAGTGATGCAATCGCAGAACTGATTTTTAGAAGCAACACTCAGTATATTCTGTATGTTGGAGTAACAGGGGAAGAGAAAGTAAGGAAGTATATTATAAAAAGTGAATCTGACTGGAAATGGACAACTTCTTTTGGGGCAAATGTTGTTTTTCTTACAAATCGTTCAAGATTTACGTCTGTAAATAATGCAGTAGCAGAAAACAGGGATGGGAAAATGATGGATCTGACGCCTAGTATTATGTTTACATTTATCAATAACCAGCGAAATTTTTCTCCCGGATTTACAGGCGGTTTAGGATTTGATTTTGAAGAATTGTCGGTTTTTGCCGGTGGTGCTTTGGGAATCGGGCAGAACATTATTCTGATGGCAGGTATTGCAGTGCATAAGCAGAACCGTCCTAATACAGATTATACAGTGGGACAGACCATTGACAGCTCAGTGACATCAGATAATCTGAATAAAATGCAGTACCGGGTAAATCCTTTCGTAGGAATATCTTTTAGATTTGATAAAAATCCGTTTGTAGCAAAGTAATAATTTGATAAATCATGTAAAATGAAAACGATGATCAGAATAGGATGTTTTATTTCCATCATGCTTTTTTATTCCTGTGCAAAAGAAGATTGCGTATCTTGTATTGCAGAATCTAAAGCCGGAAAAATAGCTGAGACCCGTATGGCCTGTGATGAAAGCTCTGAATACCTTGTAGGCTTTGTGAACGGATTCAAACAAAAGCATCAGGAAACTAGCGGTGACTCAGTTATTGTCCATTGCGCCTATAGCCAATAGATTGAGAAACTCATAAAATAAAAAACCTTCCATCGGGAAGGTTTTTATTATTTATTGCTGATTGCTCATTACTTATGATAAAGAAGCAGCGTGTACAAGCATATCTACCAATTTGTTAGAATAACCCATTTCGTTGTCATACCAAGAAACAAGTTTTACAAAGTTTGGAGAAAGCATGATACCGGCGTCTTTGTCGAAGATAGAAGTTCTCTTATCTCCTACGAAATCCTGAGAAACTACTGCATCTTCAGTGTATCCTAAAATTCCTTTCAATTCACCTTCAGAAGCAGCTTTGATTACTGAACAGATGTCTTCATAAGAAGCAGCCTTTTCAATTCTCACTGTTAAATCTACTACAGAAACGTCAACAGTTGGTACTCTGAAAGACATACCTGTTAATTTTCCGTTAAGTGAAGGGATTACTTTTCCTACCGCTTTAGCAGCACCTGTAGAAGAAGGAATAATGTTGTTTAGAGCAGCTCTACCACCTCTCCAGTCTTTCATTGAAGGACCGTCAACTGTTTTCTGAGTTGCTGTTGTAGCGTGTACAGTAGTCATAAGACCTTCAACAATTCCGAAGTTATCGTGAATTACTTTAGCTAAAGGAGCTAAACAGTTGGTTGTACAAGATGCATTAGATAAAATTTTGATATCGTCAGTAAGTTCTTTGTGGTTCACACCCATTACGAACATTGGCGTATCGTCTTTAGATGGAGCAGAAAGGATTACTTTTTTGGCACCGGCATTGATATGAGCCTGAGCAGAGTCTTTAGATAAGAAAAGACCTGTAGATTCCACGATATAGTCAGCGCCTATTTCATTCCATTTCAGGTTGTTAGGATCTTTCTCAGCAGTTACTCTGATTCTTTTTCCGTTTACCACAAGGTCATTTCCTTCTACAGAAACTTCTCCCGGGAAGATACCGTGTACAGAATCGTATTTTAACATGTAAGCCATGTATTCTGCGTTGATTAGGTCATTGATTCCTACTACTTCAATGTTATCTCTTTCAGTCATTGCTCTGAAAACAAGACGTCCAATTCTACCAAAACCGTTGATACCTACTTTGATTGTTGACATAATAGTTTGTTTTAGATTATAAAAAAATATTAGATTGCTAAAATTTCAGAAATCAGTAAAAGATCTTTATTGATTTCATTATGTTTTTTAATGGCTTCTTCAATTGGTGTATACACCATATCATTGGAACGCATTCCCGCCATTACATTTGTTTTTCCTTCCATAAGACCTACTACGGCACCGTAACCCAGCCTGCTGGCGAGAACTCTGTCTGCACAGCTTGGAGAACCACCTCTCTGGATGTGTCCTAAGATGGTTACACGGATATCATAATCGGGGAATTCTTCTTTGGTTTGATTGGCAAGATCATAGATGCTCCCAAGCTTTTCACCTTCAGCCACGACAACAATGCTTGATGCTTTTCCTGTTTTTTCAGCTTTTCTGAAATTAGCGAAAAGATCTTCCATGCTGTCTTTCTTCTCAGGAATAAGAATATCCAGAGCACCGGTAGCCAGCCCGCTGTTCAAAGCAATGAATCCTGCATCACGACCCATTACCTCTACAAAGAAAACTCTGTTGTGGGATGTTGCCGTATCACGGACCTTGTCAATAGCTTCCATAGCGGTATTTAAAGCCGTATCGTAGCCGATGGTATTATCCGTTCCGAAAATATCATTGTCGATAGTTCCTGGTACACCAATGACTCTGATCCCGAATTCTTCATTGAAGATCTTTGCTCCGGTAAAAGTTCCGTCACCTCCAATACACACCAATGCATCCACACCATGTTTGATACAGTTGTCGTAAGCTTTCTGACGTCCTTCCGGAGTTCTGAACTCTGCAGACCTGGCAGATTTTAGAATCGTTCCGCCCTGGTTGATTATATTTTTTACAGAACGGGGACCCATTTTCAGGAAATCATCATGGATGAGTCCATTATAGCCTTCCCTTACTCCGTAACATTCGATATTATAATAGTTTGCAGTTCTAACGACCGCTCTTAATGCTGCATTCATACCCGGAGAGTCACCTCCTGAAGTAAGAACTGCAATTTTTTTTACAGCACTCTCTTTCATCTAGTAAAAAATTTCGAACACAAATTTACAAAAACAAGTTCAGATAATGGCAGTAAGTTGAGAAGAGTTTTGAATATAAATAATTAAAAGTGTCTAAAATTTGTAGGTTTAAAAAAATACCTCGCTGTTTTTGTTTCTGAAGAATTTACATCAAGGCTGTACCAGGGTGAAATATTTTTATCAAAGGATTGGAAAGCACATGAATAGATTGCGCCGGAGTGAATCATTCGCTTAATAAAAATAACGTTTAATCACAAATATCTCAGATTTTTGAATATGAATAAGATGAAAGAAATAAGAATGAAAAATTACTGAACAATCTAAGCTTTTTCATTTTCAGGAATCAGAAGTTTTCCCCAGTCATTCAGCTGCCAGAGAATCTCTACCAGTTTTTTTCCAAGCTCGGTTAATGTATATTCTACCCGGGGAGGCAGCTCGTTAAAAGACTGTTTTGTCAGAATACCGTCTTCTACCATTTCATTGAGCTGTTGATTTAAAACCCGGCGGTCTACTTTGGCAATTCCCCGAAGAAATTCACTTGGACGCTTTTTACCTTCGTTGATTTGCCATACAATCGGAATCTTCCATTTTCCACTGATCGTATTAACTGCCACTTCCAGCGGACAGATTTTATTTTCGTCAGCTTTCTCCTTTGCTTTCATAAAATTGACTTTTTTATCCCTATGGGTGGAAAATATGCGTTATTGCTTATCTTGATTCACTTTCAGACTTTTGTAAAGTTAATAATTAATTATATGAAAAACGAACAACGGAAAGGCGCCCGCTCGGTAAAAGATATTCCTAAAGATATCATGAAACAGTTAAATAAAGGAGAGATAGAAAGCGCCAATCTTACAGAATGGCTTGCCGCGGATCAAAAACTGCTTCTGGAGAATTTTCTTCGGCAGTACAACAGGAAGGAATATTTCGACCCAATATTAGAAGGTATCAGTAGTTTGAAAAAACAAACAGTCAATACCATTAATGAAACCATTGGTTTAGGCCTTTTTAATGAAGCCTTAAAAAATAATGATGAAGAATTTTTATCGGTTATTCCTGGTCATACATCAGATCTGGTAAGATGTTGGGGAACCTATATGGTGGGAAGAAATAAGGCTTTAAGCATTAAAGAAAAATTGAATAAAATACAACCGTTTGCTTCCGACAAACATTTCGGGGTGCGGGAAATTTGCTGGATGGCGGTAAGAACTGAGATGATAGAAAATCTTGAAGAAGTTTTGTTCATATTATCAGGATGGACGGCTCATAAAGATGAATATATCCGCCGTTTTGCCAGTGAATCCACGAGACCCAGAGGGGTTTGGTGTACACATATTGCAAAATTAAAAGAGAATCCTGAATTGGGACTGGTGATTTTAGAACCAATGAAATCGGATATGTCCAAATATGTACGGGACAGTGTAGGAAACTGGCTTAATGATGCCAGCAAATCCAGCCCTGAATTTGTATTTAAAACTTGTGAAAGATGGCTTCAGGAAAGCCCTGCGAAGGAAACAGAATATATTGTAAAAAAAGCATTAAGAACAATTCAGAAGAAATAGAATTTTAAAAAGAATAAAGGAAATAACTATTTTAATTGATGAATCTGCACCATCAGACCAATCTGGGAAACAATGATCACTAAACATCCATCACCGTTTTTCCGTCAGATACTTCCAATATCTTTTCGGGACATGCTGAATATGCAGTTTCAGATTCTTCCTTTCCACAATATTGGTCTTGGTAAAATACCGCTGCCACAGCTTTTGATAATTATTTTCATCATCATGAAACTTCTGCTGGTACTGTTGCAGATCCAGTTTTTCATCCGGATAAAAGAAATCACAGCTTTCCAGATCGTATAGAATCCCATAATTTCTTTTTAGATCATAGATCATCCACTTTTGGTCCTGATATCGGTCTTTAAAATGTTTACGGATAAGCGGAAGAACATCAAAATCAGGATCTATCTTCGCAAAGAAAACACCATCCTGCATTTTTTCAAATCTCACAAAAGCAGTCATCCTGTGTCTTTCCCGACTTACGGATTTGCAGATTTTTGATATTTTTAAAATATCACTGTCAGCATAATTTTGCAGAATGTTTTCATCAGGGTGTTTTATGGACTGTTTTACGGCTGATAAAATAAGATATTCCGATTCCGGATGCTCTGATAGATAAACTTTTAATAACTCATGTATTCCTGACTGTCCGATATACTGTTCCACTTTGTTTAAAACCCGTTCAGCTTTATCATTTTGAGTAATGACCTCATGAATTTCTGCAAAAATATTTTCCTGATGAAATCTCTCTTTACTCACAATCTCCACCTCTTTATAACGGTATTCGAAAACTTCAAATACTGCGGTGAAAAGTCCGTCAAAACTGCCGTCATACAATAGAGTAGTCATGTTGAGTTTGAGAGTTATTGGGTTTTAGAGTTTGAGAGTTTTTAGTTGAATTGATCTGATATTCAGTTTTAGAGTGATGAGTGAAGTTTGTGTTGCATCAAAACAGACTCAGCTGCTGTGAAAATTGGTTGTGAAACTTAGAAGAGCTTCCACCCACAAGCAGTTTTCTGAAATTTTTATCCGTTAAATATTTCAGATAAGCATTTCCTGCATTAAAATCAATAAAATATTTTGCCCGGTTAACCGCAGCGCCCAGTTTTTTCAGATGATCCATGTTTAAAACCTGAAAACGCCTTGCACTCACAATTTTCTGCGCAGTTTTTACGCCAATTCCCGGAATTCTTAAAATCATCTGATAATCCGCAGTCTGCAGATTAACAGGGAATTGATGCAGATGTCTCAAGGCCCAGCTTAATTTAGGATCCACTTCAAGATCTAAAAACGGCATATTCGGATCCAGAATTTCTTCAGCTTTAAAACCATAAAAACGCATTAGCCAATCCGATTGATACAGACGGTTTTCACGGAGCATCGGAACTTCCGTGGTAAGAGAAGGGAGCCTTTTGTCTTCCAGAACAGGAACATAACCGGAATAATATACTCTTTTAAGGTTAAAATTCTTATAAAAATGATCGGCAACTTTGATGATCTGCAGATCATTTTCATTGGTTGCCCCTACTATCATTTGTGTAGATTGGCCTGCAGGAGCAAACTTAGGAACTTTTCTGAAGATTTTCTTTTCATCCTTATACTGAGCAATCCCGTTCTGAATATATTTCATAGGATTGAGCATATCCTGGCGGTTTTTTTCAGGCGCTAATAATTTCAGTCCGCTTTCCGTAGGAATTTCAAGGTTAATGGAAAGCCTGTCTGCATAAAGAGCGGCTTCCTGCATCAGTTCATCACTTGCTCCCGGAATAGATTTTAAATGAATATAACCGTTGAAATTTTCTTCTAGGCGTAATTTTTTAGCCACCCTTACCAGACGCTCCATCGTCGTATCTGCATTTTTAAAAATTCCGGAGCTTAAAAAAAGTCCCTCAATATAATTTCTGCGGTAAAAATTAATGGTCAGATCTGTTACTTCTTCCACGGTGAAGGCTGCTCTTTTAATATCATTGGAGCTTCTGGATACGCAGTAGGCACAGTCATAGATACAATGGTTGGTCAGCAGAATTTTGAGCAGGGAAACACATCGTCCGTCTTCTGTATAGGTATGGCAGATCCCGCTCACGGAACTGTCTCCTAAGGCGCCTTTTTTATTCTTCCGCGTTCCTCCGCTGGATGAGCAGGAAACGTCATATTTTGCTGCATCAGCAAGGATTTCAAGCTTTTCTTTCAGGCGTTCAAAATTCATTTTAAGAAGGAATGTTATAATTTGTATCTAAATCCTGTTCAAAAGTAGTTCCAAAATTGATAAATATCAATTTTTTTCAATAGAAGTTATCAACAACAGAGACTTTCAAAATTACTATCTTTACACTTATTAAATTTATGCTATGAATCATAAACCGGTAGAAGGTTTCTCTAAACTTACAAAGCAGGGGAAAATCGATTGGCTTGTCAGCGAATACCTTGAAGGAAACGAAGAGTATCAAAATATATTAAAACAATACTGGAACGAAAATGCTGATCTTCAGAAACTCCACGAAGAGTTTTCTGAAAATACGATCTCCAATTTCTATATGCCTTACGGAATCGCCCCGAATTTCTTAATTGACGGGAAATTATTCGCCCTTCCAATGGCCGTTGAAGAAAGTTCAGTAGTGGCAGCCGCTTCAAAAGCAGCGAAGTTCTGGATCGATAAAGGAGGTTTTAAAACCACAATTATCAACAACGAAAAATTAGGACATACCCATTTCATATTCAATGTGGAATCACACAAACTTCTTCACTTTTTTAATTTCAAATTAAAGAAAAAACTGTTTGAAGCTACTGAAGATATTACCGCCAATATGAGAAAACGAGGCGGTGGAATTCTGGATATCAAATTGATAGACAAAACTTCTGAAATGCCAGACTACTACCAGCTTAAAGCAAGCTTTGATACGGTAGATTCAATGGGTGCGAATTTTATCAATTCATGCCTTGAGCAGTTCGGAAAAACCATGAAACAGGAGATTGCAACGAGTGAAGATTTTACACAGGAAGAGAAAAACTCACTTCAGATCGTAATGAATATTCTTTCCAACTTTACTCCGGACTGTCTGGTAAGAGCTGAGGTTTCATGTAAAATAGAAGATCTAAAGGACGACAGCGGAATTTCCAATGAAGAATTTGCAAGAAAATTCAAACAGGCTGTTACCATTGCTGAAATAGAGCCTTTCCGTGCCACCACACACAATAAAGGTATCATGAATGGAGTAGATGCAGTAGTAATCGCAACAGGAAATGATTTCAGAGCAACAGAAGCCTGTGCTCATGCCTACGCTGCGAGAGACGGGCAATACAGATCACTGACACACTGTACAACGGACAACGGAATTTTCAGATTCTGGATTGATCTTCCGATTTCTGTAGGAGTAGTAGGAGGACTTACGAATCTTCATCCATTAGTAAAATTTTCACTGGCATTGCTTGGAAAACCCTCAGCACAGGAATTGATGAGTATTCTGGCTGTTTCCGGACTTGCCCAGAATTTCGGAGCTCTCCGTTCTTTGGTAACAACCGGTATCCAGAAGGGGCACATGAAGATGCATTTACTGAATATTCTAAACCAAATGGGCGCTACAGAAGAGGAAAAACAGCATTTCGTGAACTATTTTAAAGATAAAACGGTAAGCCATCATGAAGTTATTCATGAGTTTAACAGATTAAGAGGTCAATAATGCTGCAGATCATTCTACCTATAGTATTTATCATCATCGGGATATTCTTGAAGAAAACGACCTCGCCGGGATTCAGAAATTCTAAAAAACTTTCCAATGTATTTATTATATTGGGAATTTCGACGTTGGTGGCAAAACTTATTTTAATCTACCTTCATTCAAAATAATGAAAAAGAAAATAGTATTCTTCCTGTTGATTTCGGGCTTATGTTTTTCTCAGCAGAAAAATGTAAAGATCAGTGATTTGCAGCCGAAATCTGAAGATACTGTTTTTCCGGTGGTTTCCTATCCTGGAAATCCTTTGGTTGAAAATAAGATCAATACCTTTCTGCAGGTCAGTGAACTGGAATATGTACCGAATTCCGGCTCTGATCCTTTTAAAAAGGCTTCCACTGCGACAAATTCCTATACCAATTATCTCTATTTTTACAGTTGGGAAAAATTAGAAACCCCTAAAAATATTCTAAGCATAGGTATGGATGGCGAGGCCTCGGGAGCTTATCCGGAAGGTTTTTCCAAATGGATTAATTTTGACCTCAGAACAGGGAATTTTATTAATTGTCCCGATTTATTTCAGCCCAATGCTGTTAAAACGATTGAAAACTTAATCAACCAGAAAATCAGGAAAAGAGTTGATGATTTTCTTAAAGAATTAAAAGCAGATAAACATCCTACAGAAGAAATTCAGGAGCAGATTGCAATGTATGAAGACTGTTTTTTAGAACATACCCTGGAATACATTGAGTTCTATTTTGGAAAGGATCAACTGACTTTCGTTGCAGGAAGATGTTCCAATCATGCGATGAGGGCATTGGATGATCTGGGAAGTCACAGCATTGAAATTCCTTACAAAGACCTTGAGAAATACTGGAGTCCTTATGCAAAAAACCTTCTGTCAGGCTCTGAAAAAACTGATACAACAAGTTTCCGGTATAAGCTGTTGAAAGGAAAAATTGCTCAATATCCCATTACGGTTCTGATTAAACATCTTTACACGGATCAGCAGGAAAATGCTTTTTCCGCGATGTATTGGTATGATAAAAATAAAAAACTGATAGCATGGGATGGGAAGATGAACGGAGATCATATTTCCATCACGGAGAATGATCACTACGATGAAGAATCGGGAAAATGGATTCCGAGGGCTTTTATTGAGGCCAATAAAAAAGGCAGCAAGATCACCGGAACCTGGCAGGATTACAAAACAAAAAAATATTTAAATCTAGAATTAGAAGAATTATAAAAAATGAAAACAATTACTTTAATTTTCGGTGCTGCGTATGGAATGCTGTCTGTTATTCTGGGAGCCTTCGGAGCACATGCTTTAAAAAAAATACTGTCTGTGGAAAGACTTGAAAGCTTCGAGACAGGGGTGAGATACCAGATGTATGCCGCATTTTTCTTACTGATCATCGGATATATTTTAAAATTTGAAACTTCGTCTGAAAAATGGACTTCCATTCTGATGATTGCGGGAACCATGCTATTTTCTTTCAGTATTTATTTCTTGAGCCTGCAGGATTATTTAGGAATGAACCTTAAATTTTTAGGACCTATTACTCCGCTGGGAGGTCTTTTTATGATTCTGAGCTGGGGGATGCTTATTCTTTACTTTGCTAAAAACAGAATTTAGACTTTTCCTCATTCATTAGTAGATGTCAATTGTCAATTGTGAATTTTAACAGTTTTATTATTCACCATTCACTTGTGAAACAAAATTGACCATCGAGCAGCAATGTATAAAATCAATTCAAATGAAAATCAATCGGAGAAGACGGTTAATAAAAACATTCAATCTCCTGGATCAACCGATAAGATTCAATCCTTTTGTATTCAGCCGGACTTTTTTCATGTGGGCTTTTACAGGTCTTGTGGGAGGAGCTATTGCAGGAGGATACTGGATTGTGCTGGAACATTTTACAGAATTTTTAGCTGAGTTTCAGGGGTGGATGGTAATTCCTACCATGGCTGTCTGCGGTTTGCTGGCAGGACTTGTGATCCATTTCATCGGAGATCCCGGAGAAATCCATCTGATCGTTAATAATATCAGGTTTAATAAAGGTAAACTAGAGCCAAAGAACAATCCTTCCATGATCCTTTCGTCCCTGTTTTGTGTAGCGTCAGGCGGAAGTCTCGGTCCTGAAGCACCCTTGGTTCAGGTCACCGGATCTACCGGAACCTGGCTTGGGAAGATCTTCAGACTGAAAGGAGAAGAGCTGCGTTCTCTGAGCATTGCGGGAATGGCTTCAGGGTTTACTGCCCTGTTTGGGGCTCCGCTTGGAGGAAGTCTCTTTTCACTTGAAATTCTGCACCACAAACATGCGGTGGAATATTATAAAGCTATTATTCCTGCACTGGTAGCGAGCTGTTTCAGCTATGTTATGTTTGCTCTTATTATTCATCTGGGTATTGGGGCAACATGGGACCTGAAAGCTTATCATTACTCGGGAGTGTATGATTTTATCTATGCCTTTTTATTCGGGGTGGTGGCTACCATTTTCGGATGGATCTTCATTTTCGTGGTGAAATTCTTCAAAAAAGTTTTCGAATACAGATCGTTTCCGATTTATATAAAAACACTGACGGGAGGAATTATCTTAGGAATTATTGCTTACAATTTCCCGATCACCAGATACTTTGGTCATCATGAGATCAACGAGCTCATTAACGGGAATTTTGCCCTGAATTTTTTGATCCTCATCCTTGTTTTTAAAATCATCGCCATTGCTGTTACCGTAACTTCAGGATGGAGAGGCGGTTTCATTATCCCATTGTTTTTTGTGGGAACCACTTTAGGACTGATCATTCATCAGCTGTTTCCTTCAGTTGATACTACTTTAGCGATTGTAAGCTGTATGGCCGCAATTAATGCCTGTGTAACCAGAACACCAATGAGTACCACAATTATTCTGGGAACCTTAACAGGATTTACTTATTTCGTTCCGATACTTTTTGCCAGTCTGACAGGTTATTTCCTGGCCCCGAAGATACCGTTCATCGGTTCGCAGTCTGAAAAATTGTCCGAAGAATAGAGCAAATTTCGTAAACATGTTAAAAATCAAGTTCACTGTACTTTAATTTTTAAGTCAATAAACTTGAACTTCCATGTCTTTTTAGTAAATTTGTCAACCTTTAAATTTTAAAATAAAATAATAAAAATAATATGAATCTTCACGAGTATCAATCAAAAGAGATTTTATCAAAGTATGGAGTAGCTATCCAACGCGGTTTCGTAGCGAATAATGTGGACGAAGCTGTAGCAGCTGCAGAAAAGCTTACTGCTGAAACCGGAGCTCAGGCTTGGGTAGTAAAAGCACAGATTCACGCAGGTGGTCGTGGTAAAGGTGGTGGTGTTAAGTTCTCTCCAAACATGGATAAGCTTAAAGAAAATGCACAGAACATCATCGGAATGCAGTTGGTAACTCCACAAACTTCTGCTGAAGGTAAAAAAGTACACTCTGTTTTGGTTGCAGAAGACGTTTATTATCCTGGAGAATCTGAAACTAAAGAATTTTATGTTTCTATTCTTTTAGACAGAGCTGAAGGTAAAAATACAATCGTATATTCTACTGAAGGAGGAATGGATATTGAGCACGTTGCAGAAGTAACTCCTCATTTGATCCACAAAGAAATCATTGATCCTGCTTTAGGTCTTCAGGGATTCCAGGCTAGAAAAATTGCTTTCAACCTAGGTCTTGAAGGAAATGCGTTTAAAGAATTCACAAAATTCATTGCATCTCTTTACAATGCTTACACTGGAATTGATGCTTCTCTTTTCGAAATCAACCCTGTGTTGAAAACTTCGGATAACAAAATTATCGCTGTTGATGCTAAAGTAACTTTAGATGACAATTCATTGTTCCGTCACAAAGACTTAGCTGAACTAAGAGATACAAGAGAAGAAGATCCAATGGATGTTGAAGCGGGTGAAGCAGGTCTTAACTTCGTGAAACTTGACGGTAACGTTGCCTGTATGGTAAACGGAGCTGGTCTTGCTATGGCAACGATGGATATCATCAAATTATCCGGTGGTAACCCTGCCAACTTCCTTGACGTAGGTGGTACTGCTGATGCTCAGAGAGTTCAGACCGCTTTCGGAATTATCCTTAGAGATCCTAACGTAAAAGCGATCCTGATCAACATTTTCGGAGGTATCGTAAGATGTGACAGAGTAGCTCAGGGTGTTGTGGATGCTTACAGAGCTATGGGAAGCCTTCCTGTTCCATTGATCGTAAGATTACAGGGAACTAATGCTGTAGAGGCTAAAAAATTAATTGACGATTCAGGTCTTCCTGTACATTCTGCAATTACTTTAGAAGAAGCTGCCAACAAAGTAAAAGAAGTTTTAGCATAAGCCTGAACTTTTAAATAATACAGAAAACCGTTTCATTTTTTGGAGCGGTTTTCTTTTTTTAACCACAAAAGTCACAAAAGCTTTTTGAAACTTAAATATTAAAGTTAAAAGAATGGTGTCGATAAGAGCACTTAAGTTTTTTAATCTTTGATTTTTCTCCCATTAAAGGTGAAAATAATTAAGGCATAAAAAAACCGCTTAAGAAAGCGGCTTATATTATTTATCCTGATTTTCTGAAGGAGAAGGTTCACCATTCGTAATACTGATGCTTGTAGGTGTTACAAGCTGTATATGATCAGCATCCAGGCGCTGCTTGATCTTAAGATAAGCGTCGCTTTTCAGCTGAAGCATATTGGCACCTACTTTCATCCAGAATTTTGCCTGAAGGTTAAAATTACCCTGCTTTAGATCTGTCAGGATAACTTCCGAAGTATCGAGACGATCTACACCATCCAGGGTTTTAATGACCTCCAGCATTCCCTTCTGGGCTTTTGTAATATCTTCATCTGCAGGAATTTCAAAATTCAGAATAATCCTGCGTTGTGGCGATGCCGTAATATTATAAAAAGGAGCATTGAAAATTACCTGATTGGGAATATAGGCTTTCTTCCCGTCATCAGTAATAATTTTTGTGGTTAAAAAACCAATTTCCTGAACCGTTCCCGAATGATTTCCAATAGTAATATAATCACCCACTTTAAAAGCTTTATCAATTCCGATCAGCATTCCTGAAAAAATACTGGATACCAGGTCTTTCAAAGCCACCCCGGCAATCACCCCGGCTACTCCTAAACTTCCGATAAACTTCCACAGAAAACCGCTGAAGCCCATGATTTCGAGCGCAATAAAGGTTCCCATCAGCATAATCAGAAATCTGAAAATACTGATCAAAGTAACAAGAGAGCCTTCTTTTTGGCTTTTCGGGAAAAATTTATGAAATAATTTTACAGCTCCTAGACTCAGGTATTTGCTGGTAATAAGAAAAAAAGAAAATACTAAAATTCCGACGATAAGTTTCGGTGTAAGCTCGGCAAACCTCATATACCAGCTCTCCAAAACCCTGTAAATAACATCTACGTAGCTGTATCCATTGTTCTGCATGAAAAAAAAATTTATTAAATATAAATAAAATTCAACAAAAATTTTGCCAGTCTCAAAAAGTCTACTAAATTTGTAGACTAACAAAGCAGAATATTATGTCACTTAAACTAGGAGATACAGCACCGGACTTTCAGGCCGAGACGTCTTTAGGCGATATTAAATTTCATGAATTCTTAGGGAATTCGTGGGGGATTTTATTCTCACACCCTGCAGATTATACTCCGGTATGCACTACAGAGCTGGGATACACATCAAAACTGAAATCAGAATTCGATAAAAGAGGAACAAAAGTTATCGCCTTAAGCGTAGATGGAGTAGAGGACCATCAAAACTGGATTAAAGATATTAATGAAACTCAGAATACGGATGTTCAGTTTCCTATTATTGCAGATAAAGACAGACAGATTTCGGAGCTCTATGACTTTATTCATCCGAATGCTTCAGCTACGGCTACCGTACGGTCTTTACTCATTATTGATCCTGATAAAAAAGTGAGGCTTATCATTACTTATCCTGCATCTACAGGAAGGAATTTTAATGAGATCCTCAGAGTGCTGGATTCTCTTCAACTGGTTGATTCCTATCAAGTAGCTACTCCTGTCAACTGGGAAAACGGGGATGATGTTATTGTTCCTCCTGCTATTTCAACAGAAGATGCCAGAAAGATATTTCCGAAGGGAGTTACAGAAATAAAGCCGTATCTGAGATATACGCCTCAACCTAATACATGATTTATTTGATTTTTTATAGTTTAGTTTTAATTTGTACGAAAATCGCCCCGAAATAATTCGGGGCGATTTCATTTTTTTATTCAAGTGATTATAAAGTGATTATTTTAAATCATTAGCTACATCTTTAGCTTTTGAAGTTGGTAAATAAATACTGAATCCTACGTTGAATGTAATATTAGAATTTAATCCTTCACTACCAAATCCAGCTTGACCCTGATATTTTACCAGTCCTTCTAAACCGATATTTGGAGTAATAAAGTAAGAGTAACCTGGGCCTACACCAAAGTCAAGACCTGTTGTAGAATTACCGTTTTCAACAGAAGATCCTCCGATTCCTACATTACCCTCAAAGAACCAACGTCCGTGATTTAATAAGTTATCCACTCCTTTTTCTCCCGGAGACAGATAATAACGACCCAATCCACCTACTGCATAATCAAATCTTGTCGGGCTGCCATTAGTAACTTTGCTAATTCCTAAATTAACATATCCACCCACTGCAACATTGTCTTCTATAAAATAAGCACCTTTAGGCTGAATAGCAATGCTATATCCTCCACCAGTATTTAAACCAAAATTACTTGATAAAAGGCTACTTCCTACCAGCCAGTTACCTTTTTGAATTTGAGCGTTAGCTGTTGCGGTTAAACCTGTTGCTGCCAATATTCCTGCAAAAATTAGTTTTTTCATAATTTATTATTTTAATAATTAAATGTTATCATTTGTAGATTAAAGAAAAAACAAGAAATGTGCCAAGCTTCTTAATTTTAGATAAAAACTCTGAATAAATGTTAATTTCCGGGTAATCGAAATGTGAATTATCTGGCTGTTTTTTTGATGATTTTATAATTTAAATACACAAAAGAATCACCGATATAATAAGGCCTGCAATAGTGAATTTTATTCCGCGTTTAAAAGCTTTTGTTTTGGGATTAAACATCCAGAAACTGGAGATCACAAAGAAAAATAAAGAGATCCCAAAAAATGTATTCAAAGGAGATAGGGTCTCTTTTGACTGGGATTTATGAAGTTTAACCATTTTGTCCAGTACAAAAGGAAGCTCTTTTTTTGAGTATTTTGCCTTTCCTGTTGTGGCATCATAAGTTCCCTGCTTAAAATAGAGAACAGTCCCTTCTGTTTTTTCTACTTCAAGGCCTTTGATCTTCAGTTCTTTTCCAAGTTCTTTTTCTTTAAGATTGACAGCAATGGTTTTATCATATTTTTTTTCTTTTTTAAGGAAATCGGTGTCCCTGTAAACAAGCAAAATACCGCTCACCGAATATACCGCCATTATTCCTGCAAGAAAAAACCCCAGATAACGGTGTGTAATCCTCATAAAACTTCTTGTGTCTTTGATCTTATCCATATCGTAATGTTTGTTTTTTATATTTAAAAATGGAAACTGCAAAAATGCAATTTCCACTTTGAATGATGAAATTATTTTAGTATTTAATTCTAAAGTCTGTAAGTAAGCGTAAAATAATAGTTTCTTGGCGTAATAGGGTTTACAGAATAATTTTCATGTACGTTGTAATTAACTACATCAAAAAGGTTACCCACTTTCCCCTGGATGGAGAATTTATTCCATTCGTAGCCTATAGATACGTTTACTGTTGTATAATCCTTTAATTCAAATACTCTGCTTACTCCGTTTCTGGCAGCTAAACTGTTGCTTCCGGTTTTTGTGTCGTTCCACCCTGCTAATCGGTCACCAATGAAATAAGCACCTGCCCCTACTTTTAGTCCTTTAGCAAAACGCGTGAATTTATAAAATACCGATGCATTAGCTGTTGTAGCGGGAGTTCTTACCAGTCTCTGCTCTTCTACGTATCCAAATTGTTCAGGAGTGTCAAGATATACTGAATTGTTGTAAGAGAACCCTCCGATAATTGATAGATTTTCTGTAGGATTTCCTGTGATATCCAGCTCCACACCGCGGCTTCTCATTTTTCCTGCAAAATCTTTTAAAAGTCCGTTAGGATCCAGCGGTGTTCCTTTATCATCTAAAGCAACCTGATAGTAATTTTTGTAAAGAATCTGGTAAACAGTAAGATTAATAGCCAAGGCATTATTCCACAGATTTTTCTTTGCTCCTACTTCATACTGATCAATATAAGTAGGTTTAAGAGCTTGATTTTGATCAAGTCTATTCAAGCCAACATTATTGGAGAACGAATTGGTATAGGTTGCGAATACAGATAAATTATCATTGGGCATATATATGATACCTGCTTTTGGTGATATAGCCATATCGGAAGAACTTGAATAGGGAACATAAGGGGTAGTATTGTCCTTGAAGTTTTCCTTTCTTGTGCTTTTGTTTTCTACATAAGACCATCTTAAGCCGGCAAGTACCTTAAACTGCTTTGAAATGCTGATAAAATCCTGAGCATATACCCCTATCCTTTGTGTAGGAATTCTTGAGCGCTCAAATTTTGCCACGTGTTCCGAAGTAGGCATACTGCCACCTGCCCATGTAGATGGATCATCTAAATAAACAAGACCGTTAGAATTTCCGTTCGTACCAAACAGATAAGAAGATCCATATACTGCTTTCTTAGGATCAGCAATAGTAGGATCATAATAAGTATAGGAATCAGCAATGCCATAATCAGCATCTGCCCCTATTAAAACTTTATGATTAACTTTTCCTGTGTTGAATTCACCATTGATATTAGCCTGAAACGATGTGTAATTTTGTTCGTTGTAAGTTCTGTTTAAAGGTCTTTTCCATGCCAATCGATTACCGGTTGTATATTCCCACTGTACTCTTTCTGTAGAAAAATAATCCTTAGTGTAATTTTGATAAGAAGCAGTCGCATTCAATGACCATCTTTCACTGAACTGATGATTAAATGTGATGTTAGTTGATAATTGCTCTACATTTTGGTACTGCCAGTCTGTTCCCAGGAAAGCATTTCTGGACAGCAGATTATTCATAGAGTAGCTTTTGTCAGTATTGGTAATAGAACCAATCCCAAAATCCGGAGTGAAATTATTTTTAAGATAATCCGCTTCTACAATCAGCTGAGATTTCGGACTTAAATTGAATAAAAATGAAGGATTGAAATAGTATTTCTCAGATTCTACAACATCTCTGAAACTTTCAGCATACTCATAAGCACCATTCACTCTGAATGCAATGTTTTTAGATAAAGGCCCGTAAATATCAACGGTTGGCTTATAAGAATTCCAGCTTCCGCCGTTCAGTCCTACACTTCCGCCAAAATTAAATTTAGGCTTTTTAGTGATCATATTAATGATCCCTCCTGCAGCTGTGTTTCCATACAGCATAGCATTAGCTCCTTTAAGTACTTCAACTCTTTCCAGACCGCTTACTTCAGGAAAAACACCACTGTTAACTCTTGCACCGTTTTTAAAAATATTATCATTTCCCAAAATAAATCCACGCCCTCCAAAACTGTCCTGAGAATTTCCTCTGGATGAGGTAATGTACATACCGTTTACATTCTGAAGAACATCACTCAACTGCTTTGCCTGTTGTTGCTCAATAATTTCATGAGTTACAATAGAGATTGGCTGAGGGGTTTCCATTACCGTAAGGGCAGACTTTGTAGACAGAGGTCTTGCCTGGTTCGGATTACCTGTTTTATGAAGATTAATATCTTCAATGGTTTGGGTTCTGATGGTATCTGTTTCAGTATTTTTCATTTGTGCCCCTAAAGACAGGGCTGCCAATAAAAATCCTACAGATGCAAGTTGTTTGTTCATTTTATTTTTATGTAGACTAGTTTTAAATAGCGGCAAAAGTAATGATTTTTCAAATATTAATTTAGAATTGATAAAAATAATAAAATGATTTAAATCATACTTTATGAATGCTGTAAAAATATCGATTGCTTCTGCATCCTCTTAAACTGAGGATTATTGAATATATTTGTTGAAAATTATATATTATGCAATTGATAAAAGCAGGGCTGTGCGCCTTTGGAATGAGCGGAAAAATATTTCATGCTCCGTTTTTGAAAGAACATCCCGGATTTTTTATGGCTGCCGTAGTAGAGAGAAGTAAGGAAGAGTCGAAAGAAAAATATCCGGAAGCTACCATTTATCGTTCTGTAGAGGAAATGCTTCAGAATGCAGATATAGAACTGGTGATCATTAATACTCCTGTACAGACGCATTATGAATATGCAAAGATGGCACTGGAAGCGGGAAAAAACATAATCGTTGAAAAGCCCTTTACCGTAAGTGTTTCGGAAGCGGAAGAGCTTGTAAATTTGGCAGAAGAAAAAGGCCTGTTTCTGAGTGTGTATCAAAACAGAAGATTCGACCGTGATTTTCTACAGGTTCATAAAATATTGAATGACGGAAAATTAGGAAATATTAAAGAAGTAGAAATCCGCTTCGACAGGTTCCGTACTACACCCAGCGGAAAACAGCATAAAGAAGATCCGCAGCAGACAGGTTCAGGTTCCCTGCATGATCTTGGTGCGCATCTTGTAGATCAGGCCGTCCAGTATTTTGGATATCCGGAAAAACTTTTTGCCGATGTATTTTCTATGAAAGGACAGGAATATGCCAATGATTATTTTGAAATTCTGCTCTATTATAAAGATAATCTGAGACTACGACTGAAATCATCCGTGTTTACTAAAGAGGCTCATTATGCCTATGCTATTCACGGAGAAAAAGGGAGCTTCCTGCAGGAAAGAACTGATAATCAGGAAAACGAACTGGTTGCAGGAGCCATACCGGTTTATGGTAAAGAATGGACAGAACCTTTACAAGGGACAGACGGAATTTTAAATTTCTTAAATGAAAATTCAGAAACCGAAAGAATGCTGACAGCCAGTGAGCCCGGAAACTATATGGATTACTACCAGCAGATTTATGAATATATCGTTTTCGGATATGCATTGCCATCTCAGGGAAGAGAAGTTGTCCAGAATATGAAGATCATAGATGCATCCCTGGAAAGCTCAAAAGAAGGAAGAATAGTGTATTTATAGGGAGAGGAGTTTGAGAGTAGGAGGGTTTGAGTGTTAAGGAAATTCTAAATCGAATACTTACACTCAAACCCTCCTACTCTCAAACCCCTTCACTTATTATATTTCCTGAAGCTCCAGCCATCTCATTTCATACTCTTCAAGCTTTTCAGAAATGGCCTCTAGCTCAGCAGAAAGTTTGGCTACCTTTTCATAATCCGTTTCGTTATTCAGCTGATCCATGATCTTCGCCCGTTGCTGTTCAAGCTCAGGCATTTCTTTTTCTATCGTTTCCAGTTCCCTTTGTTCCTTAAAGGACATTTTTCTTTTTTGAGAAACAGCAGGTTGCTGAACTTCCGGTACTGCAACAATTTCCTTTACAGGTTCCGGTTTGGATACTGCATTTTTTTCCAGTGCATCCTCACGGCTTTTGGCTTCCCTGTATTCTGAAAAGTTTCCGATAAAATCCCTGATCTTTCCTTGCCCTTCAAAAGCTAAAATGTGGTCAACAATTCTGTCCATGAAATACCTGTCGTGAGATACAATAATTAAACTGCCTTGAAAATTCAGCAGAAAATTTTCCAGCACCGTTAAAGTCGGAAGGTCAAGATCATTGGTAGGCTCATCAAATATCAGGAAGTTAGGATTCTGATACAGGATATACATCAAATGCAGTCTCCTTTTTTCACCTCCCGAAAGTTTTGAGATAGGCGAATATTGGGTTTGGTCATCAAATAAGAATAATCTCAAAAACTGAGAAGCGGAGATGGTTCTTCCATTGGCCAAAGGAAAGTTTTCAGAAATTTCTTTGATAAAATCAATAACTCTTTCATCTTCCTTATATTTCAGCCCTTTTTGTGAAAAATATCCGAATTTAATTGTTTCTCCCGTTTCAATTTCTCCGGAATCTTTGGGTTCAAGTCCCTGGATAATATTCAGTAATGTAGATTTTCCAGCTCCGTTTTTACCTACAATACCTACTTTCTCACCTCTTTGAAACTGATAGCTGAAATCCTTTAATAATAATTTGTCGCCATAGCTTTTAGAAATATCTTTAAGCTCCAGAATTTTATTTCCGAGCCTTTTCATTTCAAAATCGAGTTCCAGAGATTCTTTTCTGGTATCGGTTTTAGCTATTTTTTCAGTTTCGTAAAAGTCATCTTGTCTGGATTTCGATTTTGTAGTTCTAGCTTTGGGTTGTCTGCGCATCCACTCCAGCTCTTTCCGGTAAAGATTATTGGCTTTGTCAATGGTGGAATTCATATTGTCCTCGCGGATCATTTTATTTTCAAGATAAGTCGCATAAGAACCATTATGGAAATATAAATTTTTATCCTCCATTTCCCATATAATTCCGCAAACTGCATCCAGGAAATACCTGTCGTGAGTGACAAGGATCAATGTTATTTTTGCTTTGCTCAGGTAGCTCTCTAGCCATTCTACCATTTCCACATCAAGGTGGTTGGTTGGCTCATCCATGATCAGAAGAGTATGACGGTGTTCCGCTCTTGTTTCAGTCAGTAATTTGGCCAAAGCGACACGCTTGATCTGTCCTCCGGAAAGAGTTCCCATTTTGGCTTCCAGATCTGTGATTTTCAGCTGGGAGAGAATCTGTTTCATATCATTCTCAAGATCCCATGCTTTATGAATTTCCATTTCAGCCAAAGCTTTTTCAATGAAATCATAATCTGTAGAAAGCAGTGATTGATGATAATTCTTCAAGGCCTGAATAGGTGCAGAATCAAGAGTCATCATAAACTCGTCAATCGTTAGATCAGAATCAAATTCAATCTCCTGGTCAAATAAAACCACCTGGATATCTTTATTAATATTTACAGTTCCGCTGTCTGCAATTTCTTTCCCCATTAATATTTTAAGAAGGGTAGATTTTCCGCTTCCGTTTTTGGCGACAATGGCTATTTTGTCTCCTTCATTCACATGAAAAGAGATATTTTCGAACAAAACTTTGACGCCATAAGATTTAGTAAGATTTTCTACAGAAACGTAATTCATTGGAATTTAATGGTTTGATTTAAAAATTCAATTGAGCGGCAAAAGTACGAAAATGTAACTAGAAAAGTTTTATGGAATAAGGTTTGGGCGTTGAAATTTAATTTTTAAAAAATAGTCATCAGGACAATGTTTAAAATTTCTTAATCCAAATAATATGAATTTCCTAAAGCCATTTATTAATTTTGAATAGGCTGAAAGGCTTGATTTTTGATGCTAAAAATGCTAAATCTGATTTAAAATAATGAAAAAAGTAATTGTAGATATGGACGGGGTAATGGCAGATGTCTATCATCAGCTTGTGCAGTTTGAGAAAAGAGATTCAGGGAAAGAAATTGAGATTCATGGTCTTGCAGGAATGCCGGAAATTGAAGCATTCCCGAATGGTAAAAAACATGTTAATGAAATTGGATTTTTCAGAACGCTTCCTGTAATGGAGGGAAGCCGTGCCGCTTTAGAATATATTAACAGCAAATATGATCTGTATATTGTTTCAGCCGGAATGGAATTCCCCAACAGCTTAAGAGAGAAGTTTGACTGGCTGGCAGAACATTTTCCGTTTATCAGCTGGGAACAGATTGTTTTATGCGGCAGTAAAAAAGTAGTTCACGGAGATATTATGATTGATGACTATCCGAAAAACCTGGATCATTTTCCCGGAGAAAAATTCATTTTTACCCAGCCTCATAATGAGCTGATAGAAAATGAAAACTACAAAAGAGTGCATTCCTGGGAAGAGATCATGAATATCCTTTAAAAAAAGTTTATATATTTTTTAGAAGTATTGTCACAAATAAGTGATGTTTTAAAATAAATTTAACTAAACCGCTCTAAAATTTAATAAGGTATTGTGAGTATGCAAGACGGAAAACAAAGAATTTTGCAACAAACTTATACTATGAAAAAACTCAATACTTTATTCTTTCTTTTAGCAGCTTATTCTTTTAATGCACAGGTGATTTCGGGAACTGTAATTTCCAGGAATGAAAACCAGCCGGTTCCTTATGTGAAAATCGGGATAGAAAAAGAGAATATCGGTGCCGTTTCCGATGAGAAAGGAAATTTTTCTGTTGATCTTTCCGGATATGACTCTTCTAAAAAATTAAAAATAGAGGTTCCGGGCTATGAACCCTATGCTGAAACTGTACAGAATTTTAGGAAACAGGAACGACAGCAGATATTTTTAAAAGAAAAAGTTAAAAATATAAAAGAAGTCAATATTAAAGTAAAAAAGCTAGTTGATAAGAACTGGGGCGTGAATACAAAAACAAAAAGTGTTCTGTATTCCGTGAATCCCAAACTCAAAAAAGAAGATTTCCTGGGTGAAACCGCATTGGAATTTAATGCCAGCAAAAGATCCAAAATCAAAAATATCAACCTGAATATCGCCAGCTATACTTCAGACAAACCGGTGCTGTTGAGATATAGCCTTTATACAGAAAAAAATGGTTTCCCGGATCAAAATATCCTGGATGAGGAAATCACAGTGGAACTTACGGAAGATATGATTAAAGATGGAACTTATACACTGGACGTGAATGATCATCATATCTGGGTGCAGGGGAAATTCTTTATCGGAATTCAGTTTTTAAAAGAATTTGAAGGGAAAATCAATATCAGTGCGGCACTGTTCAGGACAGGATTTCTTAGAAAGTTTTATGGAGACTGGCAGAAAATGACCCTGGCTGCACCAGCCATTAATATCGATGTAAAAGTGGATAAAAGCGCAAAAAATAGT
Organism: Chryseobacterium sp. NFX27; assembly: GCF_049887855.1. Classification (NCBI taxonomy): domain Bacteria; kingdom Pseudomonadati; phylum Bacteroidota; class Flavobacteriia; order Flavobacteriales; family Weeksellaceae; genus Chryseobacterium; species Chryseobacterium sp. NFX27. The sequence continues at coordinate 215,956 of NZ_JAGEKK010000001.1, read as the reverse complement.
AAAGATGAAACCGCTGCTTCCGGAGGTGATCTTGAAGAAATGATTTCTGATGTTTCCCAATACAATATGGAATCAAAGAAATCTGTGTACGGAAAAAATGAATCTTCGGGCAGTTACCTTCAATTAAAAGATACAAAGCTTTACTATGAAGTTTATGGGGAAGGAGAGCCACTTTTTCTTCTTCATGGGAATTCAGGGAGTATCCAGGATTTTTATCAGCAGATTCCCGTTCTTTCCAAACAGTTTAAAGTAATTGTCGTAGATACCAGGGGACAGGGGAAAAGTGTCGATACTTCTGAAAGAGATTTTACCTATACCCAATTTGCGGAAGATATAAAAATGCTTGCAGAGAAGCTGGGATTGCATAAAGTTAATATTGCCGGATGGAGCGACGGTGGAGTTACAGGATTAGAATTTGCTTTAAAATATCCGGAAAGCCTGAACAAATTAATTGTTATCGGGGCCAATGCATTTCCTGAAGGCGTTGATGAAAGACTTATTTCCCATATGAAAAATCAGCTTCTTGTGCTGGATATAGAGAATAAACCTGAAAAGTTCAACGAACGACGACTGGTAGAAATTATGCTGAATGAGCCTCATATCAGCAAAAAAAATCTGGCAAAAATACAAAGTCCGGTTCTGGTGATTGCAGGTGATAAAGATGTGATTAAACAGGATCATACCGAAATGATAGCCAGGCAGATCCCGAATGCTGAACTTAAAATTTACAAAAATGCAACCCACATGATTCCTTTCGAAAATGCAGAGGAGCTGAATGCCGATATTTTAAAGTTTCTGGGGAAATAATCTAGGATGGAAGAGGGAAGATGAAGGCTGGGAGATCAGAACTTCCAGCATATAACTCCCTTCTATTCTCTATCAATCCAGCGTGAGCCTTTTTAATGACCAGGTGCTTCCGTTGTAAATATCGAGGTCTACCTTGGTGTTAATCCCGTGAACAATCCCGCTTTCAGTAAACTGCCAGAAATCCCAATGATCATTGGGAGTGGGAGAGGGTACATCATTATAATTTGCCAGCCAGAGGGGATAATCATCAAATTCTCCTTTCAGGAAGTCTTTATAGTAATGGTAATAGGTATAGATGATTGGTTTTTCCCCATATGTTTCCTCTACGATCTTGCACCATACTTTTAGATCTTCTATCAGTTTTTTGTTTGTTTTTCTTTTTGGGATCTTTTCAATATCTAAAATAGGGGGAAGATCACCGCTTTCCAGTTTTACATTGGCTAAAAAATTATTGGCCTGAATCACAGGGTCCTCATCTGCCCTGTAAAAATGATAGGCTCCACGGATCAGATTATGCTTTTGGGCTTTCATCCAGAACTCGTCGAAATGTTTGTCGGCATTACGGTTTCCCATCGTGGCACGCATGACTACAAATTCCAGTGGAATTGTTTTGTTTCCGATGCTCAGGCTGTCCCATTTGATATCCTCCCTGTTCTGGTAATGAGAAACATCAAAACCATAGGTTTTGTCGAGATTAGCCGTAAGGATTTTCTGGATTCTTGCTGTCTCTACTTCGCTGTTGTGCAGTTTTTTATGTCTGAATTTATTAAAGTACAGTGCGTAATAATAACTGACAGACTGTTTCAGGTAAAATCCCGTTCCTATTAAAGCAAGAATTAAAACAGCCAATATTATTTTCCGGCGAAAAAAATAATTCTTCCGACGGTTCTCATGTACTTTTTTGGCAGTTTTTTTGGTGTACTTTTTTGGTGTCATAAAGTTTTGCAAAACTAACTTATTTCACTACTAAATGCTAAATAAAATCAGTAAATTTGTGTATTATGGAAACACGCGAAAAGGTCATCATCATAGGAGGGGGATTTGCGGGGCTGCAGCTTGCAAAAACATTAAATAACAGAAACAAAAAAGTCATTGTTCTGGACCGGGTGAATCATCATATGTTTCAGCCGCTTTTTTATCAGGTTGCCTGCGGAAGGATAGAGCCATCCAATATTTCCTTTCCTTTCAGGAAGATTTTTCAGCAATCCAGAAATACACAGTTTCGTCTTACCGAAGTTAAAGAGATTGATCCCGCCAACAATAAAGTGATCACGGATGAGGCCGAGTTTACCTATGATAAACTGATCATCGCTACAGGATGTAAAACCAATTTCTTTGGAAACAAAGACATGGAATCAAGGGCTTTTGGGATGAAAAATACCCAGGAAGCGATCAGCATCAGGAATCATGTACTGATGACCTTTGAAAAGCTCATCCTTGAAAAAAGCAGGAGCGATGACGGCAACTGGAATATCGTTATTGTCGGAAGCGGGCCAACCGGTGTAGAACTGGCAGGAGCTTTTGCCGAAATGAAAAAAGAAATTCTCCCGAGAGATTATCCATACATGAATTTTAACCAGCTTAAGATTATCCTGGTAAGTTCTACAGAAAAACCGCTTGCCGTAATGAGTACTGAAGCACAGGAAAAATCTGAAAAATATCTTAAAGATCTGGGCGTTACTTTTCTGAGTGGCGAGGTCGTTACGGATTACGATGGCAATAAGGTTTACACAAAAAGCGGAAAAGATATTCCGTCCAATAATGTGATCTGGGCAGCAGGTGTTACGGGAAATATAGTGGGAGGGTTTCCGGAAGAAAAATTAGTGAAAAACAGGTATATAGTAGATAGATTTAATAAAATAAAAGGTTACGATAATATTTACGCGGTTGGGGATATTGCCTACATGGAAACACCAAAGTATCCGAAGGGACATCCTCAGGTCGCGAATGTAGCCATTAATCAAGCAAAAAATTTAGGTAAAAATTTTCTGAAGAAGAACGAAAGTGAGTGGGTAGAGTATGAATATAAAGATCAGGGCTCACTGGCAACCATTGGAAAACACAGAGCTGTGGTAGATCTTCCGTTTATGAAGTTCCAGGGATTCCTGGCATGGTATTTCTGGATGTTCCTTCATCTGATGCTGATCCTGAGTGTAAGAAATAAGCTAGCCGTCTTTTTCAACTGGATGTGGAGCTATTTCAACAAAGATTCTTCTTTAAGATTAATTATTTCACCTAATAAGAAAAACGAGACATTACAATGAGAATTGATATCATAAGCGTGCTTCCCGAATTAATGGAAAGTCCGTTTCAGACTTCTATTTTAAGAAGAGCAATGGACAAAGGTTTAGTGGAAGTTCATTTCCATCAACTGAGAGACTGGTCCATCAACAAACACAGACAGATCGATGATGAACCCTATGGAGGAGGAGCAGGAATGGTAATGATGATAGAGCCGTTGGATAAATGTATTTCTGAACTTAAATCTCAGAGAGCATATGATGAAGTCATTTATCTTACGCCGGACGGCATCACCTTAAACCAGAAAATGGCCAACACTCTTTCCATAAAAAATAATCTGATCTTCCTTTGCGGACACTACAAAGGCATTGATCAGAGAGTGCGGGACCTGCATATTACCAAAGAAATTTCAATTGGTGATTATGTACTTACGGGAGGTGAGCTGGCGGCATGTGTTCTTGCTGATTCTATTATCAGACTGCTTCCGGGAGTTTTGAATGACGAGCAAAGCGCACTTACAGACAGTTTCCAGGATGACCTTCTTTCGCCCCCTATTTATACAAGACCTGAAGTGTATAAAGGATTGGAGGTGCCAAAGGTATTACTCAGTGGAAATTTTGCTCTGATTGAAGAATGGCGTCATGAGGAAGCGGTAAGGATTACACAGGAAAAACGCCCTGATCTGCTCTGAAAAAAATGATACAAAACGACTAAACAGACATTTTTTTTTCATGGTTGTGAGGATCTATTGACAGAATGGAATAAGAATTGACATAAAGCGGAAATGCATGAAAATTATCAATTGTAATTCATAAACAACTATAATTTTTTCCTGTTAATTAGACAACCATATATTGTTTTGATTTTGTTTTATGTGTCGATAATTTTAAATGCTTAATGATTTGGTTACAGAATGGTGTTTTTTATTGATAATATTCGTTAAATATTTTATATTACTTACATAATATTAATAGGAAAATAGTATAAATAAATGAATAAAATTTGAAAAAAAATAATAAATTTACAACGAAAAAGAAATTCATAATTTTAAGATAGCAATTTTGCAGATGGAGATGTTCTCTTTTTATAATGTTGAAAATTTATTTTTACCTGACCCCAAACCTCTTCATAGATTAGATCCTACAAAATCCGGCTTGAAAGGGTGGGATGAAAAAAGATACAGGAATAAACTTTTTAAAATTTCACATGTTTTTCAATTAATAAAAGAGGAAAACGGTGCCCTTCCATTTTTAATTGGGCTTTCTGAAGTTTCCGGAAGGAAAGTCTTAGAAGACCTGGTGGAAATGGAACCTTTTAATTCGGAATATGGAATTGTTCATTACAATTCTATGGATGAGAGAAAGGTAGATGTAGCTATGTTATATCATAAAGACAAAGTAGAAATAATAGACTCAGAAACTATTACCTTCTTCTTTGAAATTATAAATAGAAAAAACACAGAAAATTACGACACAACCAGAGACGTACTGTTTTCTAAAATTAAGTATAAAGAAACTGTTGTTAATGTTTTTATCGCCCACCTTCCCTCTAAGCGAGAAAAAGATGTTAATAAGCCCAAAAGAGACTTTATTCTTAATGAAATCCGGAACCGGATTCTGAAAATTGTAGGTAGCGAAAAAGAACATGTAATATTGTGTGGTGATTTTAACGAAAACCCTGATGATGAAAATTTAGTAAAAATTCTCTACGACAACAAACAAGAGAAGGTATTGGTAAACCCTTTTCAAGAATTGTTTAATACAAGAAATTATTCTACTTTTCATTATAAGTCTGGACTGCTGTATGATCAGATTATCATTTCAAAATCTCTTTTTGATAATGATGCTTTGAGTTTTCAGAGTGCCCATATTTTTAATTCTGAAAAAATAAGCAGCCAGGTGAGAAATTTTGAAGGACGTCCCTTCCGAACTTATGCCGGTACACGGTATTTAGGAGGATACAGCGACCACTTTCCGGTTTTTGTAAAATTTGAAGAAAACAAAAACATAAATAAAAAAGTAGAAAATGAAAAATTCAAGTAACACAAGCTATCATTTAGACTCGATTGACAAGGAAATCATTTACATGCTGATGGATAATGCTAAAACGTCCTTGGCCCACATTTCGAAAAATGTTGGAATTTCCACAACAGCAGTACATCAGAGAATTAAAAAGCTCGAGCATGCGGGAGTTATTGAAAACTCTATTTCGTTTCTTAATCCTAAAAAAATTGGATATAAAGTAATTTCGTATATCGGAATGTTTCTGGACCAGCCCAGCCATTATTCGGAGGTTGTAAAATCTCTGCAAGACGTGAATGAGGTAGTGGAAGCCCATTATACAACAGGAAATTATACCATATTTTTAAAGGTTCTTTGTAAAGATAATGACCATCTTATGCAGATTCTAAACAAACTTCAGAAGCTGAAAGGGGTGACAAGAACAGAAACTTTCATATCTTTGGAACAAGGTATTTACAGACAACTGAAAGTATAAAGATTATGAAGATTGCCCAATATTTGGATTCAACCTATTTGAAAACACCTGCACAGTCAGGTATTTCAAACGAAGAAACATTACAGATAAATAGAGAGCTTGCGCAGGAGGCCATAGACCATGGTATTTTTGCCGTAATGATCCGTCCGGATTATGTAGCCGATATCAAAAAGTATATTCGGGAAAGACATTCAGATGTTGCGGTAGGAACTGTAATAGGTTTTCATGAAGGAACCTATTCTGTTGATGAGAAACTTGCTGAAGCTTCAAAAGCAATTGAAGACGGAGCAGATGAACTCGATTTTGTTATTAATTATAACGCTTATCTCAACGGAAATCTTGCATTGGTAAAAGACGAATTTGTACAATGTACAAAATTGGCTCTGCAGAATCAGAAGATCGCAAAATGGATCATTGAAATTGCTGCACTGACCGATGTACAGATTGCAGATATCACTAAAAATATCTCAGACTGGTCAGTAGAAAATTTCTCCGAAAATGATCTGCCACATATCTTTGTTAAATCTTCTACAGGCTTTTACCAGACAGAAGGCGGAAAACCGAACGGAGCAACGTTTGAAGGTATACAGATTATGCTGGATAACGCAGGAAAACTTCCTGTAAAAGCAGCCGGAGGAGTAAGAACACCCGAAGATGCTGAAAAGATGATCAGCATGGGAGTAAAAAGAATCGGAACCTCTTCTGCTTTGAATTTAATAAAAAATGAATCTTCATCAGGAGGATATTAAAACATAAAAAAAACCATCAGATATGATGGTTTTTTTATTTTATACCTGCGCCTGATATTCTTCGTAGAATTGCTGCGTTTCTTTAATCAAAGCATCCATTTCTTCCAAAGTAAAAACCTCAAGGAATTTTTTTCTGAACTCTTTAAAATGAGGAACCCCACGGAAATAATTGCTGTAATGCTGTCTCATTTCAATAAGACCCAATTTTTCACCTTTCCATTCCGCACTCCATTCCGCATGCTGGCGTACAGCAAGTAAGCGGTCTGCAATAACAGGTTCCGGAAGATGTTCTCCGGTCTTGAAAAAATGCTTGATCTCATTAAAAATCCATGGATATCCAATTGCTGCACGGCCGATCATAATTCCGTCACATGCATATTTTTGTTTGTATTCAAGAGCTTTTTCAGGAGAATCAATATCACCGTTTCCAAAAATAGGAATCTCAATATTAGGGTTCTGTTTTATTCTGGAAATATGTTCCCAGTCCGCTTCGCCCTTGTACATCTGTGCACGGGTTCTGGCATGGATTGTTAAAGCTTTGATGCCTGTTTCCTGTAAACGTTCCGCCACTTCATCTATATTGATACTGGTGCTGTCCCATCCCAGGCGGGTTTTAACCGTTACCGGCAAATGAGTAGAGCTTACAACAGCTTTGGTAAGGCGTACCATAAGGTCAATATCCTTAAGAACTCCTGCTCCCGCTCCTTTACAGACTACTTTTTTTACAGGGCATCCGAAGTTAATGTCTACCAGGTCCGGATTTACCGTCTCTACAATCCTTGCAGACATCGCCATTGCCTCTTCATCTCCACCGAAGATCTGAATGCCAACCGGTCTTTCATAATCGAAAATATCCAGCTTCTTACGGCTCTTCATTGCATCACGAATCAAGCCTTCAGAAGAAATGAATTCTGAATACATCAGATCTGCCCCGTGCATCTTGCACAGACGTCTGAAGGGAGGATCACTTACATCTTCCATCGGAGCCAGCAAAAGCGGAAATTCCGGCAGTTCTATATTGCCTATTTTTACCATGCGGCAAATTTACGAAATTATAAACATTTGGAAATATGATAATATCTATGACTGTAAATGGTGGGTATCTATTTGGGTGAACAGTGAATTTTGCTTCGCAAATGAATAGTGAGGTTTAAATGACAGATATTAAATTTCATACAAAAGATAAGAGACGAGAGGCTTTAGGAAATTTGATGATGATAACAAAAGTTTGCAGCCCATAACTAATGCCCACCCACAAAACTCTCATACCCTCAAACGCTCTCACTCATTAAAAGCTCGCCTTTACCTGCATGCTTCCGATATGAATAGTTCTGTCTCCGGAATTTCTTCCCTCGTAATTTAGATTAAGCTGAAGGAAAGAATTGATCGCCTGCTGAATGAAAACACTCCATACCTGGTTTTTGCCGGGTTTAAGACCGTCCAGCATCTGGTTTCCTACGATACTGAAATTGTTTCCGGTAAAATCATTATTAATGAAAGAGAAATTCCCACGGATAGAAGTTTTTTTGCGCTCCCATTGAATGGTCCCCGTGACATCAAAAGCCTTCAGAAGCTCTTCACCATCTATTCTTTTCTTCTGGCGGTAGGCAGAAGAAAGTTCGGCCTGAATGGCGTCTGTAAATTTATAAGTAGCCTTTGGCTTTGTTTCAATATTATTCAAACGGTAATCTCTTGTGGCAAATAGCTGAGATGAATTTTTAAGATCATGGATCGAGTTTTCCCAATCAACTCTGAATTCTTTGTTAAACCAATACCCAATATTGACAAAATGCGAAACCTGCTCACGCTCTTCATTACTGAAATTGGCATTGATGAGGTTATCATTGGTAATAAAACGGTAGTTTCCGTTCCATCCGGATTTTTCTGTTGGATTAAACTGGACAGAAGCCAGAATATTCTGATTTTTTAAGATCTGATCACTGTTTTTCTCAAAAGGATTCAGGACCAGAACCTTGTCCTTTTTGTAGAAAGAGTTTTGTGAGTTCAATGAAACATTAAAATTCCAGCGTTTTAAAAATGCATTTTCAGAATTGAAAACAATCGCCGGATTAACGAATAATGCCAACTGGATTTTATTTTTATTGGAGGGAATATAGCGAACGGAATTTGTATAAATCCTGATATACTGTGCCAAGTCAGAGTATTCTGCAATTTCAAATTCATCGAGCTGCTGAATGCCGTCACCGTTATAATCGGTCCATTTATAAACGCCCTGGCCGTCTGTGACCTTAAGATACTGGAATTCCCTTTGTGCTTCCTGCCCGTTTCCAAGTTCATAAAATGCCTGAAGACGCATCCCGTTTCTGAATAATTGCTGGTTATATAGAATATTTCCTACTACAAAATCGTTATTCCGGGTCATGTCTGCTTCGTCATTCTTGTAAAAGAATTTTCTATAATGTATCAAGGCATTTAAAGTAGTTCTTTCGGTCTTAATAAGCTGGCTTTCTGCCATGATCCCCAGGATATTATTCATGCTCTCCAGCCTGTTGTTTCGTACAGAGTCATTATCTCTCATGTACACTTTTGCAAGAAGCTTTGTACGCGTACTGTCACCGATCTTTTTCTGAACGAAGATTTCTTTCCAGCTGAAACTGGTAACATCCATAAGCTGCGTATCATTATACTTCTTCTCATTATGTTCCATGCTTCCTCCGATAGCCCAGCTTCCTTTTTTGCCGGTAAATTCCGTAGAAACTCCACCCCGGATAAATTTTGTGTCCTGAAGTATAGCATTCGTATTAAGGTATGACAGGTTTCCTTTTGTAAAGAATTTTCCTGTGATCCAGCTAAGATCAAGATCATTTTTTATCCCTTTGTAGGTGTCCTGCTCATCCAGATAGTTCATCCGGTAATTCAGAGTTGATTTATTGTTCCACTTATTTAAAAAACTGAATATAAATCTGTTTTGAGTTCTCTGGCTGAATTCCTGTACCAGGTTAAAATCTCTCGAGAATTCCACATCATTGATACGGTCTAGAATATGGAATTGCTTGTCAATGTATTGATATTCAAAGCTTGGAGTTCCTTTCCAGTTGTTTTTAGTAAAACTTTTATTCCCAAAGATACGCCATGCATACCCTATATTCTGAGCTGCGTCTTTTGAAGAAAATAAATTCAGATCATAATTGCTCAGTGAGAAATCAGCGCCAATTTTTCCCTCCTTTAAAAGATACTCGGAATTTACTGAATAAACCTGCGATTTCTGAGGCGAAGGAAGCTTTCTTACCGCTTTATAATCCCCCATATTATTCCCGACATATTCAAACACACGGCCATTATTGGTGGTCTGCGTAATTTTGTAATCCCCTTGATTAATACCAAAATAAGTAAAAGAAACCTGATAAAGTGTTTCATTCTGATCTGTCGAAAATTCGTAGAAGTTTCCGGCTGGGTTTAAGCGGTACAGGATTTTGTTAACATCATATGGAGTAACCACTCCTGATGGCGCATACATCAGATCAGGATCATTACCTGCATCGGCAAGAATCTGTTCATCTTCTTTGGTGAGATTTAGAGAAAGCGGCGCATTTTTGTTGTCATTTTCCATGAACCAGTTCAGCCCTACTTTAAACTTCTCCCTCTGATGCTCTAGTTTTCCGGTAAATAAATATCTGGAGTAATTCCTGTTCGTATAGTTATATGAAATTGTAATAAAATTCTGCTGGAAAATCGGGCGGAAACTGGTAAATGTTACCTCTCCGGTATTATAATTAATGATATAATCCTGGTTTTCACCACGCTTCATCAAAATACCATCAATAAATACCTGTTCAGAGCCGGAAATAAGGGTGATGAACTGTTCTCCGTTCTTACCGGTTAAACGGTAAGGTCCCTGGTTACCTTCCACTCCCTGAAAGCGGACCCTGTGAAATTCACTTCGTGCAACGCCCATGGAAACATCTGCAAAAGTTTTGTTATCCTTTCCAAATTCAGTCTGAAACTCAAGCCCCATACTTCGTCTCTGGAATTTTGCAAAATAATTTTTAGATTCTACAAGATCAAGATGCCCTGCTCTTAGGATCGACTTATCTTTAATATTCAGCTGCATATAAATCTTGTCAAACTCTTCCAGGGTTTGCGTATAGCCATCAGCCTGAATAGGGAGGTTATGATCCGAAATACTTGCCAGAATAGTGACATCCTTGGAAAGCCTGCCGGAAATCTGAAGATCCATGGAACTCTGCACCGACTGTCCCTGATTGTTACCGAATGTAATTCCGCGGATGATAGAACCTTTAGAGTTCAGTTCTCCTAAAAATCTTTTTTTATCATTTCTGACTAGTACCGCTTCATCTACAATTATTTTATTGTTCGTTTTTACAAAATCAAGCGTGTCTTTAGCAAATATATCCTGTTCAAAACGCGCAGCAAGAATACTGTCTTTTTTAATACTGTCTTCAGGAATGTTTGGATTTTTCCACGAAAATATTTGCGCATGGGCCGAAAATATGCCCATGAAAAACAAACCGATCAGAAGAAAAAGATTGCGCAAGTGTTTAAAAATAATTCGTAAAAATAACTAAAAAATGTTAATGGAAAGGAGTTTAGCATTATTAACAGAAATTTAATCTAATTATTGTAAATCCATAAAAATTACAGATGATTTTATCATGTAAATTATTAATCATTGAATTTAATATCATTGAATTTTTATTCACAGTAAAATTGATATTAATTACAGGAAATATAGTTTTAAACAGAATAAATCTTTAAAATGGGAATTATTTAACAATGTAAAATATGAATAGTAATAAGGTTTCCAAGGGAATTGTTAAAAAGCAATTTTAATTAATTGTTAATTATATGCCACCATTTTTATATGGTGATGGTTTTTTTGTACTTTTATCCCATAATTTAAAAACTTTTTATAATGAAAAAAATCTTTACTATTTTAGGAATCACTTCATGTGTTTTCGGATTTTCTCAGAACTTAGTTCAAAATCCAAGTTTTGAAAGTGGGCTTAGCAACTGGACAGCTGGTACAGGAACATCTTATACGTTACCTACTGTTGAAACAGATACTCCATATCAAGGAGTAAATTATACTAAATATGTAGCAACAGCAACAAATGGCTTTTATCAAAACATCCCTATCACGGCCAATACTCAATATGTAGTTAGCTTTTGGTATAAGTCTTCTGGTAGTGGGAATGGAGCCAGAATTTGGTCTTGCTTTTTAGACTCTTCTGCAGCACCTGTCTATTTGACAAGTGATGCATCAACAGATCCATTGAGAAATAATAATGGTTATTTGCCTAAAGTAAGTGTTTGGACTCAAAAAACTGTAACTTTTACTTCTCCGGCATCTGCAGCGCAGTTCCAATTGCAAGTACGTGCTTATAATAATTCTACTGCTAGTTTTGATGAGTTTTCTTTAATGCAAAACGGATCATTATCTACAGTTGATTTCTCAGCATCAAAATATAGCTTAGTTAAAAATACCTTTGTTAAATCAGAGATTAATTTTGCGAAAAACTGTAAAGATGTAAAAATCTTTAATATGTTCGGACAAGTGGTAAAATCTCTTTCTGTAAAAGAAAACGAGACTGTGAATGTTGATGGACTAGCAAAAGGAAACTATATCGTTACAGGAACTGTAAATAACGAGCCTGTATCTCAAAAGATTTTAAAAGACTAATTTTTTAGCTTCTTTAAATTATAAACTCCGGCCATTTCGTAGAAATGGCCGGAGTTTCTTTATATCATTTTCAATAATGGAATTCAAAAAATATTGAACTAAGATTCAAGAACGCATGTTATTTTTCAAATATTTTAATTTTGGTTCTTTATTTGATGTATATTTAACAAGAGTAGTAAATGTCATTATAGCGATTTAATAGTTAGTTTTCAATATAACATGTTAAGAGAAGCAGCTGTTTTACAGTTGCTTTTTTATTTTAATACCATCCCCTTCTCGCAGCATTGATAACGGCACCAAGATTAAGTACCAATGTATATCTGATACGTTTTGCGTAATCTTTGAAAGAAGGTTCAAAGCCTAATGAGGACTGGATAGGAAAATAAATTTCAAGAAAATCAGGGATAAGCCTTACTTTAATGCCACTGTCCCAGATAAACTCTGCAGGACGGTTTTTATTCTTATAGATCCCCGCATCTGCATACACATGAAATATTTTCCATACACTTGAATCTACATTAAAAGAAGTGATCCACTGATTAACAGATCCAGGAATAAAGGATTTAAAACCTCCGTCAGCCAGGATAAACTGTTGTGACAGAAGGCCGCTGTTAGCACTTTCCCCCAACAGATTATAAGAGAAAGAATAGTTTGATACCCTGGATATTCCGTAGTTAAACGTATTATTTCGGGTCTCATTTCTTATAAAATAACCGGCAAATAATCTAACGCTTAGTTTTTGTTTTGGAGCAAATTCCCACCTGTAAAATCCTTCCGCAGTTATTTTATTGAAGTCTTCCATGCCCTGAGTGCTCAAGCTTAAACTTTTTTCATGGATCATCTGGCTGTCACTATATCCATAGCCTGCACTCCATAGATTATACTTGTCATAATCTTTGTTGGCGATCATTTTAGGACTGAGATCCCTTTCTAAATAATTGTAAGAAAACCCTAAACTTCTGCTTACCGTACTTCGGGGATTTTTTCTGAAATTGAAATTGGAAAATATTGATCCTTTTCTGTAGGCCAGACCGTAATCATAATGGAAATAGGAACCTGATACTCCAAAAGTAATACTTCTGAAAACACTTTCAGCCGGGAGGAAAGAGTAGGAGATAGCACCAGATCCTGTCAGTTTACCGGTCCCGGTACTGTAAGTAGGCGTAAATGAATACAGAAACTTCTGATCGAAGAAAGACTGATTTTTTAAGTTAACACCCAAAAGGAATTTATCATACGTATTATTAAAACGTACCCTTGGGGTGACGTATATTTCGTTGTATTCAGGATTTGGAATATCCTTGATAAGCTTAAATTTTATTTTTTTAGCATTTGAAAACAAACCTTTTGCGTATAAAAAATTATCCCGGTATTTAGATTCTGGGAAAATGTAATCCGAATTTAGAGTTACTTTATGAATATCTTCTGAGGCAGGAAGAGCGAAATTGGTGATTCTTTCGTTTTCTTTTGTTTCTATCCAATAAGATTTTACCTCGCCTTCACTGGTCTGCGTTTCAAGCCGTACCGGAATGGGAGAATCCATATTTTTACCAATTTTGATAGTCAAAGAATCTTCCTGCTTCCTGATATTTTTCAGTCTGAAATTAGCTCTGTTCTTTTGTTTTAAAAAATTGGCGAGATAGTCTGATGTTTTATCTTTTTCAGCCAGTTCTTTAAGGAATTCCTCCGGCTCAATTTTCTTGTCTGTATTTTTGGAAATATAATCTTTCAGAACACTGTTGAACTGATCATAACCCACTTTTTCGGCAGTATAATTAAAAAGGCTTCCCGTTTCGAAACTGCTGATTGCCATGTCATTAAAGTTGCTCAAAACCGTAAAGTTTTCGCTGATCTTCTGGTCCAGATTCTGAGACATGATATATTGATAAGCCAGTCCGTAACGGTCGATCAATTTTACTTTAGACGCGTGGAACAGTTTTAATGGCTTTACTCCAAAAATACGCGTCTCCGGCAAAGTCCCCAATAACTTGGTATCTTTGTAGAACTTTTGAAGATACTGGATTTCAAGATATGATTTTAAACCGTTTTTAAACCAGTGGTTTTTCTGCTTATCTGCAATAATACTTTCGTCAAGTATTTTTTTTGCAATGATGCCAAAATAATCAAGATCTGTCTTCTCTGACTCCGTGAATAGCTGAAATCTGAATTTCCAGAAAGCGATATCATTACTTCCGAAAAAATCTTCCGAAGTTTTGAATTTTTCCGAAATAAAAAGATTTTTTGGAAGAAAGCCTATTTTTTCTTTTATGAACTTCAAGTGCAAAGGCAGGTAAAATTCAAGATTCTGTTTTTCTTCCGGTTTCAGATTATATCCGAATTTGATTTCAGTATCAGATCCATCTACATTTATTTTTATGGAAGGAAGCCCGTTCTGTGAGATTACAAATTCAGGATCAGAATCAAGATAACCTTTAAATGTATTCATCTGAATCTGCGGCAGATTACTTTCGATGAAACTGTTAGGAGGAAGATCAAAGTTGACCGTCCAGAAAGTATTGAAACTTACCGATTCTTCAATATCGTGGTAGTTTCTTTTGGAAATATTGTCCGGATCAAAATGATCCGGAACAATAAAGAAATATTTTAATGCAGTGAGTTTATCAGATGTACCGTAGCCTGTAAATTTCTTATCGGGGAGGTGCATTCTGTACTGAAGCTGTAATTTTATGCTTTCACCGGGTTTCAAAGCCTCCTTCAGGGGGAGAAAAAGATTCTCATCTGATGTGGAATTCACGGCAACAGGCTGCGCTGAATTTTTAATTTGCAGGTCCAGAAGTGTACCCAGCTGATCATTTTTAGCAAAATGAAGGTCACTGTTCCTGTCTTCCAGTTTTCTGTATACCAGTGATGTTCCTTTTTTCTTATAAGCAGAAACCCAATTGAGAAGCTTTACGGACTGCAGGTCTTTGCCGGAGTGATTGTAATATACAATTTCCTGATTAACCTCCAGCGTTTTTCTGTCCGCAGATAGTTTAGCTTCAATGTATATGCTGTCTTTTTGTCCAGAAACCTGTACAATTCCCCAAAACAAAACAAGGCATGTCGTAATCTTTTTCAAAATCCTGTGATAAAGCCCAAATATAAACTTATTTTGAATATATCCAGTAGGATTTTAGCCCTGAACGATGTTTTTTTGCAAAGAATTAACATACGCATTCCAGCCCTCATTCTTATAGGTAACAGCAGCGGTTTCAGGATCTTCAGATTGATAAATTCCTCTTCCTACGATAATGAAGTCGGAGTGAAGCATTTTGAAAACATGTTCAGGAGTATTGTACTGCTGTCCTTTTCCGTCTCCTGAATCTGCAAGATTAACACCAGGAGTGAAAAGCAATAGCTCTTCCGGAATCTGGTTCTGTGATACTCCTCCGATTACATTTGGATGTGATAAGGCTACTTTCAGAGCTTCTTCACGGTAGCTTGCTGTAGTCAGGGCTCCTTTGGAAGACATTCCTACAATAGCAACAACGCCTACGTTTCTGAAGCAGTCCAGAGATTCAAACCCACCAATTACCTGTGAAGTAACGAAATCTGCCCAGTCTGTAATTTTAAAGACGCCGCTGGTGAACTGCAGTTCCTGGGTATTACCAATATCTGCAAACTTTCTGTCCTCCATCAATAAAAACTGATGTTTTTCAGCCAATGCCTTTAAAGGAACAATTGTTTTTTCATATTCAAAATCTGAAATGATATCAATATGTGTTTTTAATGCAATAACATGAGGCCCTACTTTTTCAGCAAGATCAAGAAGCTCCTGTGTCGTGGTAACGTCTGCAGAGGCAATCAGGTTTGATTTTTTTGCCAAAGCAGTTTCCAGCAATTTTTTAGAAACCGAATGTTGTGCATGCTCTAATTTCTGTTCGTAAGAACTTCTCGTTTTTTCTTCAAACTGAATATGGTTACCCTGAAGAAAATCCTGGATTCTTTTTACTTCTTCATCAGACAGTTCTCCGTTTTCCTGAAGAATAGCGCAAACTTCTGAAATATTGAAAAGAGTATGAACCCTGTAGCCTTTACTTTCCAGTAACTGTTTCCCGCCCTGCTCTCTGTCTAGAACCACAACAATATCAGCTACTTTAAGGTCTTCCTGCTCTACCTCTGCAATAGTTTCTACAAGAGATTTTCCGGAAGTGATCACATCTTCTACCAAAAGACAGTTCTGGCCTTTCTGGTAAATTCCCTCGATCAACTTTTTAGTTCCGTAGCTCTTGGCTTCTTTTCTTTTAATAATTAATGGAATATAACTTTCCAAAGACATCGCAGTAGCCATCGGAAGCGCTGCATAAGGCACTCCGCAGATTAAATCAAAATTATCCAGTGGAAGCATTTCCAGTAAATAATTAGCCAGATTCTTTAAGATTTTAGGGTCTGAAGCCAAAGGTCTCAGGTCTACATAAAACGGACTTTCAATACCGCTTTTTAAGGTAAACCTTCCGAATTTGATGATGCCCAGCTTGTAGCACTCTAAGAAAAATTCTTTTTTACTTTCCATTATTTTTTATTAGATACTGCAAATTTAATGATTTGAAACAAGGCTTAAAAATTTATCAACCATTTGTCAATAAAAAACCACCCTGAAATGTTCAGGATGGTTTAAAGAATATTTTCTGTAAATTATTATTTTACAATTTCTGCATCAATAATTTTAGTGCCATTCAGCCTCTGTTCTGCTTCCCACAGCAAAAATTTATCCACTTCTTTGATCAGTTTTGGAATTGTAAGTGACAATACTGCCAGATCATCCATAACTCCTAAAACAGGAACGGCAAATTCAGGAAGTATATCAATAGGGGAAATTACATATAAAAGTCCCAGAAGAGGAAGAATAATATCCATGGATCTCATCGGATATTCTCCCTTTCTCCATAATTTGACCATCCTGAAAATATCAGGAATTTTTTTTACGAAGCCTTTATGGCTGATCGCTTCTTTTGCAAGATTCAATTTTGAATATTTCATTTTGTGTTTAGTTTAATAAATTTTTCAACGTAGTAAATTTCGCAAATTCTATACCAATAAATTATAAAATTTAGTTAAAATAATTACTTGATGATGTTGTCAATAAACTGATGCACAGTCTCTGTGTTCCAATCTCTTGAAGCATCCTCCTTAATAATGATTCTTCCGTGCTGGTCAATAAGAAAAGTGGTAGGGAATACTTTCGGAAGAATTTTTTCGGAAATAGGGCTTTGTGCAATATAAACAGGAACGGAATAATTATTCTCTTTTAAAAACTTTCTGACATCCTCTTCCTTGTCGTTCATAGCAATAAGAATAAAATCTACATTTCCTTTTCTGGAATCATATAATTTCTGAATGCTGGGCCATTCTTTTCTGCATGGCGGGCACCATGTTCCCCAAAAATTAAGGAAAACAGGCTTATTTTTAAAAGTTTTAAGATTGGTACTTGGTACATTGATTCCTTTCAGCTCAATGTCATAATCTTCTTCACTTACATGTACGGCATTTTCAATCGTGGCGATCGGGAAGAACTGATCTCTCAGGTATTCCTTTACTCCCGGAACAAAAGCTATGACACCGATAATGATGATAAGGACAAGATAAATGATATTCTTTTTCATGTGATGATCTTTACTGTTATTTTTTACCGATGGAATTCAATTTATATTATAATAGTTCCAAAATCTCCTGGACTGCATCCTTGCCTCTGTTTTTAGCATAATACAGCTGCAGGTCGTTATAGAAATTATCTTTTGGATAAGCTTCAGGGTCTGCTTTATGTTTCATTAATAATTCATATCCGTATTTCGGACGTGGTCCCCATGAATTTTTTACATTAAAATCTTTATCCAGGATGATTACTTTTGGGATAGATTCTGTACCGTTAGTCAGGTATTGATTGATCAGGCTTTTATCACGGTCTCTAAGGAAAATCCTCACTTCATTGTGTCCTTTAAAGAAAGTAACAAGAGCTGGCACCGTAGCGCTGGCATCGCCACACCATGCTTCTGAAATAATCAGGATTTTTCCGTCAAAATTCTTAGAAGCCAATTCTTTTAACTGTTCTTCATCCGGAACATATTTTTTTAATGTTCTGTCCATTCTCTGCAATCCTAGCTCATAGTATTGCTTATATTCGGTTTCCTGCTGACTGGAAGGGTTTTCCAATCTTTCTTTTCCGATGCGGACATATTCTTCAAAAGAAATTCCCTGATCCCAGTAATTCTTCATGATCAAAAATATTTTTTATGTTAAAAATTATTGATGTTTCTTGTTTTGTTGATTAAAAACAGGTCAGCCAGTACAAATGCAGCCAGGCTTTCCACAACAGGAACGGCTCTGGGCACTACACATGGATCATGACGTCCTTTTCCTTCGACTACTGCCGGATTTCCATATTTATCTACGCTGTCCTGAGGTCTCAGAATAGTTGCAACCGGCTTGAATGCAGCACGGAAATAAATATCCATTCCATTGGAAATTCCTCCCTGGATTCCTCCCGAAAGATTGGATTTTGTGGTGAAATCTGTATTGAAAGCATCGTTGTGCTCTTTTCCTGTCATTTTAGCACCGCAGAAGCCACTTCCATATTCAAATCCTTTGCAGGCATTGATATTCAGCATGGCTTTGCCCAACTCGGCCTGAAGTTTGGAAAAGATAGGCTCTCCAATTCCTACAGGAACGTTTTTGATAACGCAGGTAACAGTTCCACCGATGGTGTTGCCTTCTTTCTTGATCTCTTTAATTCTTTCGATCATTTTCTCAGCCGTTTCGGCATCCGGGCAACGTACATCATTACTTTCCGTTTTTGAAAAGTCTAAAGCCTGATAAGGCTTTTCACAGAAAATATCGCCCACCGAAGAAACATAGGCATTAATCTCGATGCCGGATAAAAGCTGTTTTGCCAATGCTCCTGCAACAACCCAGTTGATGGTTTCCCTTGCCGAAGATTTTCCGCCGCCGCGATAGTCTCTGATGCCAAATTTCTGGTCATACGTGAAATCTGCATGACTCGGACGGTATGAATCTGCGATATGATCATAGTCCTTAGACTTCTGATTTTCATTTTCTATAATAAAGCCGATTGGGGTACCCGTTGTTTTTCCTTCAAAGATCCCGGAAAGGAACTTTACCGTGTCACTTTCTTTCCTTTGAGTGACAATCGCAGACTGACCTGGCTTTCTACGATCCAATTCATATTGAATTTTATCGAAATCGACCGTTAAACCTGCCGGAAAATTATTGATGATACCGCCGTAAGCCACGCCGTGACTTTCTCCAAATGTTGTAAGACTAAGAAGATTACCTAATGTATTGAACATGATACAAAATTACCTATTTTTCTTCAGATAATAAAGTTTCTGGATTTGTTCTATTTATCAGTGTTTTTGATAGTATGGATAATGTCCTGTACTTCTTTTTCTTCCTCCGGTGTGAGTTTTTTCCAGAAGAATCCTTTTCTGATGTTTTTTCCGTCAATATATTGAGGGAAGATTCCTGCTTTTGCATCATCAAAAATGTAGCCTGCAGAGATGGCAGGAATGGGCGTGTCAAAATTAAAAGGATAATTCTTTGATACATTGAATTTTAAATTCCCAGTTTTGAAAGTTTCAAATTTATTGTAATGATAAGTTGAAGGCTTATACAGCTGTTCTTTTTTCAATCCGGCCATAAAGTTTCCCGGTCTGAAACTCGGAACATACTGACGGATGAAATTGGGAAAACTTAAAATCCCGATCACCAATATACCGGTTACAGAGAAAATAGCAAGTGAATTTCTTTTGCTAAAGTGTATTAACAGGATAAAAGCAATTACAAAAAATACATCAATAAAAAAACGGTACTGTGCCGAAAAAGCCAACACCAGTATACTTTTTATTAATATGGAAATGCAGATCAGGCTAATGATTTTTTTCTTTTTAATGAAAGCAAAAACAGAGAAAATAGCCAGACTTAAAATGAAAATTATATTGATTTTTGATTTAATGCCTTCCAGTGTAAACCAGTTTCTGACCGCATCATAAGAAGAGAACTTTTGAATGTCCCCGTAGCTGTACTGCATATCGTATGTTTTCTGAACAGCATATTGTGATGAAATTTTTAAGACTTCCGGATTGGGTTTCCAGCTGAATCCAAAATCAATTATTGCTACGGGAAATACCGGATATCCGAATGTCCATATATTTTTAATAAAGAACAAAATAAGAATCCCAGTTCCCAAAATCCAGTTTTTATAAGTAGGTTTAAAAACAAATACAGAACATAGAAATACCAGTAACGGAAGCCATATCATAGTAGGTTTTATGGAAAAAACAAAAACGGCATAAGCAAAAAGAAGGCTGATGTTTTTGTTTCCTGTCATGATTTCATTTAAGATAATCAATGATAAAGTAATAACAGGAAGGTCGGGGCTTGGCGACTGTGAAAAAAGTAACAGGATAGGAATAAAACACAGTTGGATCCAGCTCTTCTTCTCAACAATATAAAAAGTATAGGCGATCAGAAGAATGGCATTAATTCTTAAAAAGGGATCTGAGAATCCGGAAAATCCCGACTGAAAAATATGCCATACGGACATTTGCCCCAATGTAAAATCCAGATTGGAAATACCTTTTACCAAACCATATTCTGTGAGCCATCTGATGGTGGGAACATAATACCCGAAATGATCCAATATATAAGGATAGAAGGAGCTGCTGTATAAAATAAGCAATGAAATACTGACAATCAGAAGAATATCTTTCTTTGAAAACGAATTGATTTTCTGGTATAATTTCTTTTTGAAGAAGAAAAAAACTCCGGATACTATAAAGGGAATCTCTACATATATATTAATAGGAACGAAAAATGCCAGAACAGTCCATATAAGGCTGAGTCCTAAAATTCCGGTTAAAATATTGCCCGAAATCCCACCAAACGGGGAGCCGGTGAAGCTTTCCATGATTTTTCCCCAGCCCGCAAGTACTGAAAGAATAAGAACTGATGAAAGTAAAAGTAAAATCATAAAAAAAGATTGCCTAAAAATAAGCAATCTTTAAATGTTATCGTGAAAATATTAATTACTTGGCTGAACTCTTCCGTCTCTTCTGTCTCCAGCTCTACCGATCGTATAGCCGGTTGCACCACCTACTACACCTCCGATTACGGCTCCGAGACCTCTGTTTTTCTTGGCAACAATAGCTCCTACTGCGGCACCGCCTACAGCACCAATAGCGGTTCCTTTGGCTGCTTTACTCCATCCTTTCTTTTGGGTGGTTGTTCCCTGAGAAGAAGTATTTCCATTGTCTGCATACGTTCCGCCTCCTGAATTAGAGTTTGATCCTCTGTCTCTATATACTGTTCTTGTTTCTCTTATGACCTGAGGCTTTGAATTATTGGCTGCAGCTGCCTGTGATTTTTTACTTTCAGCAATGCTGTCTGCTTTTTTCTGTGCTTCGTACACAATTTTTTCTTTCTCGATAGCCAGCTTTTGCTTTTCTATTTCAAGCTGTCTTGCCTGAAATTCAAGTTTCTGCTCTTCCAGAGATTTTTCAGCTGTTCTTTCATCCTTTTTGCAGGCTGTCAGTAAAAAGACTGATAAAAAACCTGCTAATACTATCTTTCTCATAATTCAAATTTTAATAAATAGTCTTAGCCAAAACGGCAGCAACTTTCTATGTATTTTCAATTATGAAGCCAAAATTAGTTAAGGAATGTTAAAGTGATGAATTTTCTGATAAAACTGAATGTTTTTCAGATGTAATTTTAAGTTAATTAAAAGTTTTTATTCAATTCATATGAATTGGTTACTTTTGAAATACCAAAATTACTTAATATGAAAATATCAATTTTTAAAACAATGGCTTTTGTAGCGATGTCAGTTATTGCCGTTTCGTGTTCTTCGAATGATGATCTGGTAACAGATATTCAGTCTCAGCCTCATTCTCAAACCTCTAAAGAAGCTTCAAAAACGCAAACCTATAAGGTAAGATTCGGTCTTATATCTTTGGACGGAACAAAAACGCTTTCAGGAAGTTATGACGTAGGAAGTTTCCTTGCTGAAAATACAGTTACAGGTGAGGTTTATGATACCTATTATGGGGGAGGTTTCCAAACATTGCCTGCCTATTATGAAGGGATTCCCGCGGGAACTTATACTTTCTCTGCGATGCAGGGGCAGGGAGGCTGGACAGGCTACGGGTCGGTAACAGGAACTGTATCAGATGCTCAGGTAGATGCTGACGGATACGTTACTGTATATATTCCTGTGACCTGGGCAGAGTAAATGAATGGATTAAATTAAATCAACTTTAATAATTCTCACAAAGGATTTATTATTTATGTTCTTAAGCTTCCTGATTCGGAAGCTTTTTGTTTTAATGAACTGCTAGAAAGAAAAAAGCTCTCATTTCTGAGAAGCCTTTCGGTTATATATTTAAAGTTACTTTTACCTTATTGATAAGCCTGTAAATTTTGCGGGTCTGGTAGTTCAGGAGCTCGTAGATTTCCTGTGAGTTAGTATAGATTTCAGGCACTATCTTATTATTGATCATTCTGATTCCTCTTCTCTTCATAGTGTCGTGAATCACTCTGGCAAATGACTCTTTTGCTCCCTGCTTAAAAGTCTGCTGGGAGATACCGTTAGAGTGCAGACGGTAAAAATAAAGAGGTTCTCTAATGTATTTTATATTGCCATGTTCCAGTATTTTTAAATAAAGATCCTGGTCTACAGCACTTTTTAGATGGGGGTTGATGCCGGAAGTTTTCAGGTAGGTTTCTTTTTTGAAGGCGAAGAAATGAGCAAACTGTGTAGGACAGTTGAAGAAATATCTGCTGTTATAGATTTGTTTTGTGCCTGCAAATACTTTATCCGGAATAAGATTTTCGTTGCAAAGCATCATTTGAGAGTATGCTGCTATAATATCCTCTTTGATAAATTCGTGTATGGTTTTTTCCAATGCGTCTTCGTATAAGGCATCATCGGGATCAAGGTAGGCACATAGTTCGCCTTTTGCATATTTCATGCATTCTCTTTTGGTATAGCCGCATCCACGATTGGATGTATTATGGTAGATGCTGAATCGTGGATCATTTTTTATAATAGCTTCAATTATTTTCACAGAATCATCTGTAGAATCATCATCAACAATTATAACTTCCCAGTTCTTGTGGGTCTGGGCTATCAACGAATTATAGCAGTCTCTAAAGTACTTGCCATTATTATAATTGGCTATAAGTATAGAGAATTTTATCACGTTCTAATGAGTTAAGTTTTTTGTAAAACTAAAAAATAAATTATTAAAAAAAGATAACCTAAATCATGTTATTTTTAAAGTTTTTTTATTATTTTAATAGTTTATATTTTTAATATTTCTTTATAAATATTTATAGATGTTGATTTTGTAATTTTAAATACAGCATTTCATTGGCTTGATGTTGTTTATTGCATCTCTGAATATTGGTTATGAGAATTTAACCGAAGATAGATTTAAAAAGATCTTTTATGACTTAACTCATAAAATAGAAAAAATAAAAGGTATTATTTTTATACTTAGAATTAGAATAACAATTCTTCTCTTTTAAATTATAAAAATTATTATAAATTTTTTTCATCATTTGTGTTTTTGAGGTCTCCATTAGGAGGCCTTTTTTTATTTCTATACTGTATAAAACAGATGAGGAAACATGATATTAATCATGATGTACGATTGAACTTCACTTGTAAAAAGCTTCCATTGTTTTGCTATTGTGTTGTAATTATTTTTGTATGAGGGTTTTAGCTGGGTTTTTCTGTTTAACATAGCACATAATGAAGAATTATAAGAGTGAAAAAAAATTAAAAAAGTAGGAGGCATAAGAACAACTTTGGCACGATTTTTCAATATATGAAGCAACTCATGTTTAATTTGAGTTTTCATGGTTATTAGTTTTTATCCCCGAAGCAATTCGGGGATTTTTTTTTGATCATACTTCACGTGGTACTAAAGGCTGTTGGAAGTTTTGGTGGCGGTTTCAGGAACAAAAATATCCTTACTTTTGGAAAAGGATATCATAGAATACATGTTAAATATTCTAATAGGATCGGAAGATAAAGCATTGACTACTTCATATCATTTCCAATTAAAATCCCTGCTAAACTTTTCATTATTTAATATTGAAAAGTATACACATGAACTATTCCGTTATCATAACTGATTTTCACAATATTTTGATCTACAGTAAAAGGAAGTTATAGAACATTCAAAGTAATTCCTGAAAGAAGATATTTTTATGTTGACACAAAAATAGACACATTTAAAAACAAAAAACCCTAAACTATTTGTAATTAATAGAATAGGGTTCAATGTGAGGTACCTAGCGGATTCGAACCGCTGTAGATGGTGTTGCAGACCACTGCCTAGCCACTCGGCCAAAGTACCATTTTTACCATTTTTGAGGTGTGCAAATATAGCAAAAAAAATTAATGAACAAAAATTTTTAAATCATTTCTTTCGCTCCAATGCTGCTTATTTCCTCTTTTAATTGTCTTTCAGCAACATAGTCTTTACCGTTGATTACTCTGGTATCACTCCAGCTGTCATGCCAGCCGTTATTTCCTAAAAAAGAAAGAGAGTCAAAAGGTACGGCACGGGAAAATGTACGGGCAATAATCTGTTGGGATGTTGGTTTATTTCCATCTATACTGATTACTTCAGTTCCTGTAATATATTTAGCAATAGTTTTGCCCAGATAATATTCCATAAAAAAGAAATAGGAAAAAGACAGGGCCAGATAAATAAAAAACGTGATCAGGTTAAAAGTAAAACTTTGATCCTCATTTTCAGCAGAAAACCCTTCTCCATACACTATCGCGTATGCTATTCCAAATAAAAAAAAGAATGCATAATAAATTGCCTGTATAAAAAGTCTGTCTAAAAAGAAATTAAGAAAGCGTTTGCCGGATGTGGCCTTATGTCTGTCGACAACTGCCAGGTATTTTCTCATGTGGTTGTGTTTAGTTTTTTTGTATTAATTTAAATTCCGTTAAGTATTAATTTTAAAGTAGCATTCGTTTCAATAACTGCAGTGATGCCGGATGGGTTTAACAGGACGCTTCCGGGCTTCAGATTGAACACCCTTCCGTTCATTTTTAAGCCTTTATAATATTCTTTATTGAATGCTTCCTCTATACTTTTTTTTGAGGCCAGTTCCAGTTCCTGTGTAGGAATTCCGTATTCCTCTTCAATCATCTTGACAATTTTTCCTTTAAAAAGCAGGGTAGCGGTTTTCTGCAGAACATTGGCTGTTCTCAGATTGAATTTTGTATTGGACAGCACAATTTTTTTTTTCGTTTCGTCATATACAGGAATCCCGGAAATAATGGCTTTCCCCTTCACGTAGCCTTCTGTTTCAGCTTCAATGATCACTCTTCCTTCGGCACCATAAACCCGGATGTCTTTGATCTTCACCTTGGAACCTCTGACATCATATTCCTTGTTCATGAACATATTTCTGGCAATATTGGTTGCTTCAGAGAAAGGAACATTTGCTGTGGTCTGCAGAAGAAA
Organism: Chryseobacterium sp. NFX27; assembly: GCF_049887855.1. NCBI lineage: Bacteria > Pseudomonadati > Bacteroidota > Flavobacteriia > Flavobacteriales > Weeksellaceae > Chryseobacterium > Chryseobacterium sp. NFX27. Next base: position 190,493 of record NZ_JAGEKK010000001.1, on the reverse strand, counting down.
TTTATCGGCCAAAACAGGAATGACATTGAAGTTTGTAGCTGATTTTACCGTTGGTGATGCAGAAGGTTTACTTCCTGTAAACGTTTCCGAATAAATATCCATTCCTATATTCGTGGTGATCTCGTTTCCATAGAATTTCAGCGGAGTGATATTCACACCGACCGGGCTTATTTTCAGCCACGTATTATATTCCTCGGAAATATTAAAAGGTTGCGAGAAAACATTCCATGCCATTACGGCGTACTGTTGGAAATTCAGCTGGGTAGCCATCTGCTGATCAATCGTCTTGGCAAATTTTCCCTGCTGTTCCTTCAGGCTTTTCTCTACCAGCGAGGTAATAGGAATCTGTATTCTGCCATAATCCAGAACTGGTTTCGTTACCCATCTGAAACCATTGGGCTGTGTATTGGTAGAAATTGTCCAGTTATTGTTAAAATTAATCGTGGTATTGAACGACATAACCGTTTCAAAAGTTGTATTCTGATATGAATATACTCCCAGCGTACCAATCCCTTTCTCGGCCCATATTTTTAAAGGAACCTCGATCAGAAGATTTTGGCTTGTTCCTCCTACCAGACGGATAGGACGGGTCTTCCACACCTTTACCTTAAACTGGTCATTGTTATTATCCGTATAAGAATCATCCTGAAATACCAGCTCTTTTACCGAAGCATTGATCATATTGCTGATTTCAGAAAGCGGAATCGTTACCGGCATGGTAATGCTGGATCTTATTTTTGGAAAATTGTAAACAGCAGATTGATTATCAACAGCAGTCTGGCCAAAAACCATGGCGAAGCTTAATAGAAATAATAATTTGATGGATTTCAATTCAGTATGTTTTTTTGTAAATAAATTTAAAAATCGTCAGGTTTAAAGCTTCTTTCCAGTTCGATACTTGCGCCTTTCATTTCACCCTGCATCGGGGGAGAAGTTTTTGTGATTTTCAGCTTAATATAAGAAATTTGGGGAAAATGTTCATGAATCTTCATGATAATTCTTCCTGCCACATGCTCCAGTAACTTGGATTTAACGGCCATCTCCTGATGAATGATCCCATTGATATCAGCATAGCTTATCGTATCTTTCAGGTCATCTGTTTCTGCAGCTTCCCAAAGATCCGTATGCAGTTCTGCATTTACAATATAATAGGTACCGATGATATTTTCTTCGGGAAGTACACCGTGGTATGCATATATTTTTACATCTTCAAGAAAGATCTTGCTCATTGTTCCTGATTTTTATTCAGCAAAAATCGTTTTAATTCTTCAAAATCTGCATTTATTTCTACAGTTTTTTTCTCCTTTTTCATAAGATCATTCAGTGCTTCGGGGATATCAATTGTGATATGCGCTGCTTTTTCTACTGCTTCAGGGAATTTCACAGGGTGGGCCGTTCCTAATATAAATCCTTTTTTGCCGGGGTGCTCATTCAGATACTGTTCCATAGCAGCAAATGCAACTGCACTGTGAGGGTCGAGGATATATTTATATTTTTCGTGTACCTCTTTTATGGTTTGCAGTGTGGATTCATCATCAACCGAATATCCTGAAATCATATTTTTCAGATGGTTAAACTGATGCCCGAAAAGTTCCAGAATTCTGGCGAAATTACTTGGATCTCCAACATCCATAGCGTTGGACAGAGTGGCTACAGCGTTTTTAGGACGATACTGATGATTTTTCAGATAGTCAGGAACCACATCATTTTTGTTGCATGCAGCGATAAAATGCTCAGCAGGAAGTCCGCGGAAATAAGCAAGAAGTCCCGCACAGATATTTCCGAAATTTCCACTCGGGACACCCATTACCGGATCCAGGCTTTCGTGTTGTTTCCATTGTTTTAAAGCTAACAAATAATAGATCTGCTGAGGCAGCCACCTTGCAATATTAATAGAATTAGCTGACGTTAAAAACAATGCTGAGTTAATACTTTCATCTGAAAAAGCCTGCTTGACAAGATGCTGACAGTCATCAAAATTTCCGTTGACTTCCAGTGCCGAAATATTTCCTCCCAGTGCTGTAAGCTGTTTTTCCTGAACAGCACTCACTCTGTTTTTTGGGTAAAGAATAACTACACTGATTCCCGGAACATTATAAAATCCATGGGCAACAGCTCCACCGGTATCGCCGGAGGTGGCAACAAGGACCGTTACTTTTTTATCCTGATCTTTTAGAAAATACGACAGACAGCGGCTCATAAACCTGGCTCCCACATCTTTGAATGCTAAGGTTGGTCCATGAAAAAGCTCCAGAATGGATATCCGCTCATTGATTTTTTTCAAAGGAATCTCAAAGCTGACCGTTTCTGCAGCAATTTTCTTTAATACCTCTGAAGGAATTTCATCCCCCACAAAATCTTTCATGCATCTGAAAGCAATTTCTTCGTTGGAATACAGATGCAGATTCTGAATGAACTCTTTATCAAACTGAGGAATCTTTTCAGGGAAAAACAGTCCTTTTTGGCTGCCCTGACTTTTTATAGCGGCTGTTTTGAAATTAACGGTTTCCTGCTTGTCTTTTAAATTATAATAATTCATTGTTTTTAATTTATTTGGTTATCATCATGATCTTCTTCAACAATCTCAATTCCTGAAGGATTTATTTTTGATACATACACAAGGCTCTCGATTTCAATTTCATCGTATACAGATTTCATCAGCCGGGCAATCTTTTCTGCTGTTTCTTTTTTTTCTGCCAACATAAAAATTGAAGGTCCTGAACCTGAAATACCGCCTCCAAGAGCGCCTGCCTCCAAACTTCTTGTCTTAATCTCATCAAACTTCGGAATCAGAATGCTCCTGACAGGTTCTACAATGATATCGTTCAAGCTTCGTCCGATAAGAGAAATATCATTTTTAAGGATTCCGGTTACCAGTCCTGCGATGTTTCCCCACTGTTCAACAGCGTCTTTCAATAAGATATTTTTCTTTAGAATCTGTCGTGCATCAGAAGTTTTAACCTCGACCTGCGGATGTACTGCAGCGACAAACAGATTGGGAGTACTCAACGGAATAATATCAATAGGAGAGGAAGATTTCACCAAAGTGATTCCTCCATAAATACATGGAGCAATATTATCAGCATGGCGTACTCCGGAAGCAAGCTCTTCACCGAACATGGCAAAGTAAATCATTTCTTCACGGGATAAAATATTTCCTAATAAAGCATTGGCTCCAAAAGCGGCTCCGGCGGCACTTGCCGCACTGGATCCGAGCCCGCTGCCCGGCTTTATATGTTTACGAATCGTTACTTCAAAACCTTTTGTCAGCTTCAGATGCTCCATGATATTTTGGAGAACAACACCCGCTACATTTTTCGACGGATCTTGTGGAAGCCCAAAATGATCTTCGTGTCTGATAATGACCTCAGGACTGTCCAGTAATTTAAATTCCATTTCGTCATAAGGCTCATGGATAGCCATTCCCAGGATATCAAATCCGCAAACAAGATTGGCAACAGTAGCCGGAACTTTTATTTTTATTTTTTTCATATTATTTATTTTAAACTGACCGTATAATATCTGCAAAAACACCGCTGGCAGTTACTTCAGCTCCTGCACCGGCTCCTTTTACAACAAGTGGCTGCTCGGAATATCTTAAAGTTTTGAAGATGACAATATTATCTTTGCCGTACAGATGATACAGATCGCTGTCCGGAGCAACATGCTGAAGACCGACCTGAGCTTTACCATCTTTAAATTCAGCAGTATATTTCAGGATCTTGCCATTTTTTTGTGCCTCACTGACTAAATTTTTAAAATGACTTTCGTATTCAGTAAGCTTCTCATAGAATTTTTCTACACTGCCATGGAGACATTCTTCAGGCAGAAAACTTTCATTTTCTATATCTTCAAACTGAAGAGGATATCCAGCTTCTCTGGCCAGAATTAAAATCTTTCGGGCTACATCAGTTCCGGTCAGATCCAGCCGTGGATCCGGTTCAGTAAAACCTTCTTTCTGAGCCTGGGCAACCACTTCTGAAAATGTTCTGCTTCCGTCATAATTGTTAAATACGAAATTCAGCGTTCCGCTTAATACAGCCTGGATAGACGTGATTTTATCACCACTTTTCATGAGATCATTAATGGTCCCGATAACCGGAAGTCCGGCTCCTACATTAGTTTCAAAATAGAATTTGCAGTTGTGATTCCGGGCAGTACTTTTTAAGTTTTTATATACTTCAAAATCTGAGGAGGCTGCAATTTTGTTGCAAGCCACAATATTGATGCTTCTTTTTAATAAGTTTTCATAGATCTCCGGTACTGAGGAGCTTGCAGTTACATCAATAAATACTGAATTCCGAAGATTCCGGGAAATGATTTCCTCTGCAAAGCCATGAATAGATGCTTCTATGCCCTTTTCACTCCAATTACGGTATTCGCTTTCAGAGATACCATGGTCAGAAAAAAACATTTTCCGGCTGTTGGAAATCCCTGCAATTCTTAAATTAATCAAATTGTTTTCCCGGAGATATTCATTTTGTTCAAAGATCTGTTCTACCAGCTTTGATCCTACATTTCCGACTCCACACAGATAAAGGTGTACTTGTTTGATTTCGGATTCAAAAAATTCTTCATGAAGAACATTAACTGCTTTTCTAGTGTCCTTTTCTGAAATAACAATACTGATATTCCTTTCTGAAGATCCCTGCGCAATAGCTCTGATATTAATCCCGTTACTGCCCAGGCATCCAAACATTTTGGCACTGATTCCGCTTCTGTTTTTCATGTTTTCTCCTACCAGCGCTACAATTGAAAGCCCGGTTTCTATTTTTACAGGAGTCACTCTCTGTAGTTTTATGTCATCTTCAAAAGAAGAATTCACAACATTTTCTGCATGAAACACATCTTTTTCATTGACGGCAATGCTAATGGAATGTTCTGAAGAACCCTGGGTAATAAGAATAACATTAATCCTTTCAAGGCTGAGACACTGGAAAAGCTTTGCGGAAGTTCCGGGAATTCCTACCATTCCGCTGCCTTCCAGAGTAAGAAGGGCAATATGGCTCATATTGGAAACTCCTGCAGCGATCTGTTGTGTTTCAACAGCTGAATTGTTTAATTTATGGGAAACTAGTGTTCCACGTGATTCCGGATCAAAAGTATTTTTAATCTTAAGGTCAATATTTTTTGCCATAACAGGTTGTATGGATGGCGGATACAGAACCTTGGCTCCAAAATGGGAAAGTTCCATGGCTTCATGATAAGAAATTTCAGGAATAGGTTTAGCATTGGAAGCCAGTCTTGGATCTGCAGTCATCATTCCGTTTACATCGGTCCAGATCTGAAGTTCTTCAGCAGAAACAGCTGCTGCAATAATGGCCGCCGTGTAATCTGAGCCGCCTCTACCTAATGTAGTGGCATTCCCGTTTTGATCTTTGGCAATAAAGCCGGGTGCAACGATGATCTGGTTTTTATGACCGGCTGCAAAATTCTTTACGTTTTCTTCAGTGATGTTAAAATCTACTTTTGCATTGGTAAAGCTGCTGTCTGTTCTGATCTGTTCTGCTGAATTCATCCATATACAGTCCAAGCCTTCATACTGTAACCTGGCTACGATAAGATTTGAAGACAGAAATTCTCCGTATGAAGTAATTCTGTCCCGGATCTTATCTGTAAATTCACCTAATACAAATATTCCGCTGTAGATATCTTCCATATCATTAAAATGCTTTTTAACGAAGCTTAGCCATGAGCTTTGGGATAAAACAGGAATCAATTCTTTGACAAGTTCCAGATGATTTTCTTCCAGATTTTTAATGATGGGAATATAGCTTTCATCTTTAACAGAAGCATATTCAGCTGCTTTTATCAAGGTGTCAGTAACCCTGTGAAGGGCTGAAACTACAACAATTACTCTGCTCTGTAAAGATTCTTTTTTAATAATATTTTCTGCCAAAAGGATATTTCCGGCATTGGCGACGGATGTACCGCCGAATTTTAAGACTTTCATCTAATAAATTTTAAGGTTATGTAAAACGAATGGTTACTCTTTAAAAAAAGAGTACGGGTGCAGGAAATGATATGTGAAAATGTACCCCGCTAAGGGGTAGTTGTTGTAGTTGTGAATGTAGAAACAGAAGATAGTCCCGAAATAAGTGATTCCGGTGCAGAAATATCTGATATGTTTCTTAGAAAGTTCATTCTTTACCAAACAAATGTACAAATTATTTGATGATATCAAAATTAATTTACTGTATAATCTGTTTTCTAATTCATTATTAAGAGAAATATATCGATTTGAAATTTCACTTTTCCTTTAAAATAGATATCTTTAAATTCTAAAACAAAATAAAATTACTATGAAAAATTTAAAGAAAATGTCTCGGGAAAAATTAGGAAAGATTAACGGAGCAGTTTCCGACTGTAGTGGATGTCCGACTGGTGGATTTGGCCCTGGTGGACCTTCCGGAGGATATGATTATTCATGCGAGACCTATCATGCGCTTCCGAGCCGATGCAAAAGCTGTGTTTTTGTTAGTTCAGAATGTTTTCAATAATCGTTACTGAAAAGAATTGTAGGACTGTCTGTATAGGCAGTCCTTTTTTATTATATAGATCAGAAATCTTTCAAAATGCATCACTTACTTAATATTTAGCTACACCTGCTAATTCTGGTTTTGTTTTGATGGTATCGAGTTTCATCTTTGTTAAGCATATCAAGAGTGTGTAAAATTCAATTATTATCGTAAACGTAAATTCAAAATATTATGAAAAAGATTAAAAAACTTTCAAGCGAAGAGAAAAGTAAAATCAGTGGTGGGATTACCCAGTTTCAAATCGATACATGTGGCGGTGCTGCCTATGTCTGCCACCGCAGCAACGGCGCATGGGGCTGCTGGAGAGCTCCGGGAATCTGTTATGCTCCTATGTTTACATAAATAGTTATTAATAATAAAAAAAAATATTATGAGAAAATTATCAAAACAACAGTTGAAAAAAATAAACGGTGCAGCATGCCCAGGAGGCTGTCCCTATCCTGCAGGAACTACTTTTGGGCCTCCGGGATCAGGAGCAACACGCAGCTGCCAGCAGTATGCTGCTTTGACAGATTGCTGCAAAGGGCAGTATCTTGTAATGATGAGCTGCATAGGGCCAGTGGTAAATTAAAATTTTATTCTTCATCGTGTGATATTTTTTTCCACAATAATGTTTAAAGCATTATATTTATTAACAAAATAAAATTAATATGAAAAATTTAAAAAAACTTTCAAGAGAAGAAAAAAGTAAAGTCAGTGGTGGGTTTACCGATTTTCAAATCGAGACATGTGGCGGTGCTGCTTATGTATGCTTCCGTGGGGGCGGTGCCTGGGGCTGCTGGAGAACTCCGGGAAGTACATGCTATGCTCCCATGGTGTAATAATTTAAAATCAGTTTTTATTTTATTAATATGATTTCATAGATGAGGTTAAAAATGCTATATTTAGAAACCAAATAAATCAATATGAAAAATCTAAAAAAATTAGACAGAGAGAATCTGAAACTGATTAACGGAGGAGACACTTGTTTTGAGTACTGCCCTCCAGGGCCTTATGGAGTAGGTCCGGAGTACCCAAAGTCATGTGAGGATTTTAATGCCTTGCCTGAATGCTGCAAATTAAGGGTGAGAGTAGATTATTTCTGCTTCGGACCCATTTAAAAAATAAGGCACTGTGAAAACAGTGCTTTTTTTATTTTATTTCACCAATTTTTAAGGCTAATTGTTATGTATTTAATGCTTCGGGAATTAAAAAGGCTGCCTCTTTGCTTTGAGACAACCTTTTTTTAATTACTAAAATTGATTAATTCATCAACTTTTTAAGACGTGGCTAAACATTTTGGCGGGCTACCACATACTCCCGGAATGCATACTTCATCGGGCTTACAATAAGTTGCACATTCTGTTGATGTTCCGCCATTGATGCTTTTTAGACATACTTTGTCTAATTTTTTTAGATTTTTCATATGTAAGATTTTGGTTTGAACCTTAAATATATAAAAATTATTTTATACTTTTCGAAAGATCGAGCATTGCCTCAATTGGTTTCAGAGCTCTTAAACGAAGCTCTTCGTCGATAAGGATTTCAGGAAGCTCATATTTCATACACAGATATAATTTTTCCATGGTATTACGTTTCATATAGAAACATTCTGAACAGTTGCAGCTTTCGTCAAAAACCAGCGCCGGAATCAGTTTCTTGTGCGGAGCACGTTTTCTCATTTCGTGAAGAATCCCTTCCTCAGTGGCGATAATGAATTTCTGACAGTCGTCTTGTTCTACAAAATTCAGCAGGGCAGAAGTAGAACCGATGAAATGAGCCAATTTTAAAACGGCTTCTTCACTTTCAGGATGGGCAATTAACTTCGCATCAGGATTGTCTGCCATCTGCTGGGCAATTCTTTCCATAGAAAATGCTTCGTGTACGATGCAGCTTCCATCCCATAGAATCATATCACGACCGGTTTTTTTAGATAAATATCTTCCCAGGTTTTTATCCGGAGCAAAAATGATAGGTCGGTCTTTTGGCAGGGCTTCAATCACAGTTTCAGCATTTGAGCTGGTGACGATGATATCACTTTCTGCTTTAGTTTCTGCGTTGCAGTTGATGTAAGTGGCGATAAGAGCATTAGGATGCTGTTCGCGCATTTTTCTCAGTCCTTCTCCTGAGCATCCGTCTGCCAGAGAACATCCGGCCATCGTATCAGGGAGAACTACTTTTTTAGTCGGATTCAGAATTTTAGCGGCTTCCGCCATGAAGTGTACCCCGCAGAATACGATCATGTCTGCACTGGTATCTTTAGCCTGTCTTGCCAGCTGCAGAGAGTCTCCCAGGAAATCAGCGATATCCTGAATTTCTCCAGGCTGATAATAATGGGCAAGGATCACCGCGTTTTTTTCTTCTTTAAGTTTCAGAATAGCTTTCACCAATTCTTCTCCTTGAGGGATCGCTATGTCTTTTATATCCAGGAATCCTCTTACAGGAATCGCAGATTTAGCTTTTTCTAATGTTTCGGTACTCATATCAACCTCAATTTTTTAATTATAGAAGTTAGAGATTAGAAAATAGAAGTTAGGGTTAAGTGCAACTTAAAAATAGTTATAACAGTACAACTCTAACTTCTAATTTCTAGTTTCTTTCTATAAATTTTTTTATTAAACTTTCTATTTCTCTTTTTGCTACGTCAAGATCGGTATTAATGACGATCCTGTCAAACTCTTTTGCAAAGGTCATTTCTTCGCCTGCCTTTGCTACGCGGGTTCTGATGGTTTCTGCATCGTCCGTGTTTCTGGAGATCAATCTTCGTTCCAATTCTTCTATGGAAGGCGGTTCAATGAAAATAGACAGGGCTTTCTCTCCAAAATATTTTTTTAAAGAAATTCCTCCTTTTACATCTACATCAAAAATAACTACTTTCCCCTGATCCCAGATTTTTTCCACTTCAGATTTTAAAGTACCGTAATATTTGTCAGTATACACTTCTTCATATTCTACAAAAGCATCTTCCGCTATTTTCTGTCTGAATTCATCAGGGCTCAAAAAATGATAATCCACAGCATGGGCTTCACTTCCTCTTGGCTGTCTTGTGGTGCATGATATGGAGAATGCCAGTTCCGGAAATGTTTCCAGAGAATGCTTTACTAATGTAGTTTTTCCGCTTCCAGACGGTGCTGAAAATATGATAACTTTATTCATTTAAATTAGAGATTTTTAGATTAGAGATATAAGAATAAACTCTCTGATCTCTTGTCTATAGGTCTATGGTCTATAATACGTTTAACGTCTGTTCTTTTATTTTTTCCAAATCATCTTTCATCATGACCACCAGCTTCTGGATCTCTGCATGATTGGCCTTTGAGCCTAAAGTATTGATTTCCCTTCCGATCTCCTGAGAAATAAAGCCAAGCTTTTTCCCGTTGAAATCTTCATTATCCATTACTTCTTTGTAGTATTTCAAATGCTGGGTCAGTCTTACTTTTTCTTCTGCAATATCAAGTTTCTCCGTGAAATAAGCCATTTCCTGGTAGAAACGTGTTTCATCCACATTTTCGAATTCCTTTAAAGATTTCTGATAGCGCTCTTTTACAGCAGTGATTCTTTCCTCTTCAAAAGGAATTACTTCAGAAAGATATTTATCAATATTCTGGATGTTTCTCTCGAGTTCTTCATGTAAAATAGTTCCCTCTGTCTTTCTGAATTCCATGAAACGGTCCACAGCTGCATGAACGATCTTGGCCAAAGCCTCCCATTCACCTTCCGTAAGCTCATCAGGTCTTGAAGTGATGGCATCAGGAAGCCTTACCGCCATTTTCAGGTATTCAAAGTCTGGACCGTCAGAAGCAATGTTACGAAGTTCACTGATATAAGAATCAATCAGGCTTCTGTTGATCTTCACATCGTTAGTCTCTTCAAGGTTCTCCAAATTAATGTAGCAATCTACCTTTCCACGGATAATTCTGTCATTAAGGATTTTTCTGATCTCAAATTCTTTCTCTTTATAACGTAAAGGGACTTTGATATTCAAATCGAAACTTTTGCTGTTCAGAGATTTAATATCTATTGAAATCTTTTTTCCTTCAAAAACACCTTCGGCTCTGCCGAATCCCGTCATTGATAAAATCATAGTTTTTTATTGTTGTACAAAGATAAACATTTAAATTAGCACTGTGAAATCGCAGTGATTTGGAAACCACAATTAATGATGAAGATTTAATATTCCATATGACCTTTAAAAAAATAAATAGATAAACTACATATGAAAAATCTGATTTCTATTGTAGGACCCACTGGAATAGGTAAAACGAAATTGGCAATTGATCTGGCAAAACATTTCGATACTGAAATTGTTTCTTGTGATTCCCGCCAGTTTTTTAAAGAAATGAAAATAGGAACAGCGTCACCTTCGGAAGAAGAGCTGGCGGAGGCACCCCATCATTTTATCGGGAATCTTTCGGTTCAGGAATATTATTCCATCGGGCAGTATGAGGAAGATGCTTTGAAAAAGCTCAATGAACTTTTCTTGAATCACGACACCGTTATTTTAGTGGGTGGAAGCATGATGTATGAAAAAGCAGTGATTGAAGGTCTGAATGATCTGCCTGAAGCTGATGAAAACAATCAGAAAAAATTGCAGGAAATTCTTGATACCGAAGGAATCGAAAAGCTTCAGCAAATCCTCAAAGAACTCGATCCCGAGTATTTTGAAGTCGTAGATTTCCACAACCACAGAAGACTTTTACGGGCTATTGACGTGATCTGGCAGACGGACAAAAAATATTCCGAACAGATTGCTGTTTCCCAGGATTCCAGACATTTTAATGTGATGCGTATCGGAATTGAAGCTCCGAGAGAAGATCTTTACGACAGGATCAACAGAAGGGTAGATGTCATGATGGAAAAAGGACTTTTGGCGGAAGCGGAAAGTTTAGAAAAGTTTAAAGATCTTACGGCTTTGAAAACTGTTGGATATGCAGAATTATTCAAATATTTTGATGGAGAATGGGAGCTTGAATTTGCTGTTTCGGAAATCAAAAAAAACAGCCGCAGATATGCAAAACGCCAGCTGACATGGTACAGAAAAGCAGATGATATTCACTATTTACCATTGGGTTATTCAAAAGAGGATTTTGATGGGCTTCTTCAATGGATCGCGGAGCAGTTCCAAAAATAAATCTCAGGATATTTAAACCATTAAGGATTGGTTAAGTTTTAAGAATATTAAGATGAGCTGCACTTTAAGTAGTACAGGCTTAATAATCCATTGATTTTCTTCTAACTTAATTGCTTCAATGAACTTAATGGTTAAAACAGTAATTTATAAGTGCTAATTCGGTGGAACGCAAAGTTTTAATTATTATAGCATATATTTATTTAAGGAGCAAAGAGAGAATCAATTTCAATTGATTCGATTAAGCGGGCGTATCAGGTCGCTTAATCAACGGCTCTGCCGTAATCTTTGCAAATCTCAAAATGACACTTTTTCACAGTAAGCCTACGTTAAAAAAACGGTCCCCGAAAACCAGAGACCGTACTAAAAACAATATAATTAAATTTACTACTTCCAACCGCCGCCAAGCGCTCTGTAAAGATCTACAATGCTGCTCAGTCTCTGTCTTTTTACGGACGCAAGATTCAGTTCAGCCTGTAAAGAATTTCCCTGAGCTGTAATCACTTCTAAGTAATTGGCCATACCGCCTTTATAAAGCATTTCGGCACTTTTTATTCCGTTTTTTAACGTGGTTACCTGTTCTGTAGCTTTTTGTTCCTGAACTTTTAAGCTTTCATTAGAAACCAAAGCATCGGAAACTTCACCCACTGCATTTAAAACAGATTGACGGAACGCCAGAACGTTTTTCTCTCTTTGGATTTTAGCCACATTCAGATCGGTTTTCAACTGTCTTTTCTGAAAAATTGGCTGGGTAATTCCTCCCAATACAGATCCGAAAAGAGAGGCAGGAATCTGGAACCAGTTATCAATTTTAAATGAATTCACACCTCCGCTTGCTGTAATTTTCAAGGCAGGATACATATTAGCCTGTGCAATTCCCACCATTGAATTGGATTCCAACAAAACAAGTTCCTGCTGACGGACATCCGGACGACGGCTTACCATGGCTGCCGGAAGTCCTGCCGAGATATCCTGTGGAAGAGAAGTGTCGGACATTTCAATCGTTCTGTTGATTTTTGTTGGATTTTCACCTACAAGAATGCTCAAAGCATTTTCCTGGATCGCAATATTTTGTTCCAGTTGAGTAATCAGTAGCTCCGTTGACTGTTTCTGGGCCGTAGCCTGCTGAACGCCTAAAGAAGACGTATCGCCGCTTTGCCACATTTTTTCAGTAATTGATAAAGTATTACTGCTTAATTCTAAATTTGATTTTGCAATAGTTAATTGTTTGTCAAGCATCAGCAGGTTATAATATCCCTGGGCAATCGCTGCTACCACCTGGGTCTGTACTGCTTTCGTAGCTTCATAAGTCTGCAGATACTGCATTCTTGAAACTTCCTGCTGGTTTTTGATCTTTCCCCAGATATCAGCTTCCCATGAAAGATTGAATGCCGCATTATAATCTTCAACGTGGCTCTGACCTAAAAATGAATTTAAGCTTTTCCCGTTCATGCTGTTTTCCGAAGGCTTTGAAATTTGCGCGGAAACCGCAAAACCCACATCAGGATACTGAAGATATTTTGCCTGTTTTAGTTTTTCCTGTGAAGAAGCTACCTGTTTTAAAGCAATCTGCAGATCATAGTTATTTTTTATTCCTTTTTCAATCAATCCCTGTAAAATAGGATCGCTGAAAAACTGTTTCCATTCCAGGTTGGCAACACTTGCTGTATCGGCAGTTGCTGTGTATTGGAATTTTTCCGGGAGCTGAAGGTCCGGCTCCGTGTATGCCAGTTTTGACACACACGAAACCGCGCCCAAAGCCAATATAAGTGTTAGAAGAAAATTCTTAATTCTTTTCATAGTTTTAAATAGAATTTTTATTGAAAACAAAACTTTGAGAAGTTTTTATTGCAAAGAGGTCTTTAGTAGGAGAGTTACTTTGCTTGTTTTTGAACCATTAAGAATATTGAAGAAATTAAGCTTGGTTAAGAAAATCAAATGATTTTTAAGTCCGCATCACTTAAAACGGAGCTCATCTTAATATTCTTAATCTCTTAATAAAAACCTTAATGGTTATAAAAAATATGGTTTTAATATCTCAAAGTTTTGTATATCATATGTATTAATGAGCTGTTACCAAAAGTTCTTCCTGCTGTTTTTTCAGAAGTCTTCTTTTTTTTCTGCTCGGCATTTTTTCATGCAGATATTGGAAAATCACATACATTACCGGAATGATGAAAATCCCGAATACCACTCCTGTAAACATTCCCCCTACGGTACTGATACCGATAGAGTGGTTACCTTTTGCCGCAGCACCCTGTGTCCAAACCAACGGAAGCATACCGATAATGAAGGCAAATGAGGTCATCAGAATAGGTCTCAAACGTAATCTTGAAGCCTGAAGAGCTGATTCAATCAGTGTTTTTCCTGCTTTTCTCCTCTGAACGGCAAACTCTACAATCAGGATCGCATTTTTCGCTAACAGCCCGACCAGCATGATCAAACCTACCTGAACGTAAATATTATTGTCAATTCCCGCTAGTCCAGTGAAAGCAAATACTCCGAAAATCCCTGTAGGAACTGTTAAAATAACAGCAAACGGAAGGATGTAACTTTCATACTGGGCAGCCAATAAGAAATACACAAATAGTATACTTAACATGAATACAAATGCAGTCTGGCCACCTGTTTTGATTTCCTCACGGGTAATTCCCGTCCATTCGTATCCGAAACCTCTCGGAAGTGATTTCTGAGCCACTTCTTCTACAGCTTTAATGGCATCTCCGGTACTGTAGCCAGGTTTAGGAGTTCCATTGATGGTTACTGCATTGAAGAGGTTATTTCTTGTTACGGTTTCAGGCCCGAAAGTTCTTTTTAAAGTAACCAGAGTCTTTACAGGAACCATTTCACCTAAATTATTTTTAACATAAATTCCTTCCAGAGAATTAGCATCTGTACGGTAAGGAATATCTGCCTGAGCCATTACTCTGTAATATTTTCCGAACCTGTTGAAATCCGAAACAAAGCTACTTCCGTAATAGATCTGCATGGTCTGCATCAATTCTGTTATGGAAACTCCCAGCTGATTGGCTTTATCCGAATCCACATCAATTGTATATTGCGGGTTTCCGGCAGCATAAGTTGTAAAGGCAAACGCAATTTCCGGACGTTTCATCAGTTCACCGATGAAGGCTTGGGTTGTTGTTCCCAACTGTTCAAAAGAACCGTTCGTTTTATCCTGAAGCATAAATTCAAATCCGGAAACGTTACCAAATCCCTGTACTGTTGGGAAATTGAAGAAGAAAGCATTGGCATCTTTCACCTGTGACACTTTCCCTGTCAATGCAGCAGCAATTTGGTCGGGATCTTTCATTTCGCCGCGGTCTTTATAATCTTTCAGTTTGATAAAACCGGCAGAATAAGGGGAGGCGTTGGCATTACTGATAAAGTTCATCCCATCGGCTACCCAAAGGTGATTCATGGCTTTTTCAGCATTTACAATTTTATCAATCTGTTCAGTCGCTCTGTTCGTTCTGTCCAGTGAACTTCCCGGAGGAGTATTCACGGCATACAGAACAAATCCCTGGTCTTCTGTTGGAATAAATCCTGTAGGAGCTTTATTAATCAAGAAAATACTTGAAGCAATGATCAAAGCAAGACCTCCAACTGCAACCCATTTATTTTTGATCAAAAACTTCAGGCTGTAGATATATTTTCTGGTCATATTATTAAAGGCCACATTGAATGCGTTGAAGAATTTCGCTCCAAAACCTTTTTTATGACCGTGCTCGCCATGTTCTCCCTGAGGATCATTAAGGAATAATGCACATAAAGCCGGGCTTAATGTCAATGCGTTTACTGCTGAAATCATGATTGCAATCACCAATGTAAAGGCAAACTGTCTGTAGAAAACTCCCGCAGGACCCTGCATGAAACCAACCGGAATAAATACAGCACACATCACCAGTGTAATGGAAATAATGGCTCCGGAAATTTCACTCATGGAATTTGTAGTGGCCTGCTCTACAGGCATACCTGTCTGTTCCATTTTGGAATGTACCGCTTCTACCACCACGATGGCATCATCTACTACAATACCGATGGCGAGTACCAATGCGAACAATGTCAACATATTGATACTGAATCCAAATAACTGCAGGAAGAAGAAGGTACCGATAATGGCTACCGGAACTGCAATCGCAGGAATCAATGTAGATCTGAAATCCTGAAGGAAGATGTACACCACAATAAATACCAGGATAAATGCAATGATCAGAGTTTCCACTACCTGATGTATAGAGGCGTCCAGGAAGTCTTTGGAGTTGTACATGATAATCGGCTTTACTCCTTTTGGAAGGGTAGTCGAAAACTGATCAACCTGTTTTTCAATTTCAGTTAAAATTTCATTCGCATTGGAACCTGCAGTCTGAAGGATTGCGAAACCTGCTACAGGTTTACCGTCCACTCTGTTGGCTGCTGTATAGGTATAGGAACCGAATTCTACTCTGGCTACATCTTTTAATCTCAAAAATGAACCGTCATTATTGGCTTTAATAGCAATATTTTCGTAGTCTTCGTTTTTGCTTAATTTTCCTTTATACTTTAAAATATACTCGTAAGTTTCCTTACTTCCCTGTCCGAGACGTCCCGGCGCAGCTTCAAGGTTATGGTCTTTGATAGCAGCCATTACTTCCTGTGGAGAAAGGTTATTGGCGGCTAATCTGTCCGGTTTTAACCAAATTCTCATCGAGTAATCCCTCGTCCCGAAAACCTGAGCCTGCGCAACACCCGGGATACGCTGTATCTGTGGAATGACATTGATCTTCAGGTAGTTTTGAAGAAAAAGCTCGTCATATTGTTTAGGATCATCACTTGACAGCCCCATGAACATAATCATACTGTTCTGGACTTTCTGTGTAGAGATCCCGGCCTGAACTACTTCCTGAGGAAGCTGGCTCATCGCTTTGGATACACGGTTCTGGACGTTTACTGCGGCATTATCCGCATCTGAGCCCTGTTTGAAGAATACACTCAGGGTCATGGTACCGTCATTACTTGAGTTGGAGGTCATATAAGTCATATTCTCAACTCCGTTTACCGCTTCTTCAATAGGAACAGCAACCGAACGGGCTACAACTTCAGCGTTCGCTCCCGGATAAAATGCCGTTACCTGAACACTGGGAGGTGCAATATCCGGAAACAGGGTAATCGGCAGGTTGAAAACCGAAAGTGCTCCCAGCAATAGCAGTATGATGGAGATGACCGTTGAAAGTACCGGTCTTTCTATAAATTGTTTTAACATAAGAAGTTTATTTTTTTAAGTCTTCTGTATTAGGAACAGTTACAAAGGTTTAGCTCTCAATAAGCTGTCAGATGAAATTACTTTCGGCTTGATAGAAGCTCCGTCCTTTAAGTTTCCGATTCCGGTGTATACGATTTTCTCACCCGGAGAAAGTCCTTCAGAAATAAAGTAATAGCTTTCGGTTTTTCCTGAGATTTTTACCGGTTTGCTGGTTACTTTGTTGTCTTTGCCTAAAATATAGACATAGGTTTTGTCCTGAATTTCAAAAGTAGATTCCTGCGGGATCACCACAGCATTGGAAAGCATCTGTGGCATGCGCACTCTTCCTGTGTTTCCTGTTCTTAGAGCACCTTTTGCATTAGGAAAAACCGCACGCACGGTGATGGCTCCGGTGGTTTTATCAAACTGGCCGTCTACAATACTCATTTTTCCTTTTTCAGGATACGTACTGTTGTCTGCGATCACCAGGTCTACCATTGGCATATTTTTCAGTTTTTCGTCTAAGCTGGCTCCTGAATATTTATTCTGAAACGCGATAAAATCCAGTTCACTTAAAGAAAAATAGGCGTAGATTTCGCTGATGTCCGATAATAGGGTCAATGGATTAGGATCTGCTCTTGAAATCAGGCTTCCTTTTTTATAAGGAATTCTTCCGATATATCCGCTTACCGGTGCTGTAATGGTGGTAAATCCTACATTAATTCTGGCACCTCCTACAGATGCTTTTGCCTGTGATGCGGCGGCCACGGCAGCTGCATAATTGGCTTTTGCTGTTTTCATCTGTACATCAGAAACCACTTTTGCCTCTACCAGCGGCTGAAGTCTGTCAACTTCCACTTTAGCCTTTTGAATATTGGCATTGGCCACCTGTAAATTAGCCTGAGCCATATTCATTTGCTCGCCATAGGCTCTTGAATCTATTTTAAATAATGGCTGTCCGGCTCTTACGTAAGCGCCTTCTTCTACGTAGATTCTGTCCAGGTACCCATCTACCTGAGATCTGATCTCTACGTTGTTTTTACCTTCCAGTGCGGTAGGGAATTCCTGATATGTTGTAGCTGGAGAGGTGATCACGGTGTAAACCGGAAGTTCCGGAGCAGGCGGTGCTGCATTGGAACCTTCTGCTGCTTGGGTACAGTTCTGCAAAAGGATAATACTTGATATAAGTACAATAAACCTTATTTTTCCAGGTATTTTCATTGTTGGTTTAATTTTTTTAATGAAGTGTTAGATTTAAGTAATAGTGTTCTTTTAATAAATTCTGTTATTTTTCCTAACGGTGTTAATATTTGGTTCAAAAAAAATTCCAGAATTTTTAATAAAGGAGTCAGATCGTCATTTTCATAATTGCTGTCTGTTTTTTAATGTTGAAGTTGATATAAATGAGGTGTATTAAATGTGTGTTAATTTATCTAACAGTGTTAAGTGGTTGGAAAAATTATCCTGAAATATAGAGTGATAGTTTTCATGTTACTTTTTTTAGTTTTTAACTGATAATTTACTGATATTTGATGTTATATTTCCTAACGGTGTTAATTTTTGATTCAAAAAAAAATTACAAAGACTTAACAAAAGCAGAAACTGTTTCGTCTAAAGTCGTTTTATTCATTGTAGAAGGAATATCCGTATTACGCATCATCATAATGGAGATCAGTCCATGCACTGCCGAAAATAAAGCATGTGACATATGGCAGGCATTGTCCGGATTAGATCCGTTCTTTTTAATAATATTATAGGTACACTCGTAAATAAGGTCCTGGAATGATGAAAACTCTTCCTTCATCTGACCTTTTCCACTGCATTGCATTCCTAAACCGAACATCAGCTGATAGTATTCTTTATTTTTAAAAGCAAAATTCCAGTAGGCATCTACTATGGCAATAAGCTGCTCTTCAGGGGTGTCAAATTTTCTCTGGGCTTTTAACAGTTCTATGTGAAGACAGTGAAAGCCATTTAAAGAAATTTCATACAAAATTGCTTCTTTGTTTTCAAAATAATCATAGACTACAGGAGCACTGTACTCAATAGCATCTGCAATCTTCCGCATCGAAAGTGATGCCCAGCCCTCTGTTTTAGCCAAACCGAAAGCCGCCTGCAAAATATTTGCACGGATGGATTCTTTCTCTCTTTGACGACGTTCATGTAGGCCCATGATTTTTTATTTACTAACAGTGTTAGCAAAACTACAAACTTTTTGATATATCTTCCAAATATTATTTAAAAATTAACATTTAACGCAAGTTTATAAATTCCTGAATTGGCTTTATATTAAAAGAAACTTTATCTTTGCGGATAAAGAAAATAAAGGATATGAATACTCCCTCTAATATGCTGGCTCTAGGAACCAAAGCTCCGTTTTTCGAACTTCCTAACCCTTCAAAGACTAACGAGATCCAATCTCTGGAAGAACTGAAAGGTGAAAAAGGAACACTGGTGATCTTTATGTGCAACCATTGCCCGTTTGTTCTTCACGTGATCGACAAGATCAACGAACTGTATGAAGATTATAATGATAAAGGGATTGAATTCATTGCGATCAATGCCAATGATGTAGAAAAATATCCGGCTGATGCTCCGGAGAAAATGATAGAATTCCAGATCGAAAGAAATTTCGATTTCCCTTATCTGTATGATGAAAGCCAAGCCGTAGCCAAAGCTTATGATGCTGCCTGCACACCGGACTTCTATTTCTTTGATGATAAGCTGGACCTTATCTATAGAGGACAGATGGATGATTCAAGACCTGGGAACAATAAAGATGTAACCGGAGAAGATCTGATCATCGCTTTTGAAAACCTTTTGTTGGGAGAACCGCAGGAAGAAATTCAAAGACCAAGCATGGGTTGTAATATCAAATGGAAATAATATTATAGTGAATGGTTGATTTTAACCATCATATATATATGTATAAGCTGTTCTTTTCAAGAGCAGTTTTTTTTTTATAAACCTCTGCATAATCAGTTTGATTTGCGGGGAATATTCATGATATTCTATAAAAATATGCTCCGACTTCGCTCAGTATGACTTCGCTAAAAAATTCAAATTGTTTTTAAAAACCAGCCTTAACCTTAACCTCATTTTCAACCTTGAAATCCACACTCACCTTATTATGCGAATAATTCTTAATAAACTCCGAAGGTGTCTTTTCAGTATACTTTTTAAACATCCTGTTAAAATAGGTTACGTTATTAAAGCCGCAGCTGTAACTGCATTCTGAGATACTCATATCCTGAGCCATCAGCAGACACGCCTTATTGATACGGTATCGGTTGACAAATTCCGTAAACGTGATCTGGGTAGCCTTTTTGAAAAAATTACAGAAAGCCGGAAGCGTAAGGTTGGCGAGTTTCGCAACATCTTCAATATTGATTTCCTGATCATAGTGATGTTCAACGTACGTAAAGATATTTTCCAGCCTTGTTTTGTTTTTTGAGATAATGGTATATGGCATAATTTCTTTGTTCAAAAGATCATAATCCTTACATTTTGAAAGTTCAAATAAAATTTCAAGCAGGAGCAGATATCTTTTGTAGCCTTCTGATTCCAACATCAGTTTCAGTTTGGGAAGCAATACTTTTTTAGTCTTATGATGAAAGTGAATTCCGTATTTTGAAAGTTCCAGGAGATTTTTGATCGATCGGGCTTCCACTTCCTGCTGTGGAAACTGAAGAATTTCCTCTCTGAACTGAAGAACAATTTCTTCATGAGGATCGGTAGAATTTAATCCAAATCCTGAATGCGGAATATTGGAACCGATTAATACAAGATCACCGTTGGTATAATTGCTTTTGTGATACCCAACATGGCGGGTTCCGTTCCCGGAAACAATGCAGACAAGCTCAATTTCGGGATGGTAATGATATTCCCATTTGAATTCTGAAATCGGTGAATTGTTGTGCAAAGTGCGGAAAGAGCTCTTTTCATCCGGAATTATTCTTTCAAAACTAACTTTCATCTGATTAATCGTATTTACCCTATAAAAATACTAATTATATTAATATAGTTCAAATATTGATTTATTGTGTTAAATTAATGTTAAGTGAAATGCTTCTATCTTAGCCGACAAGAAATGATCTCCATGAAAAATTTCAATATCAAAGCTGTCTTATTTTTGAATTATTTTGTTTTCGCGATTCTTTTGAATTCCGTGGGAACAGTTATTCTGCAGGTACAGCAGAACTTCGGAATTTCAAAATCCTCAGCCAGTATTCTGGAAGGATTTAAGGACCTTCCGATCGCTATATGTTCATTTATTCTGGCATCATTCCTTCCGAAAATAGGAATCAAAAATTCTATGTTGGTGGCCCTTTTTCTGGTAAGCTGCATGTGTTTTGTAATGCCTTTTGCCAATGATTTCTGGTTTTTCAAATTATTATTTACCATTGTAGGAATTTCATTTGCCTTAATAAAAATCTCAGTATTTACATCGATTGGTCTTGTCACAGAAACAGATAAAGAACATTCCAGCTTCATGGGATTTCTGGAAGGGTTTTTCATGATAGGGGTGCTTGCAGGAAATGTACTTTTCAGTTTATTTATTGATGATCACAATCCGAAATCTACCCGGTGGCTGAATGTATATTGGGTCCTGGGAGCAGTTTCTGCATTATCATTTCTGTTTTTATTCTTTTCAAAATTAAATGAAAAAGAAGCGAGAAGTGAGAAAACCGATTGGTTGGGAGATCTGAAGAACAGTATAAGCTTATTCAGTTATAAGAAAGTTTTGTTTTTTCTTTTGTGTGCTTTTCTTTTTGTACTGGTAGAGCAGAGTTTTCAGACGTGGACGCCTACTTTTTATAAAGAAATACTGAAGCTTCCAACTTCTATGAGTATCCAGGCGGGAGCAGTTCTGGCGGGAGCTTTTGCACTGGGAAGATTTTTATCAGGTTTTTTCTCTAAAAAATTCAGCTGGATCTACGTGGTTTCTTTCTGCGTAATCGGTTTTGCCATCAGTATTGTATTGGTTCTCCCACTGACCCATAATATTCAGATTGATGAAGGAACGGGATGGTTCAATGCTCCGCTTGTGGTGTATTTATTTCCACTGATGGGAGGTTTGCTGGCACCGATTTATCCAAGCATCAATTCTGTGATTCTGGCCTCTATTCCAAAATATTTACACAGTGCAATGTCCGGACTGATTGTCGTTTTTTCTGCAATTGGAGGAACAATTGGTTCCATGATTACCGGTTTTGTTTTTCAGGAATTCAGCGGACAGCAGGCATTTTATCTTTCACTGATTCCGCTTTCACTGCTGATTATCTCAGCTATTTTCATGAACAAATTAAAAATAAATCCTAAGAAATAATAATGAATAAACAGCTTTACATAAAGGAAATTCAGGCTCTTTTTGATGATGTGCAAAGAGCTCAGATCTTTGAAGACCAGAAGATGATGACCGATGCCGTTCCGATGTTTCCTGTCTCGGAGATTAATGCAGAATATGAAAAGAAAAAGAATAGTGAAGGATTTGATCTGAAAGATTTTGTAATGGCGAATTTTGATTTTCTGGGAGCGAAAATATCAATCCAGAGAGAAGATCAGCTGCCGATTGAGCAGCACATCGAAAAGCTTTGGGATGAACTGACCCGCACTGCCTACGAAGAAAAAGGAACATTACTGAAGCTTCCGAAGCCATACATCGTCCCGGGAGGCCGTTTCAATGAATTTTTCTATTGGGACAGCTATTTTATTATGCTGGGTCTTCAGGTTTCGGGAAGAACAGAAATGATGGAAAATATTATAGAGAACTGTTCTTACTTAATTCAAAATGTAGGATTTGTTCCCAATGCCAGCAGAACGCACTTTCTGAGCCGTTCACAGCCTCCCTATTTTTCGCTGATGCTGGATTTGCTTTTTGAAACCCAAAAAGATGAAATAATTTATACTCAATACCATGATACTTTAGAAAAAGAATATGCTTTCTGGATGAACGGGGAAGAATGGCTGGAGAATGATTCCAGTGTAAAAAGAGTGGCGAAAACGAAGAACGGAGATATTCTGAACCGTTATTATGATGCAGAAAATTCACCGCGCCCTGAAAGCTATCTGATTGATATTGAAGACAGCGAAAATGCAGGAGAAGAATTTTACAGAAATATAAGAAGTGCCTGCGAATCCGGCTGGGATTTTTCCAGCAGATGGTTTGCAGACGGAGAACATATACAGACCATAGAAACGCTGAACATTGCGGAGGTAGATCTGAACTGTCTTTTATGGCATTTGGAGAAGACACTTGCAAAATCCTCAGCGCTTCTGAACCTGGCAGATAAAGAAAATTATTTTACTGAAAGAGCAGCAAGACGCAGACAGATGATCAATACCTACTTTTGGGATGAAAACACTGAATGTTATAAAGATTATCACTTAAAAAAACACAAAAACACACCGTCTGAACATATTGCTGCTCTTTACCCTTTATTTCTTGAACTGGCAGACCAGACCCAGGCAGAATCTGTTGCTAAACATATGGCTGAAAAGCTTCTTTATCAGGGAGGCCTTGTAACCACCACAAAAAAAACCGGACAGCAATGGGATCTTCCGAATGCATGGGCGCCATATCAGTGGTTAGGCTTTAAAGCAATGAAAAACTATGGGTTTGATGAACTGGCTGAGAAAATAAAAAACAACTGGTGTGGGAATGTTGAAAGGGTATACAGCAACACCGGAAAATTAATGGAAAAATACAACGCGTTAGACACTGAAACAATTGCGGGAGGCGGAGAATACCCGAATCAGGACGGATTCGGATGGACAAACGGGGTCTATCTCAAATTAAAACAAAACTAACTATATAAAAATCATGCTATGAAAAAAAGATCGATATTTTTAATGGCTGCCACCGCTACGCTTTACTTTAACAATGCGTATGCCCAGGAAACCCCTCAGGACACCATCAAAACGTCTTCTATAGACCAGATCGTTATTACCGGGAGCTCCGGCCCGAAAAAGAAAATAGAATCCAGTACGGCTATTTCTACCTTTACGGCCAAAGAGATCCAGAAACAGAATCCTATCAGTGCTGCGGCGCTTTTACAGAGAGTTCCCGGTTTTGCCGTGGAAACTTCCGGAGGTGAAGTAGGCAACAACCTTTTTGCAAGAGGTATTCCTTCTGCGGGAGCTTACGAATTTGTGCAGGTTCAGGAAGACGGACTTGCCGTTTTTGAAGATGGAGCACTTCAGTTTGCCAATGCGGATAATTTCTTCCGTGTGGATAATTCTGTAAGCAGGCTGGAAGCATTAAGGGGAGGGTCCGGTTCCATTTATGCAACCAATTCTCCGGGAGGTCTGATCAACTTTATTACTAAAGAAGGAAGCAATGACTTTAAAGGGACGGCTAAACTGGAAACCAGTACTTATGGATTGATGCGTACAGATATTAACGTAGGAGGTGCTTTGGTCCAGGATAAGCTTTTCTTTAATGTTGGCGGTTTCTACAGAACAGATAACGGAATCAGAAAGACAGGTTTCAGAGCCAACAATGGAGGCCAGATCAGAATGAACCTTAAATATGTCTTTGATAAAGGCTATGCAAAAGTATATTACAAAAAACTGGATGACAGGAACACATTCTACCTTCCGATTCCTCTGTTACAGGATGGAAACGACCTGAAAGAATTTCCTGGTTTCGATGCCAATTATGGAACATACAGCTACAGAGCGATTAGCCAGTTAAGTATTCCACAGGCCGGCGGAGGTTTTTTCAAAAGAGATCTTGAAAACGGAATCCACCCGAAAGTAGATGTGGTAGGTGCAGAATTTAAATATGATCTTGGGAATAATTTCAGCGTTTTGAACAAAACGAGATACACCAATATCAATATGGAATATACCGGAATGTTCCCTGCCGGAGCCCCTAAACTGGCTTCTGAATTTGCTCAGAATATGGGGATGTCCAATTACCAATACGCTCTGGTGAGTAATGGTGCCGTTATAAATCCTCAATATGTACAGAAATTAGGATTCTGGGCTATTGATAAGCAGATGAATAATTTTGTAAATGACCTTCAGCTGAATTATAAATTTGATAAAGGAAATGTGACCGCAGGTTTCTACAAATCAAACTGGAAATCCCACCAATACTGGAACTGGAGCAATATCTTAACGACAGCTTCAGACAGACCCCAGCTTTTAAATTTGGTTAATCCATCAATGAGTCCTTCAGATATTGGATATTCTAAAACCTACAATGGTGTTACGGATATGTCCTTCCTTATCAGGGATTCGCAGATTCAGGGAAGTCTTAATGATCTGTATTTAAATTTAGATTATAACATTACAGATGCCTTAAGCTTAAATGGTGGAATGCGCTACAGCCGCGACTATTATAAAGGATACGGAGTGAATACAACAACTGCGAATCTTAATAATTCAGGCTTAACGACCGACGGAACCCACGGTTTTGAAACAACAACAGCTGACGATAATATGGCGGTACTGGGCAATAAGTACACTTACTGGTATTATGATATCAATAAGGTTTCCTATACATTGGCTGCAAACTATAAGATCAACAAAGGGAATGCTGTATATGCACGTTTTTCTCACGGTTTCAGATCCCCGAATGAAGAAGCTTACTATAATAATATGTCAGATCTGAGTGCTATCAAAGCCGTTGATACCAATCAGCTTGAAGTGGGATACAAATATTATTCGCGTACTTTTGATATCGGAATTATTCCTTTCTATTCTACGCTTAAAAATCTTTCATTCACGGATGTATTTTCAGATGGGACTTCAGAAAATAAATTCGCCAATACCACCAATTTTGGGGTAGAGATCGAAGGATATACAAGACTCTTCAATAATATATTGGAAGTGACGTTCAACGGAACTATCCAGAATCCGAAATACAAAGATTTCGTAGGGAAAAATGCGGATGGAACTACATTTGATTACGATGGAAACACCGTAAGAAGAATGCCTAAATTCTATTTCAATATTTCTCCTGCAGTGAACATCACAAAAGAATGGAGAGCTTATGTAAGCATGAACTACTACGGAAAACGTTTCCAGAACGAAGGTAATACGGATGATAATATTCTGCCTTCATTCACTGAAGTTGGGGCGGGAATGTCTTATCAGCTAGGGAAAATACGTTTTGCAGTAGACGGAACGAATATCTTTAACACGATTGGAATTACCGAAGGAGATCCTAGATCCCAGACTGCAGCAGGAACAAATATCAGAATGGCAAGACCAATTATGGGAGCCGCGGCAAGAGCGTCTGTCACATTAGATTTCTAAACTTATATTATTTCTTCATAAATGAACCGCCAGAGTTGATTATCTCCGGCGGTTTTTATTTTTTATTGAAAGAGGCAAAAGACAAAATTTCAGATATAAGATATTGAATTCAGATATGAGACTTTTAGTAGTAATTTTAGCAACCAGCAACTCAAAGCTAAACTCATATACCCTAATACTCTCAAACTCTCCAACTCCAAAACCCAACCTTATTTAAAAAACGGATTATACTGTTTCTCAAATCCTATTGTAGTAGGATTGCCGTGGCCTGAAAAAACCTTTGTCTCATCATCCAGAATAAATAATTTATTGGTGATGCCGTCGATAAGCTGGTCATAATTTCCTTTGTAAAGATCAGTTCTTCCAATGCTTCCTTCAAAAAGAACATCCCCTGAAATCATAAATTTCTGCTCTTCATTATGATAAACTACGCTTCCCGGAGAATGCCCGGGAACATGATAGATTTTTAATTTTTCTCCGTCCAGCTCAAGAACTTCGCCTTCGTTAATGTATTTGATATCTGCTTTTACGGATTCAACAGAGAATCCGAATCTTATTCCGCTGGCCTGAAGCATGTCCAGCACTTCCTGATCTTCCTGATGCATATGAACGGGAACTTTGAAAATGTCAAAAGCCCACTGCAAACCCAGAACGTGGTCAATGTGAGCATGAGTCAGAAGAATCTTATCGATTTTCAGACCGTTTTCGGAAATAAAGCTTTCTATAGCTTTGGTTTCCTGCTCATTCATATTTCCCGGATCAATCAGCCAGGCATTTTTATTTTCGTTGTAAAGGATATAAGTATTTTCGCTGGCAAAATTGAATACGAAGCCTTGGATCTGAAGCATAACTGATATTTTTTTATTTCAAAAATACGATATTATTAAGAAAATCCCGATTTTTCGTTATCTTCGTCATAATGAAAACTTTGCGAATACTTTTACTTTCTTTGGGCGGAATGGTTTTTGGACAAAACATCCAGAGTATACAACTATTCAACCCTCAGACAAACGATGAAACGCCTGTTATAAAATTCGGAGAACAACTGGTTTTAAGCTTTGACGACCTTACCAATGCCAGCGAGATCTACAGGTATACGATCAAACATTATGACCGGAACTGGAATGATGACAACTTGTTTTTTACAGAAATTGCCAATGGAAGTTTAAACGGGCTTTTGGATAAGTTTGAATATTCTTTTAATACCATACAGGCTTATACCCATTACAAGCTTACCTTCCCTAATGAGAAAATGCAGCCAAAGATTTCCGGAAATTTTGAGCTGATTGTTTATAAAGATTCAGCTGACAGACCTCTTTTCAAAAAACGTTTTTATCTGGTGGAAGATGCTGCCACGGTTGCTTTGAATGTCTCAAGAATTGCAGATGCCAAAAAACCGAATATCAACCAAAGGATAGAGGTGAAAGCGACTTCAAAGGCGGGAGACCTCTCTTCCAATGTCAATTCCATGACTTTGAACGTGATGCAGAACAACAACCCTAATGAAGTGGTTAATAATCTGAAACCAAGTGCAACATTAGGAAACCAACTTCTTTTTCAGCAGATGAACTTAACATTTCCCGGCAATAACGAATTCTATTATTTCGACAATAAGAATATGAATATGGCTGCCGATATGGTAAGTGCTACAGAATTGAAGGACGGAGTGAATCATACGTATCTCCATCCGGTATGGGCTTTTCCCCTGAACTATCAGTATCAGCCCGATGTAAACGGAGCATGGTTCTATAGAAGAAATGATCTGGGACTGGAAAGAAATGCCGAAAGGGAAGCCGATTATTCATGGGTGTATTTTTCTCTGGATTCTGATCCTGTCGATAAAGAGATCTATGTGCTTGGAGGTTTCAATAATTTTACACCTGGCAAAGAAAATCAGATGCAGTACGATGCAGCCAGTAAAAAATATATTGCTAAAATATTCCTGAAACAAGGGTTTTACAACTACATACTTGCCACAAAAGAAAGCAACGGATCTCTGAATTTTGGAGAAATAAACGGTAATTTCTGGCAGACGGAAAACCTTTATCAGGCATTTTTATATTATGCACCTTTCGGACGCAATTATGACGGACTTATGGGATATGGAGAATTCAGAACTCCTATTGGTAAATAATTGGGAATAAATTGTCCTTTTTTTATCAAATATTCTGCGCAAAGTGATTTATACAAAGTAAAAATAATTTTTAGAAAAAACTGTCTCATAAGAGATGGTTTTTTTTTGAAGTTATGATGAATAAACAGTTTAGAAGGAATTAAAGGGATTGTAAGTTAGTCTTTTGCTATGCAAAGCATATTGAAAAAAATATTTCATAAAATGTTGAATTATATAAAAATTATTAGTCTATAGTTTTTGTAGGAATAAAAATATTTTCAATTAATTATAATGTTTTAAAAAATATTTTTAATTTAAAACATTTGTTCTATTTATTTATTGAATTTTATTTATGTATTTAATTGTTTTATTACGAAAAACATATAAATTCGTCTCACATTAAACAAATTTTTTATGAAAACGAAATTTATCTTAGCAGTAAGCGTTGCAGCTTTCTCTTTTACTTTTGGACAGGAAACTCCATCAAAACTAATTCCGGGTAAAAGCGGCCTTCATGCAGAATTCATGCGATTTGATAAAAATGGTCCTGCTTTTAAAGGGGAGCCTGTGTTATTTAATGAAACATCTCAAAGGCTTTCACCAGGACAGTCGCTTAAGTTGGGATTGGAAAAGGATCAATTAGGTTTTGAGACTCATAGATTCCAGCAGACCATCAATGGTATTCCTGTAGAATATGGAATGATGGCTGTACAGACTAAGGGTGGGAAAATAGTAGGAGAAACCGGGAAATGGATACTTAAGGAAACTGCTGCAGAGAAAAAAGCAAATATTTCTGAAAGTACTGCATTACAGAATGCCTTATCTTTTGTAGGCGCCGACTCTTATAAATGGCAGAACAAAGAAGAAGAGGAATTCATTAAAAATGAATCTAAAAATGCTCATGCAAGCTTTGCTCCAAAAGGGGAGCTGGTATATTATTCAGATCCTTCTGATGAAAAGATAGGAGACGTAAAGCTTGCATACAAATTTGATATCTATGCAGAAAAGCCATTAAGCAGACAATATGTTTTTGTAGATGCTAAAGATGGTAATGTTTTGGGAACAAATGCTTTGATTCATGAAACCAATGCTCCGGGAACGGCTACAACGGCTTATAGCGGAAATAGATCTATTGTTGCCGATTCGTATAGCGGAAGTTATAGATTAAGAGAAGCCGGAAGAAATGGAGGAACCGCTGTAGAAACATATAACCTGAGAAAAGGAACCAGCTATTCATCAGCCGTAGATTTTACGGACGCGGATAATAACTGGAATAACGTAAACACAAATAAAGATCAATATGCTACCGATGCCCACTGGGGAGCTGAAATGACTTTGGATTATTTATATACGAAATTTGGAAGAAAAAGTATAGATAATAATAATTTTGCCATAAAATCTTATGTTCATTACTCAACGAATTATTTTAATGCGTTTTGGGATGGAGCAAGAATGACTTACGGAGACGGCAGCTCTACTACAAACGGAGGCAAGCCATTAACAGCTCTTGATGTTTGCGGACACGAGATTACTCACGGTTTAACCACTAAAACAGCAAATCTTGCTTATCAAAGAGAGTCCGGAGCTCTGAATGAAGGTTTTTCCGATATTTTTGGGAATACCATAGAACTTTGGGCCAGACCAACACAGGCAAACTGGAAATTAGGGGAAGATTTCAGCTATGTAATCAGAGATATGGCCAACCCGAATGCTTACAGCCAGCCTGATACTTATAAAGGAACTTACTGGAAGGATGCGAGCAGCACCTGTACTCCCCAGGGAAATCCAAATTTACCAGGATATAATGATTATTGCGGTGTACATACCAATTCAGGAGTTCTTAACTTCTGGTACTATTTGCTGGTAACCGGAGGTTCGGGAACTAATGATAAAGGCTTTGCTTATAATGTTTCCGGAATAGGATTGGATAAAGCCGGAGCTATTGCTTACAGAACACTTACCAGCTACCTTGTTTCTTCTTCTACTTTTGCTAATGCCAGAACGTATTCACTTCAGGCAGCAGCAGACTTATATGGAGCCGGAAGTAACGAAGTAACGCAGGTTACCAATGCATGGAATGCAGTAGGTGTTGGAGGAGGTACTTCGGCAGCAGGAAAAATGGCAGCTCCTGATACTTTACTTTACACGATCAGTCCAAATCCGGCTACCGATAAATTTACGGTTGAATTCAACGGAAAAGAAGGAAACGGAATTGTTGAGCTAGTTAGCCTGACAGGAAAAAGAGAGCTTTCTGAAAAAATCAAGATTACTGAAGGTAACAATAAAATAGATGTTAGGCTTCCGTCTAATATACTTTCAGGAGTATATGTAGTAACGGTTAACGGACAAAAAGCCGGAAACCTAATCAAAAAATAATTTTAATATATTTCTAAAAAGGGCCGCAAAATTTATTTTGCGGCCCTTTTGCTTTATGTATTGAGAAATTATACCAGATAAAAATCATTCAGTTTTTCCTCACAGAGTATCTTTACTACATCGATCCAGCGGTCTTCATCATTCAGGCACGGGATATAATGGAAATTTTCTCCGCCTCCATGCTGAAACTGTTCCTTACCTTCTACCGAAATCTCTTCCAGGGTTTCCAGACAATCGGAAACAAAAGCAGGACAGACAATGGCCAGATTTTTTACCCCTTTCTTAGGAATCGTTTCTAAAGTCTCATCCGTATAAGGCTCTATCCATTTATCTTTTCCTAATCTCGACTGGAAAGAAACAATTGTTTTTTCTTTGGGAAGCCCTATCTTGGCAATAACAGCTTCTGTTGTTTTATAGCACTGATGGCGGTAACAGAACTGGTGGCTCGGATTAGTGTCCCTTGAACAGCAGTCATTAAGATTACAGGTCTTTGTAGGATCTGTTTTATAAATGTGCCTTTCCGGTACCCCATGATAAGAGAACTGTAAAACGTCAAAATTTTCAGGCAATTTTTCTTTAATACTTTCCGCAAGACAGTTGATGTAGATTTCCCGGTTGTAAAAGGGCTGTATATAATTGATCTTTACATTCGGAAATTTCTTTTTCCGTACTTCCTCTGCTTTTTCAATCACCGTTTCCGTAGTACTCATCGCATATTGCGGGTACAGTGGGAACAGAACGATCTCAGAAACTCCCTGATCAACTAACTTTTGAATTCCAGTTTCAATGCTCGGTTCCGCATATCTCATTCCGATTTCCACAGGAACATCAACTACTTTCTGCAGTTTCTTTTGGATTTTTTCAGTAATGACAATTAAAGGTGAACCCTCATCAGTCCAAACTGTTTTATAGGCTTCTGCAGATTTTGCAGGTCTTGTTTTAAGAATAATTCCCTGAACTAAAAGAGCGCGGAAGATCCAGCGGTAATCGATGACCTTTTCATCCATCAAAAATTCATCAAGATATTCCTTTACATCATTTACAGCCGTAGATTTTGGAGAACCAAGATTTACCAGTAAAATTCCTTTTTTATCCAATATTTTTAATTTTAATTATGAAACAGCGTTTTCGAAATCTGTTATCAATGTTGATACTTGGGCAAAGGTATTATTTTCAACTAAGCCGTTATCATTAAATTTACCCTTTATCCCTTTTATTAAAAGCTGATGCTGATCTTCTGTACCGGCGCCAAGCGTTTTCAGAATCATTACCAATTCTTCATGCCCTTTTTCTCCGTTGGCAGATGCTGTAATTACAGCAACCGGTTTTTCAGAAAAAACAGTGGTAGAAACACACCATTCCAATAAGTTTTTCAGTCTGCCCGGAATACTGAAAATATATTCCGGAGTAGAAAATAAGACCCCTGCCGAATTTTCAATTTCTTCCCTGATCTTCAATACTTCGTCTGGTGTATCAGTATCAGTTAATGAAGTGTCAAAATGCGGAAGAGCAGAAAGATTATCATATATGCGGAAATCGGTGTCCGGATGTTTTTCCAGAACCTGTTCTATTAATTTCAGATTGCTGGAATTTTTTGTGGCACTTCCAATAATGACCAAGATTTTCTTTCCGGGTACCATTGACGAACAGTTATCCGTTTACAGCTTCTACTTTTTCCACTAAATCCGGAACGAACTGTTTTAAAATATTCTCAATTCCGTTTTTCAAAGTAGCTGTAGAGCTTGGACATCCTGAGCAGGCTCCCTGTAACAGCATTTTGGCAGTTTTACTTTCCTGGTCATACTCCATAAGGGAAATTTTACCACCGTCATTCTCTACTGCAGGAGCAACATATTCATTTAAAATATCTGAAATTTTCTGCTCGTCATCGGTATAGTCTCTGTTGATGATCTTTTCAACAGGGTTTTCATGATTCTGAGGCTCAAGATTTGAAATTTCGCCGCCACTCTGAAGATACTCAGCAATAAAACCTCGTACAGCCATCATTACCTGGTGCCATTCCACAGAATCATCTCTGGTTACGGCAACAAAATTATCTGAAATAAAAATTTCTTTTGCAAAATCAAATTCATTAAAGATAGCCTGAGCCAAAGGAACGCCTTCGGATTTATCTCTCGATTTTACTTCCACAAAACCTTCCATAAGCAGTTTGCTGGAAACAAACTTCATCGCATTAGGATTAGGAGTCATTTCAGCATAAATCTGATACATTTCCTTTCTTTTCTGAAGGTAAATTCTTGGATTGGCCAATAATTCATCCTCAATGACATTTTTCAGGCTGTCAGCTACATGTTCCCATTCTACAGTATCCTGTTTTGCTACAGCCACAAAATTCGCTGTAATAAAAACTCTTTCCACAAAAGGATAGTTGAAAAGTTCCTGAGCTAAAGGAATTTCTGAAATATCTGAACTTCTGTCCAACTCTAAAGAGCCCGGGATCAGGTTATAATCCGCGACAAATTTCATCACTTTCGGGTTTTCAGTTGGTTCTATAAGTATCGTACGCATTTTTTCGTTAAATTTGAGATACAAAAATACGCAATTAGAAATTAGAAGTTGAAGATTAGAATTTAGATTTTTGCTATCACGGTTATTTAAAATTAGAAGTTAAAAGCGACCGCTGCAAAAATTATTACTTTCAAATTGACTTATTTTCAAATTATCAAATTAAAATTATGGCAATTGTAAAAGAACTTTTAGGAAAAACTCCTCAGATAGGAGAGGGTACATTTTTGGCAGAAACGGCAACCATTATCGGTGACGTTACGATGGGAAAGGAATGCAGTATCTGGTATAATGCAGTGATCAGGGGAGATGTACATTACATCAGGATGGGCGATAAAGTAAATGTTCAGGACAATGCTATGTTGCACTGCACTTATCTGAAACACCCTTTAAATATTGGAAATAACGTTTCCATCGGACATAATGCAATCGTTCATGGCTGTACCATTAAAGATAACGTACTGATCGGTATGGGAGCTATCGTTATGGATGACTGCCTGGTAGAAGAAAATTCTATTGTAGGAGCAGGTTCTGTAGTGACACAGGGAACCCATATTAAATCAGGAGAAGTCTGGGGGGGGGTTCCGGCAAAGAAAATTAAAGATATTTCTGCCCAACTATTGGAAGGAGAAGTCAACAGAATTGCTGATAATTACGTAAAGTATTCTTCTTGGTATAAAGAAAATCTGGAAGTGGGAAGCTAGTTGAGTTACAGGGTTTGAGAGTATTAGAGTAAAGAGTTGCTTGTTGACAGTTGCTCAATTTACTATCAAAAAAGTTTTATGTCAGATATCTACTCTCAAATTAGTAATACATTATACTTTTTACATTTTACAAAAAAACAAAATAAAAGCTCCATCATACCGATAGAGCTTTTTTCAATCCTTAGTATAAACTCCTGAATGAGATTTATATGTTGATTTTTCAACAGGATATATAACCTTTGCTTTGATTTTTTCTTTTTATTGCTCTGCTGTTATAAGCTGGGCTTTTCCATTGATACATTTAACAGATGTCGCAGGCATCACCAACATACAGTCAGAAGTGATATTATACTTTTCATTAAAGGCTTTTACTTTCTGCGTATATTCCTCAATTCTTGGGAGAATGGTCGTCTCTGTTTTTTTAGGATAAGCGATGTATTGCTGAGGTCCGCCACAGGCTTTGGCTCCCATTGGGGCAAACGTCCATTCCGAAGCAGCCGTACATTTTTCTTTGGATGCTTCAGATTCAATAGATGCTTTTAATCTATCCAGCTGAGCCTGTTCATATTTTTGACTGTCTTCATCAGCGGGTCTTTCAGAAATATCTTTAGGCAGATTGGTATTGACATTTTTGGATGTATTGCACGAAACCAGGGTAAATGTAGCGCATAATAGTAATAGTGGAGTATAAATGAAACTTTTTTTCATCATAAATTATTTTCTGTTAAAGAATTTTCAAAAGTTGTGCCAAGGTAAGAAAATCAAATTCATTTCCGTAATTTTGAAGCACAATGAATAATCATTTTTTTGACTTAATAGAGCACACGAACAGAAGCGTTTTTCTTACGGGAAAGGCCGGAACAGGTAAAACAACCTTCCTTAATGATTTTGTAAAGAAAACGAGGAAAAAGTATATTGTGGTTGCCCCTACCGGAATTGCCGCGATTAATGCAGGGGGAGTTACCATCCATTCCATGTTTGGACTGCCTTTAAGGACTTTTTTACCGACCACAGACCGTATTGATGGCAGCTTGGCAAATAATATTGCCGACCTGATGCCTCATTTCAAATACAGAAAAGACAAGCTTAAACTTTTAAGAGAAGTGGAGGTGCTTATTATCGATGAGGTTTCCATGCTGAGAGCTGATGTTCTCGATATGATGGATTTCTCGCTGAGATTTATAAGAAGAAATAACCAGCGGTTCGGCGGGGTGCAGATGCTGTTCATTGGGGATCTTTACCAGCTTCCACCGGTGGTGAGAGATGAACATATTTTAAAGATCTGTTATCCGTCACCGTTCTTTTTCGACAGTCATGCCATTAAAGATATTCCTCTTTTGACGATTGAATTAACGAAGGTGTACAGACAGTCGGATGAAAAATTCCTGGATATTCTGAACGCGATCCGCGACGGTGATGTCGCCAATATCAATTTTGAGGATCTTAATAAAAGGTATGACCCCGATTTTAAGGCAGGAACTGAATCTTACGTTTATCTGTGTTCACACAATAAAATGGCAGATGAGATCAATCAGGAAAAACTTGAAGAAATTGATCTGACCGTTAAAACCTATGAAGCAAAGCTCTTTGGAGATTTTAAAGAAAACCAGTTTCCGAACGAGCAGTTTTTAGAACTGAAAGTAGGGGCACAGGTCATGTTCATCAGAAATGATATTACCGGTGAGAAAAAATATTTCAACGGAAAACTGGGAGAAATTTCTGCTTTGGACGATAATGAGATTAAAGTTGTTCTTGATGGCAGTGAAAGAGAAATTACCGTTAAAAGAGAGGTCTGGGAACAGAAAAAATATTTCCTGGATACCGAAAAAAATATCAAAGAAGAGGTTTTAGGAAGCTTCGAACAGTTTCCGATAAAGCTGGCGTGGGCGGTTACCATCCATAAAAGCCAGGGGTTAACGTTTGATAATGTGATCATTGATGCCGGAAAAAGCTTTACGGCCGGGCAGGTTTATGTTGCACTGTCCAGATGCCGTACACTGGAAGGGATCGTTTTGAAATCTAAAATTACCCCTGAAGTTATTTTTAAAGACAGCAGAATTCTGCAGTTTCAGGGAAGTACCCTTGCAAATGATAATGTAGAAGCCATT
The DNA here is from genome assembly GCF_049887855.1 of Chryseobacterium sp. NFX27. Lineage (NCBI taxonomy): Bacteria > Pseudomonadati > Bacteroidota > Flavobacteriia > Flavobacteriales > Weeksellaceae > Chryseobacterium > Chryseobacterium sp. NFX27. Next base: position 154,532 of record NZ_JAGEKK010000001.1, on the reverse strand, counting down.
CTGAACCGCGAAAAATACGACTACAGCATCAAAAAAGTACTTCGCACCGTCAACTGTCTGTGGTTTCTGAATGAAGTGGAAGAGTGGAATAAACTGTCTATTACCACAAAAAGTATTGATCATGTAAAAACAAACCAGCTGTATCTTCAGCTGAAGCACGAAATTGTCAACCTTGGGAAGATCTTTGAAAAACTGGAAAGGGTAATTTCCCAGAAGGTGAATAATTTCATTGAAAATAAAGAAGAATGGTCCGAGATTGAAAGCAAAACCAAAGGGGCAGTTAATTTCTTTTTCACAGAAATCAGAGACAAAGTATTTAATCCGCTGAAAGAATTCTATGCTGAAATTAAAGGAGCAAAAGGTCTGAAACAGTATAATGAAGAATTCAGGAACTGGCTGGAAGATACAGAAGAATACCTGAACAGCCTGAAAGAGGTGCATCTGCTGGAAACGAAGCTTTTAGATGAAAAAAATGACAAAGAAATCAATTTAAAGATCGCAAAAGTTCCTTCACAGGTTCTGACCTTTCAATTATTTGAGCAGGGAAAAACCATCGGAGAAATTGCCATGGAAAGAGGTCTGGTAAAAGAAACAGTAATCGGGCATTTGGCAAAATTTGCAGAACAGGGATTGCTGGACATTTCAAGAGTGATCACTTCGGATAAGATCAAAGCTTTTGAAAAAGAATTCTACGAAAACCCTCATGAAACCTTAACGGAATGGAAAAATGCATTGCCCAATGATTTTGAATTTAATGAGATCAGAATTCTGATCAATCATTATAATTTTAAAAAAGAGAAGAACGATTCAGTATAACAAAAAAGACTGTCCCAAAAGTGAGACAGTCTTTTTTATTTATTCAGTAGATCCTGGTTGACCCGGTATCCAACGATCTTGATGTCTCCGTTTTTATCTTTTTTGCATAGAAAAAGTCTCTTCTGTTTTGGCTGTAGTACCTCTTTTAACGTCGTATACCAATAGATACTCACTTTTGGGATTAGACCCTTTTACAATAAGAGTTTCCCATTTTACTAAATTATATTCTTCAACCCGTCCAATATCATTTTGGGATGTATTGATGATCTGAAGTAATTTATCTTTGTCCGTTACTTCAAAAAACTTATCACCGAACAGGTTGTAAATTGTATCCATATTACCACCATATTTTAGTTCCCAGAAGAATTTTTGTGAAATTTCTTCTGCATCCTTTTTATCTTCCTCTCTGTTTGAAAAAGTCTGATTAAATGAACAGCTGGTCAGGAAGAAGGAAATAAGAATAAGATATAAGTGTTTCATAGTAATTTTACTTAGAGTTTTTATGAAATAAACTTCGGCTTTTTATGGGAGGAAAGCAAATAACCTTGAAGGAAATATCAAAGTATATCAGTCGCATTTTAATAGTATTCATAATTTCCATAATGAAAAGCTTGTGCTCTCTGCAAGTAGAAACTGTTTGTAATTTGCTCATTAAGTTTATCAATCAGGGTGTTCATTTTTTTTGATCTGTCAGCTTTCTGTTGGTCAGTTGCTTGATGATCAATTTTAATTTCATCATCTATAATTTGTCTCAGAGATTTTATGTAGAGTGCTTTTTGTTTTGAAATATCGTAAGTTTTTTGATTTTCATCATTTTTTTTTGAATATAGATAAATTGAATACTCAGCATATCCTAAGATTCTTGATTGCTGATGCCCGAAATAAGTTCCTCCATATTGAATGTCGCTGAACAGAGTGTTAATATTTGAATAAATGTCAATGAGTTTTTTTCTTTGCTCTGAATATTTTTCAATACCATTTTTTTGCTTCACAAAATAAGCGTACAAAATATAATATTCATCTTTTCCCTTTTCGCTTCCAAAATTTAAGCTGTTTCCAAACTCTCTGTATAAATAATCGGGATTTTCAGGAATCTCAAAAAGAAATTCACTATGATTATCTATTATTGTGTTAAAATCTTTTCCCTTAAATTGTAAAGTATCACCAATTTCGGTAGCTATTACTATTGTATTCAGCGTTGTATAATATTTTGAATTGCGATTGGCTTTATCTTTATCTGAAGTAGAATTTTGCTGAATTTCTGTAGGAGCTTTATCTTTTATATTTTTCTGCTTTGTACAGTTTACAAAAGATAATATTAATAAAGCAATAATAATATTTTTCATAGGGTTGTTTATAATCAAATATACAAAGTCTGTTTACATCGTATGAAAAATCATTTAATTAAAAAATTATTTCAATAGTTTTTTCCTGAACTAGCTAATCCATCCTATCAATTACAAAAAGTAACTAATGCAATTTATAAGGTTTAAATTTGTTTGGTTTTAAACCTAAAATTTGAAATATGAAAAATTTTGAAATATCGGTACTTGATCTTGCTCCCGTAAAGCAGGGAAAAAGTATTCATGATACCTTTCAGGACAGTCTGTCTTTAGCAAACCATACTGAAAATTTAAATTATAAAAGGTTCTGGCTGGCCGAGCATCACAATATGGAAAGTATTGCGAGTTCCGCCACTACAGTTCTGATTGGTTTTATTGCCAACGGGACAAAAACAATTAGAGTAGGATCCGGTGGAATTATGCTTCCGAATCACAGTTCGTTAATCATTGCAGAACAGTTCGGTACTCTGGAATCTCTTTTTCCGGGAAGAATAGATCTTGGCCTGGGAAGGGCTCCCGGTACCGATGGTCTTACTGCCCAGGCTTTGGGAAGAAACCCTGCCATCATCAACCAGCAGTTTCCGAGACAGATTTTGGAGCTCCAGACATATTTTTCGAAAAATAATTCTGATGCTTTAGTCCGTGCAATTCCGGGGGAAGGTCTCGATATTCCGCTTTATATCCTGGGGTCCAGTACAGACAGTGCGTGGCTGGCTGCGGAACTTGGACTTCCATATGCTTTTGCAGGCCATTTTGCGCCCGAACAGATGGAAATGGCTTTTAAAATTTACAGAGAACATTTTCAGCCTTCGGAACAGCTGGATAAACCTTACGTGATGGCGTGTGTTAATGGTGTGGCAGCAGAAACTTCCGAGGAAGCGCATAAAATTTCCACCACTTTATTTCAGGCATTCATCAATATCATCAGAAATGACAGGAAACCTTTTGCCCCGCCTGTAGATGATATGGATGACATCTGGTCTCCCATGGAGAAATCGATGGTGCTTCAGAAACTAAAATATACATTGATAGGAGACCAGACAGAAATTGAAGAAAAACTGAAAGATTTTCAGGAAAAATTCAATGTAGATGAATTAATTATCAACTCGCATATCTACGATCATCAGAAGAGACTGAGATCTTACGATATTTTCAGAGAGGCGGCAAACTCTTTATCCAAAGCCTAACAAACCCTTCATATTAATTGGCAGATGCTTATTTTTATAAGTATCTTTGCACAAATAAAAAGTAAACATGTCTGATATTAAATTGAATACTATTCCAGAGGCCATCGAAGACCTCAAAAATGGTAAAATAATCATAGTAGTAGATGATGAAGACAGAGAAAACGAAGGCGATTTTCTTTGTGCTGCAGAACTGACAACGCCGGAAATTATTAATTTTATGGCTTTTCACGGAAGAGGGCTGATCTGTATGCCGCTTCCTGAAAAAAGATGCGACGAACTTGGCCTTGAAGTCATGGTAAGCAGAAGCAGTGATCCTAAAGAAACAGCTTTTACCGTTTCTGTTGACCTGCTTGGAAATGGAACATCTACAGGTATTTCTGCCGGTGACAGAGCTAAAACCATCTTAGCTTTGATGGATGAAAAATCCAAGCCTACAGATTTCATGAGACCCGGCCATATTTTCCCACTTCGTGCAAGAAAAGGAGGGGTTTTAAAAAGAGCAGGACATACTGAAGCTGCTATTGACCTTACAAGCTTAGCAGGATTAAAGGAAGGAGGAGTGATCTGTGAGATCATGAATGATGACGGTACCATGTCACGTTTGCCGGAACTTCATGCTTTCGCTCAAAAACATGATATGAAGATTGTTTCTATCGAAGATCTTATCCATTATCAGCTTAAAAAAGGAAACCTTATCGAAAGACTGGAAGAAAGAAAAGTAAAAACAGCTTATGGTGAATTTGACTTTTTTGCATTCAGAGAGACATCAAATGACCAGATCCATTTTGCTTTGACAAAAGGTTCATGGACGGTTGATGAGCCTGTTTTGGTAAGAGTTCAGTCTTCGGATTCATATTTTGATGTACTGACAAGACTGAATAACGGTGAAAAACCTTTATTGGAGAAAGTAACCAATATGGTGAATGAAGCAGGAAAAGGAGCTGTTATTTTTATCAATAACGTTTCAAATTCTGAAAATACACTGAGAAAGCTTCAGCAGTTCCTGAATTATCAGGACGGACAGGAGCAGCATCCTACATTAGCATACAATTACAGAGATTACGGTATCGGAACACAGATCCTGAAAAATCTGGGTATCAATAAATTTAAAGTGATCACTCAGAATCCTAGTATTAAACCACAGGTTGGAGGATATGATGTAGAGGTGACAGAACTGGTTCAGCTGTAAAAATGAATTGTAAATGGTCAATAGTGGATAAATACTAGAGACTATTTTATAGAGATAAAGTCAATAAAAGGTTTAGATTTTTCTAAACCTTTTTGATTTTTAAACCGCAATAAAGCTTTTAACGAAAAACATCAGTGAATATATTGGAGTTTAAGAGTCGGATCTCAGACTATTTAAATCTTCAACTTATATTTGCTCTAAAACCTTAGACGATCTCCAATTTTTCCCCCGCAACCTTACAGGCTTATTTCATCAAAATTTCTGAATCCATTCAGAAAATCCTTTACAGTCATTCTTTTTTTGCCTTCAAGCTGAAGTTCCAGTGGGAAATAAACGCCGTCTTCTGTATATATTTTAAATTCGTTCTTGGAAATATCCAAAGTTCCGGAAGGTTTTCCATGATCCGTGGCTTCAAATTTTCCTGCGAATATTTTTAGTCCTTTTTCCTCGTCTCCAATTTTTATAGTCGTGAAAGCTGCCGGATAAGGTGACATTCCAAGGATAAACTGATGGACTGTTTTTGACGGAGCTTTCCAGTTGATTCTGGTATCTTCTTTAAATATTTTATAAGCATTTTTAGGATGCTCCACATGAGGCTGAGATCTTTCAGTAATGGCGTTTTCTGCTAATCCGTCAAGTGTTTTTACCACCAGCTTTGAACCCATTACCATTAGTCTGTCGTGGAGACTTCCCGCGTTTTCATCAGGTAAAATTTCCAGTTCTTCCTGAAGAAGAATATTTCCCTCATCTATTTTTTCATTAATAAAAAATGTAGTTGCACCGGTTTTTTCTTCGCCGTTAATCACAGCATAATTGATAGGAGCAGCGCCTCTGTAATCAGGAAGAAGAGAAGCATGAAGATTGAAGGTTCCCATTTTAGGCATTTCAAAAAGAACCTTGGGCATCATTCTGAAAGCTACGACTACAAATACATCAGCATCCAGTTTTCTAAGTTCTTCTAAAAATTCAGGGTTTCTCAACTTTTCCGGCTGAAAAACAGGAATATTATTTTCTGAAGCATATACCTTTACCGGTGACTGATTTATTTTCTGTCCGCGGCCACTTGCTTTATCGGCCACAGTAACAACACCTACAACTTCATGATTCGACTGATGGATAGCTTCCAAAGAAGTTTTTGCAAATTCCGGAGTTCCTAAAAAAACAACTTTCAATGATTTCATACTGCAAAGATAAGGGTTTTTGGCGTTTGAGCGTTTTAGGGTCTGAGAGTTTGAGAGTAAATAATTGAATAGTCTTAAATCTGAAGTCTCTTCATCATTCTCCATTACTTATCACTCATTACCCATTACTCATGATTCAACGCGTATGTTCTGAAATTCAGCATTTTTATTTTTCCTGAATCTAAAAGGAAAATAAGGTTTTCTAAAATGTTGTTTTTAGAATGGTAGTTAAGCTGGACAGAAAGATCTTCGATGGTTGAAGGTTTTTTAGCCAGCAAATTAATGATTTGCTGGGAAATGTTTTTTCCGAAAATGGATTGCTTATTCTTTTCACAAACTGAGCATTGCCCACAGTTCTTTGTGTTCTTTTCCCCAAAATAGGCGAGAATAAGTTTCATTTTACAGTAATCATTATTTTCTATAAAGAATTTAATCTCTTCCCACTTCTGGATTTTATTTTTTTGAATGTGTTCAAAAAGTTTCCAGTAGGCTGCATTAATTGCTCTTTCATCACGTGGTTTCAGAAATTTGATGCTTGAGAGGGCTCCGTCTACATATTCCAGATATTCTTTTTGCCGGAGTTCTTTAAGTCTTTCTTTAATAAGAGGAACACTTACCCCGATCTTATTACTGACCTGCTGCTCGCTGAACATTACCTTATGCGTGGTAATTCCTGATACGGTACGGAGCAGTAGCTCTATGAAATAGGCGTCTTTCTGTGGCAGCTGGTCTATTTCCTCAGCATTGAAGAGAAGCTCCAATGAAGACAGGCTTTTGTTGTCATTATGATAGATGATCTCCTGATTGTGCAGAAAATTAAGGACATTGCTGATCTTAGCTTTCGACAGCCTGGTAAAATTCTGTATCCCCTGGATGTTCAGCTGAAAAGCTTTTTCAGGAAGCTCATATTCTGCTACCTGGAAAATAGAGTAGAGGTAGGTGATGATCTTCAAAAATTCAGCTTTGTTTGGGGTCTGGTTTTTTAGGATCTCATCAAAATTGAGTAGTTCCTGTTTATTCCAAAGAAGAAAGGCAAAACTGTCTTTACCGTCTCTTCCTGCTCTTCCGATCTCCTGGTAATAATTTTCCAGTGATGGAGCAGGGGAGAAGTGAATCACAAAGCGGACATTATCCTTATCTATTCCCATCCCGAAGGCGTTGGTTGAAATAAGAACGTGGCTGTCACTTTTATTCCAGATGGCCTGTCTTGTATTTTTTTCTTTCGTTGTTAAACCGGCATGAAAATAATCTACATTGTTTACCTGGTTTTTTTTGAGGAATTCTGCCAGCATTTCTGCATCCTTCCGGGTTCTTACATACACAATCCCGGAATCGTTATTGTGTTTTAAAATATCAAAAACACGCTGGAATTTATCAGAAACTTCATCCAAAAAGATCCTGATATTTTCTCTCCTGAAGCTTTTCTGAAAAACAAACGGATTTTTAAGTTCCAGTTTATTCCTGATCTCTTCCAAAACTTTAGGCGTTGCAGTAGCTGTTAAGGCAAGGCAGGGAATCTTCGGATGATTTTTTCTGAATTCTTTGATATTCTGGTAGCTGGGACGGAAATCCTGTCCCCATTCTGAAATACAGTGGGCTTCATCTACAGCTATAAATGACAGCTGGATCTCATCAATATTCTGGAGAAACTGTTTATTGGTCAGTCTTTCCGGAGATACATACAGCAGTTTGGTAAGCCCGTCTTTACAGCGGTCATAGATGGCTTCTGCATCATACTCATCCAGTTCAGAAGAGAGATAGTCCGCTTCAATACCCCGGTGTTTAAGCTGGCCTACCTGATCTTTCATCAATGCAAGAAGGGGGGAAATCACCAGGCAGGTTCCTTCCTTCAATAAGGCTGGAAGCTGGAAGCAGAGAGATTTTCCAGCGCCGGTAGGCAGAAGAACGAGGCTGTCTTTTTCATTAATGACTGCATCAATAATTCCTTCCTGAGAATCTCTGAAAGTATCATAACCCCAAAAATATTTGAGGGTATCATATTTTAATTTTTGGAAATCCTGCTGAGAAATCATAAGGTAAAAGTAATAAAACTATTACAACAAAAAAAGCCGTGCAAGGCACGGCTTTGATATATTTACTAATAATTATATTATTTAGCTTCGAAATATACTCTTCTGTTAGCTCTGTTTTTCCATTCAGGACATTTAGTAGCTGGTTCACACTCAGGGTATTTAAGGTCTTTTTCACCTCTACCGATTGCGTTCAGTTTAGAAGATTCTACTCCGTTTTTGATCAAATAGTTCTTAACGCTATTCGCTCTTCTTTCAGATAGCTTTTGGTTATAAGCATCAGAAGCTCTTGTATCTGTAGCTCCAATTACGTTATATGCACCGTTTGAAGAGTTGATATATGAAACAGCATTATTCAAAATTGGAGTGTTTGAAGGTAAAATTCTGTCAGAATTTAAATCAAACTCAATTCCTTCAAGCTTAGTTTCCGTTTCTACTACAGGTCCTGCAGTTGTTGTAGGACATCCGTTGTTTTCAACAGGTCCAGGAACAGTTACACACTTGTCGTAAAGGTCAATTACACCGTCAAGGTCAGTATCAAGAGCAACACCAGCACCATCCACTCTTGCACCAGCAGGAGTATCAAGCTGTCTGTCCCAATCGTCACAAACTCCGTCGTTATCAGCATCACCTTTTTTACATACTTCAATATCCTGGTTTTTGTTAGCCAAAACATCAAGCTTGTAATAGATTTCCTGAAGCGGATCGTGCCACATTAGGTGAGATTCGTGTTTTCCTAACTTCAAGGTAAGACCTAAAGTCGCATTGAAGAAGTTATCTGATACCTGCTCTTCACGTTTGTTGATAGCACTGTATTTGTCACCTCCTCCATCGAATTCATCATCACCGGTAACTACATACATTACTCTACCTTCAAGGTCAAGTCTGTTGTTGATTTTGTATTTCAAACCGGTACCAGCCTGCATAAACATAGATCCTAGTTTGAAAGGTTTAACTTCCGTAGCCAGTCTCTGTCCTTTACTGTCTTTTTGGTAAGCCCTGTAAGCAATAGTACCTATACCTGCATACCCGTGAAGTGCCCATCTGAAAGGTGAATGGTTATCAACTCTTCTCAATAGATTAGAGAAGTTGATGTCTCCTAATAAAGAGATTGCATCATATTGAGTTCTTGCACCTACAGCTTTTGCATCTGGAGCAGCATCTTTAGTGTTGAACCATCCTTGTCTTGTTTCACCTCTGTCATATTGTAATTTTAAACCGAACGCATGAGTGATCGCTTTATCAATACTTACATAAGCAGAGTATCCGAAAAGGTTTTTACCGTTACCATTCTTGATAGATGTTAAATCAGCTGACTGTACAAGTGGTACACCTGCACCGGCTGAAATAGACCAGTCATTGAATCTTTTTGACTGATTGGTAAACGGAGAAACATTGGCAGAACCAGAAGAAAATGTGTTTGGATATTCTCCATTTGAAACTGCTGTTGAGTCTTGCGCATAGCTAGCGGCTGGAATTGCCATTGCTAATGCTACAATTGCTAAACTTAATTTCATAGTGTATTTTTTTATTTTAGTTAATTAAATGATTTTATTTTGTAGGACATCCGTTGTTTTCAACAGGTCCGGGAACCGTTACGCATTTGTCATACAGATCAATAACTCCGTCAAGATCCATATCCAAAGCTACACCGGCACCATCTACTCTTGCCCCTGCAGGAGTGTCAAGCTGTCTGTCCCAGTCATCACATACACCGTCATTATCTGCGTCTCCTTTTTCACATACTACAAGTTCTGTAGCTGCATTTTCTAAAACGCTAGTTCTGTAGTATGCTTCCTGAAGTGGGTCATGCCATGCTAAGTGTGATAATTTGTTTCCTAACTTGAAAGAAACTCCTAAAGTCACAGTCCATGCATTATCAGATCTTGAATCACTGATCATATTATACTTTGATCCTGGAGTTGCTGGATCGTAATCGTTGGGATCACCCCATCCGCCACCATCAAATTCATCGTCACCACTTACAATATACATTGTTCTTGCTTCGATGTCGATAAGTTTTGATACTTTGTATTTTACTCCTGTTCCGAACTGATAGTATAGAGAGTTAATGTCAAACTCTTTTTTGATAAACAAAGGAATTCTTTTAGGACTTTCGCTCCATCTGAATTCATTTCCGTCATGCAAAGAAGTGTTGTAACCTTGGAACCCAATTCCTGCATAACCGTGTAATGCCCATCTGTAAGGAGAATGATTATCAACTCTTCTCAACAGATTGGAAAAGTTAACATCTCCCATTAAAGCAACCTGATCAAATTTAGTTGTTGCTGTACCTACTCCGGCTGCAACACCTGCTGAACCTGGTAACATTGCTTTTTGTTTCGTTTCACCTCTCTGATAGATAAGGCTTAATCCAAAAACATGAGTAATCTGTTTGTCAACACTTACGTAAGCATTATACCCCCAGTTTGCCTTTTTGTCATAAAAAGATCTAAGATCAGAGTGCGCCATGAATGCAGCACCTCCACCAACGGAAATAGACCAGTCGTTGAAACGTCTGGCTTTGTTGTCAAAACGCTGTACATTAGCAGAACCTGAAGAGAAGGTATTAGGATACTCACTAGAAGAGTTTACTGCGGTACTATCCTGGGCATAAGCCGCGATAGGTAGTGTGGCCAATAATAATAAACCTAATTTCATATATGTTTTTTATGTTTTACTTAGATAAAATCTTTCAATAATATTTTAGAAAATTCCCTTTCAAATAAATGCTTTTGATGGGGTATCTCTAATTTCTTTGACCTGAATTTCAGATCGTTATATTTAATGATATCAATATCTATTATTCTATCGCTATAACCGCCGGATGCTGATGAATCCTTAGTTCTTCCCATCTCAACTTCTATATTTTTAATAAAATCAAGCAGTTGAATCGGCGAGAGACGCGTGAATATTACTGATGCAATATTACAAAAAATATTGGAACTGACAAATTCTACAGGTTCGGTTATTAAAAATTCGCTTAATTGTGAAATGTAATTACCGCCCTCACTGATTTTCTGTAAGGCCAGCTCTAAATTTTTTTTTTGATCTCCAAGGTTACTTCCTAGTAACAAAACTACCTTATGCTGCGACATATTGGAAAATTGATTGATTTATGAGAAGTTTCTTTAAAAACGTACTGGCAAATATAGTGGCTATTGTCATATTATGTGCCTTATTTTTCGTCTTTTTCATTATGATGCTTGTGTTCAGTTCTATGGGGAATGACAAATCTGTTGTAGTGAAAAATAATTCCGTTCTTACGATTAATTTAAAGACCAATATAATAGACAGCCCTACTGAAGAGGAGATGGGACTGTTCAACATCAGCGATAAGAGCAAGAATGTAATGCTTTACGATGCGCTGGAAGCTATTAAGAAAGCAAAGACCGATGATCATATTAAAGGGATAAGTATTGAAGCTGACGATGTACATGCCGGAATGACGCAGATAGATGATATCAGAAATGCTATTGAGGACTTTAAAAAGAGCGGGAAATTTGTGTATGCTTACGGTAATGCTGTTTCGCAGTCTTCTTATTATTTAGGATCTGTTGCAGACAAGTATTATCTTAACCCATCAGGAATGATAGAGTTGAAAGGACTGGCTACAGAGGTTACATTCTTTAAAGATTTTGCTGATAAATACGGTATCGGCATAGAAGTGATAAGACATGGAAAATTTAAGTCTGCAGTTGAACCTTTTTTGAGAAATGATATTTCTCCGGAAAATAAGGAACAGCTGGGAACCCTATTAAATGACATCTGGAAAAGCACATCCACTAAAATGGCTGTTTCAAGAAAAATTGATACTGCTCAATTTAAAATGGTGGTTGACAGTTTATATGGGATGATCCCTGAATTAGGGTTAAAATATAAACTTGCTGATCAATTGATTCAGAAAACGGAGTATGATCAGATGATAAAATCGAAGCTTAGCCTTAAAGAAAAAGAAAAGCTGAATAAAGTATCATTGGCAGGCTATATCAGTTCTTATGCAGATGAAGATAAGTCCGGAGAAAAAATTGCGGTATTGTATGCTTCAGGAGGAATTAACAGTGGTGACAATTACAACGAGATCCATTCTGAGAAATATGTGAAATACATCAAAGATCTTCAGGATGATGATAAAGTTAAGGCAGTTGTTTTCAGAATCAATTCCCCGGGTGGAAGTGCTAATGCTTCAGATGAAATTTTATTTGAATTGCAGCAGCTGAAAAAGAAAAAGCCATTAGTGGTTTCCTTTGGAGACTATGCTGCCTCAGGAGGATATTATATTGCAATGGCAGCAGATAAAATTTATTCAGAGCCTAATACACTGACGGGGTCTATCGGAGTTTTCGGCGTAATACCTTATTATAAGGATATCGCAAACAAAAACGGTATCCGTTCAGATATTGTCGCAACCAATGCTAACTCCCAGTATTATTCACCTCTGAACGGCGTTACCCCTTACGGAGTAAACCTGATTACCAGAAGTGTAGAAGGAACTTATAAAAGGTTTGTACATTTTGTAACACAGAACAGAAAACAGACTTTCGAGCAGATCGACAGTATTGGTGGTGGAAGAGTGTGGAGTGGGGTACGTGCTAAGGAAATCGGTCTTGTTGATGAACTTGGAACACTGAATGACGCTGTAAAATTTGCAGCACAGAAAGCCGGATTGAAATCTTACCATGTGTCTTCTTACCCTAAAAAAATGTCTCCATTTGAGCAGATCTTCAAAGACCTGAATGAAGAAGATATTTCTGCGAGGATCATTAAGAATAAAATAGGTAAAGCCAACTATGAAATTCTACAGCAGATTACCAATGAAAAGCTGCAGTCTGAGGTGAAAATGGAAATGCCTTACCAGATTAAGATCAACTAAACTAAATTATATTGTACGAAAAATCCCGGGACTGAATTTCAGTTCCGGGATTTTATTTTTTATTTACCTGTATTAGCCTTTCCTAGTAGCCATTCCGTAGATCCAGAGAACTATAAGTGCTCCTCCTACAGCTAAAAGCATGCTTCTGAAATCAAAACTGTCTGTAGTTCCCCATCCCAAAAGACTGCCTATAAATCCTCCTACGAAAGCTCCAACAATACCTAAGATAATCGTCATTAGCCAGCCGCCGCCTTGTGTTCCAGGCATAATAAGTTTTGCAATTGCGCCCGCGATAAGACCAAATATGATCCAAGTTAAAATTCCCATAGTCTTAAATTTTTATGTTAATAATGTATAAAATTTGATGTCTAATTTAAAGATAAATATGATAAAAATCATCTTTTCTTGAAAAAAGAATCTACAAATTCTGTACCATTAAACAATTGGAGGTCCTGCATCTTTTCACCTACCCCTATATATTTTACCGGAATCTGGAACTGATCTGATATACCTATAACCACACCTCCTTTAGCTGTGCCGTCGAGTTTTGTTACTGCTAATGCATTTACTTCCGTAGCTGCTGTAAACTGTTTTGCCTGCTCAAATGCATTCTGTCCTGTAGACCCGTCAAGAACCAGAAGGATTTCATGAGGAGCATCAGGAATCACCTTCTGCATTACCCTTTTGATCTTGGAAAGTTCATTCATCAGGTTGATTTTATTATGAAGCCTTCCTGCAGTATCAATGATCACTACATCTGCACCTTGTGCAACAGCACTTTGTACAGTATCAAAAGCTACAGAGGCCGGATCTGAGCCCATATCCTGTTTAACGATAGAAACTCCCACTCTTTCGCTCCAGATCGTCAGCTGATCTACCGCCGCCGCCCTGAAGGTATCTCCTGCACCAAGGACAACCTTTCTGCCCTCAGATTTGAACTGGTGAGCCAGTTTTCCGATCGTAGTGGTTTTCCCAACACCATTTACGCCCACTACCATTATTACATAAGGTTTTTTTGAAGCGTCAATGTTTCCTGTTCCGGCATGAGGGTTTTCAAGAAGCAACCCGGAGATTTCTTCACGGAGAATATTGTCAAGTTCACCTACACCCACATATTTATCACGGGCAACACGTTCTTCAATCCTTTCGATGATTTTTATAGTTGTGGATGCGCCAACGTCAGAGGCAATCAGTATTTCTTCCAGGTTATCCAGTACTTCATCATCTACTTTGCTTTTACCGACTACGGCTTTCGTCATTTTTTCAAAGAAACCCTGGCTGGATTTTTCCAGACCTTTGTCTAAAGTTTCTTTTTCTTCTTTTTTGAAAATATTTTTAAACCAACTCATAGTTCATTCTTATTTGTTTTTTATAACTGCCGTAGCCTCTACTTCTATAAGTACATTATCTCTGAAAAGACGTTTCACTTCCACAAGGCTGCTCACGGGAGGATTTTGAAGGTTGATATATAAGTCACGGATTTTTCTAAAGTCTGGTGTTTTGGAAATGTCGGTGATGAATATTCCCAGTTTTACAATATCCTTTCCGGTAGCTCCATATTCTTTCAGAATGAATTCAATGTTTTTAAAAACCTGCTGGGTCTGTTTCTCGACGTCGTTTCCTACAACATGACCCGCGGCATCCAACGGAACCTGTCCGGAAAGCAAGATCATTTTAGAAGTTCCACAGTCGATACTTACTGATTGTGAAAGCCCTTTAATAGTGAAAACCTCTGAGGAGCCTTTATATTCTACATTGCTCATTTTTTCCTGACCGAATGAAAATAGAAAAATTTCTGTGAAAACCAGAATAAAAATCTTTTTCATATGAATATATTTAATTGATTAATGATCTGGTGAGCAAAGATAACAAAAAAACTACCCAAAATCTGAGTAGTTTTTTATATTGTAAATAAAGTGGAGATTATTTCTTCAAATAACCGTCTACTTCGTCTGCATTCATTACTTTTTCTTCGAAAACGTAAGCACCTGACTTAGATGACTTAATCATTTTCACAACTTTAGTCATTTTTTTTGACTGACCGCTTTGTAGGGTTGCTACTACTTTCTTTGCCATGGTAAATTATATTTATAAATTACTTGATTTCTTTGTGAACTGTAACTTTCTTAAGAACAGGATTGTATTTTTTCAACTCCAGTCTCTCAGTAGTGTTCTTTTTATTTTTAGTAGAAATGTATCTTGACATTCCCGCCATACCACTCTCTTTGTGCTCTGTACATTCAAGGATTACCTGAACTCTGTTTCCTTTTTTTGCCATGATTTATTAATTCTTTTTAATCAATCCGTTTCTAGTAGCTCTTTCAATAGCTTCCTCGATTCCAATCTTGTTAATCACTCTCAATCCATGAGCTGATACTTTCAGTGTTACGTGCTTATCTTGCTCCGGAAGGTAAAACTTCTTCTCCAATAAGTTAATTTCAAAACGACGCTTCGTTTTGTTATTAGCGTGAGAAACGTTGTTACCAACCATTGCACGCTTTCCTGTTATTTGGCAAATTCTTGACATATCTCGATGTTCTTATTTGTATAATATTTGAGGTTGCAAAATAACGAAGAATTTTTTAGATAGACAAATCTTTTGAAAAATATTTACAAATAACTGACTGATTAATAATCATGAATTTTAAAATAAAAGAATCCCTGAGATACGCTGAGCCAAGTGACTGATATATTTCATGTAAACTTTCCGGCAAAAGCAGATCCTAATGTTTTATCTTTGTTTTTAATTAATCTAAATAAAAATAATATGAGGAGAATTTGTATTCTTTTATCTATGCTTCCGGTTGGTCTGATGGCTCAGGATTATACTGAAATCCAGAGCGGTATGAAAAATTTCTACTACGGATCGGCTGCAGCAGCTGATATGGATGGGGACGGAAAGCAGGATGTAGTGATCAACGGAGCCATTGATACGGACCATGATGGAAATGTTGATACGTCTTTTAATGAAGTATACAAAAATAACGGAATTTCACTGGAGCCTTATGCTCACCTGGGAGTGAATGCAACGCATCTGGGAGATATAAAATTCATGGATTTTGATAATGATGGCCTTCTGGATATTATTTCTACAGGATTAAGTTATAATGATGTTGTGAATTATAAACATTACAGATTCCGGAATTCAGGGACAGGTTTTACTAAAGATGCTGAGCTTGACGGGAAAATCTATGGGTCTTTAGAGGCTTTTGATTTTAATAATGATGGTAAGATAGATTATGCTATTAACGGAACACAATATGTAGAAGGAGCTGGCTTTCTGAATAATCTGGATTTTTATAAAAATACCGGAACTGATTTCGTAATCTTTAAAGGTTGGCAACCAGGGACACAGAACGGAAGCTTTAAGTTTGTGGATCTCAATAATGATCATCTTCTCGACCTCGTTATTCTGGGAATGGAGCAAGGTGATATTCCGGTCTGTAAAGTGTACCTGAACCAGGCAGGAATCCTGACGCCTTCGCAGGATCTTACTGCTCTGACGGGTGGAAAAATGGATTTTGCAGACTTCAATGCGGATGGCTATCAGGATATTGTTATCACAGGTCAGGATGACAGCTATTCCGGATTTCTTGCCGTACTGATGAATGACGGGACCGGACATCTGAACCCACAACAGATAAACGTTGCTGAAATCTCAGATTCATCTGTCGCCACAGGTGATCTGAATAATGACGGATACTATGATTTTATCGTTTCCGGAAACGATGAGAATAACGATGCTGTAGTAAAAACTTTTTTATACCATCCTTCCACTCAGAATTTTATTGAAAATATACCTACAGGACTGTATACTTTAGGAGGTCCGGGTTTTGTGAATTTACTTGACTTTGACAATAACCACCGTCTGGATATTTTATTGGCCGGATTTGATTGGGCAGATCCGGACATGCCTTCACTTACCAAAATTTTCAAAAATACTTCTACGGAAGTTAACCTGAAACCTGTACCTCCTGCAGTCCTTAATGTCACAAAGTCCGGAAACCGCTTTAATTTCTCATGGAGCGGTGCCTCTGATGACAAGACCCCAACCAATGCCCTTCGTTATGAGATTAAAGTTGGATCTACTCCCGGAGCCGCCAATATTGCAAAATATATCGTAACAACACCATCATGGTTCCTGGATCTGGATCCTTCTGTTCAGAATGTGTATTGGAGTGTAAAATCAATAGATGCTTCAAAGGTGTTTTCTGATGCTTCAGTACAGAGCACATTGGGAACGCGTGATGTAAAGGTAAACAGCAAGGTTTCAGTATATCCGAATCCGGCATCAGAAAAGGTATTCATTAAAGGAGAACAAGTTTCGGATGTTGAAATATATTCTATAGACGGAAGAAAACAGAATGTTGTTTTAAACAATGATCAGTCGATCAATATATCACACCTTGCCAAAGGAGCTTATCTATTAAAACTGAAAACTAAAAACGAAATAACCACTCGAAAACTTATGATTAAATAAAACTGAAGAGTTCTATTAGTAAGAAAAGCCAGACGTCCAGCTGGCTTTTCTATTTTTTAAGCAGAAGATTTGATTGAAAAAGAACTTTATCCCAGCGGATAAAGTTCTTTTTATTTTGTTAAAAGCCTATGTGTACTTTTTTATACACAAAATATTAAACTAAAAACAGAATATTTTCTTTTGTGACTGTTGTGGTTGATATTATGCTTTCTTAGTCCTGTTCCTGAACTTTTCAATCAAGAAGTAAAACAGTAAAAAGCCCAGTGCAAAAATGGAAAACCTTGATAACAGGTCTCCGGCTCTTGTATAGAAGGTCATCGTTTCGTAAAGATTCACTTTGGCGAATAATGTCGTTTTATCCCCATAGAAAGTATCTGCTTCTACTTCTCCTTTAGCATTGATATGAGCGGATATGCCACTGTTGGCAGCACGCGCAATTTCTCTTCGGGTTTCTATAGCTCTTAGCTTTGCGTACGAAAGAAGCTGTTTGTGTCCTTCTGTGACGCCCCACCAGGAATCGTTGGTCATAATCGCTAAGAAGTTGGCGCCTTTTTTTACATAATCCGTAGTAAATTCTCCGTAGATGCTTTCGTAGCAGATAATAGGGGCCAATCTGCCTTTATTGTAAGGATTTGAAAAAGATTTTCTTTCCTCATCTATTCCTAAAGAAGCCACAGTTCCGCCCAGGTTAAGCATTGCATCGCCTAAAACTGGCTTTAAAACACTCATGTACGGGAAGATCTCAACACCAGGAACAAGTTTTCCTTTGTGATACACCTGAGCTTTCTGTTGTGGTGCAAGCTGAATAGCCGTGTTATAGCTTTCTACCCAAAGTTCCGGATTAACCTGATAAGCTTCCTTCGGGATATTTTCCTGGCTTTTATAGAAACGGTGTGAAGAAATTCCTGTTGCAAAAACAGCTCCCGGATGTTTTGTTAAAAATTCTTTCACATTATTTAAAAGCAGGCTTTTCTCAAAAGCAGTTTCGGAGATTGATCCTCTTCCGGGAAGGGCTGTTTCAGGAGCGATATAATAATCAATCTTTCCTTTTGAATTATCTTCAGCTAAAGTTAAAAGATCATTTTCAATAGTCAGGCTGTCCTTTGAATATTTTTCGGCGTAAGGATCGAGATCCGGCTGCAGCATCAGTACATTGACCTGTCCGGAAGGTTTTTCATCGAAATTATTGTATTTGATCAGTGAGATGATCATCGGAAGAATGATTAAAGCAGTAACAATTGAAGTGTTTTTAATCAGATCTTTTCTTTTTCTTCCTGCTTCCCAGGTTCTTAAAGTATAGAAAATTAAAACATTGATCAGTAAAATCCAGAAGCTTCCACCGGTTGCTCCCAAAGTGTCGTACCATTGTATTAATTTAGGATAATCTGAAAATACATTTCCTAAATTAAGCCACGGCCAGGTCAATTCCCAGTTCATGTGGAATTTTTCAAAACTCATCCATATGGCAATCAGAAATCCTAAGCCCCAATACGTTCCCTGTGCATTTTTGTACCAGTGATAGCACTGGAAAACAAGAGAATAAAGAAAAGAATTAACCAAAACAGGAAATACAACGGCCATCATGGAATGGCTTCCGTCAGGGTTTCTGGAGCCATATAACCATCCTGTCGTTACAATATTCCAGATTACAAAACAAAGATAGGAAAGCCCGAAAACCATCCAGCTTTTTCTTTTATACGATGAAAATTTTGAGATTCCGTGTTCCATCATTAAGAGCGGAACAAGAGCAAAAAATATAAAGAACGGAACTCCGTAAGTAGGCCACGAAACAGACAGCAGCATTGCTGAAATGAGCGTAAGTAAAATGTATTTCATTAAATTAATTTAACACACAAATTTAATGTTTTTGAAATGAATAAATTTGTACCTGATGTTAAAGAAATCTTATAAAATCATTATTATTCCGTATACGCTGTTTTTGCTGTATCTCATGTTCTGGGGGATGGGCAGATTTCAATATGAAGATAACCAGATTACCATAGAACCCATTTTCTCAACCATAGAGTTTATCCACAATACTATTGAGTGGAAATATATTGTCATTATTGTTTTGGGCAATATTGTTATGTTCATTCCTTTCGGCTTTCTCGGTTGGATATTTCCCCGGCTTAAAGATCTGAAAGTGCTGATCTATACATTTATTTCCTTTATTGTTATGATTGAAGCACTTCAGTATTTTACCCGAATGGGAATATTCGAGGTAGATGATATCATTCTTAATACGTTTGGTACTTATCTTGGATGGCTGCTCTGCAGGTTGGTTGAAAAAAGATTTAGCCGTTTAATTCTTTAGCCCGTTTTTCAGCATTTAAAATTCCGTTTTTTAAAATTTCTTTAAAACTGTTGTCCTCAAATGTTTTTAAAGCCGCTTCAGTGGTTCCGCCTTTGGAAGCTACGTCTTTGATGAGCTCTTCCAGATTTTTCTCCGAATTGTTGATCAGATGATAAGCTCCCAGCATAGTCTGCTGTACAAACAGTTTGGAAAGATTTTCATCGATACCCATTTCTACGCCTGCTTTGATCATTGCGTCCACGATATAATAAAAATAGGCCGGTCCGCTTCCTGAAAGTGCGGTAACGCCGTCCAGAAGATCTTCGTTTTCGAGATAAACGGATCTTCCCGTACTGTTCAGCAGCCGTTCAATATTGATCAGTTGGCTGAAAGAAATACCTCCCGCGGCAGTATAGCCTGTAATTCCCATTCCCAAAAGGGTAGGAGAGTTGGGCATGGCTCTCACCACCAGTGGATGATTTAGTAATTTCTGAATTTTTTCAATCTTAATCCCGGCCATAATAGAGAGGACCATCTGGTTTTCTTTCAGGGTAAACTGAAAATGCTGAGTAACATGCAGAAAGTCCTGCGGCTTTACAGCCACAATAATAAGATCAGCATCCAGTTCTTTGGTTTCTTCGAAAGTAGAGATCTGTGATTTGGGAAACTCTTCGGCTATTTTAGAAATTTTGGACTGACTTCGTGTGATCAGATGTAAATCTTGCGGCTTGATCAGTTCGTACTTTAAAAATGATTTGGAAAAGGAAAGGCCCATATTGCCGGCTCCGAGGATGGCTATTTTCATGTTTGTGGTCTTTTTTTTAGCTAAAATAATATTTTTATTCCTTCACGAGGTGGTTAATTCATAAAAAAGACTGTTTCATAAAAACAGCCTCTTTATATTAGATAATATTTACTTCCCGTTCCAGCTCTATCCCAAACTTTTCTTTTACAGAATTGATAATCTCTGTAGAAAAATCGAAAATTTCTTTTCCGGTGGCATTTCCTGTAGCGTTCACAATAACTAAGGCCTGAAGTTTGTGTGATGCCGCATTGCCAATCTGTTTCCCTTTCCATCCGCATTGTTCAATCAGCCATCCGGCAGGTACTTTTACAACATCTCCGTTCGGATAGCCCGGGATATTTTCAAATTTCTGTTTTAAATCTTCAAACTGGATCAGAGGAATGGTTGGATTTTTGAAAAAACTTCCCGCATTTCCCATTTCTTTAGGATCCGGCAGCTTGCTCCGTCTGATATTGATCACCGCTTTGGAAACATCCTGAATGGTAGGATGAGTGATGCCTAAATTTTCGAGCTCCGTTTTTATCGCTCCATATTCTGTTTTAATGTGATGATTCTTCTTTGTCAGTTTAAAACTCACTTCCAGAATTACATATCTTCCTTTTCCTTTCTGCTTGAAAACAGAATCCCTGTAGCCGAAACGACATTCTTCAATATTAAAAGTTTTAAGCTCAAGATCTTCAAGATCTAAAACAGTACAGCTGACAAAAACATCTTTTATTTCCGTTCCGTAGGCTCCGATATTCTGCATCGGTGAAGTTCCTACATTTCCTGGAATTAACGATAAATTTTCCAGTCCGCCGTAATTTTTTTCAAGGCTGTACATCACAAATTCATGCCAGTTTTCCCCGGCTTTTGCCGTTACAAGCACTTCATCTTCATTAAGGTCTTTTTCAGAAATTCCCTTTAAGCTGAGCTTAATGGCGAGACCGTCAAAATCTTTCGTCATCAGTATATTGCTTCCGCCACCTATAAATAAGATCTGAAGATGGTGATCTTTGGAATATTTGACGGCAACCCTGAGCTGTTCAAGGCTTTGTACTTCAGTAAAATATTTTGCTTTGGCATCAACACCAAATGTATTGTAAGGCTTTAAGGAAAAATTTTCTTGCATGTTTTTATCGGTATTCTGTGGGAAGAATGAGATGAAGTTGTTCTTTAAACTGTTTCAGCTGCCTGTAATGCAGTGTGTCAGCATAAGAATTGACATAAATATGTGACTTTTTCGGAGTCCTGATCTGAAAAGTTTCATCGATGCCGTCCAAAGGCTGTTGGCTTGGAGAACTTTGTATCACATCCAGCTCTTTAATATTGATCGGTGAGATGAGGTTGTTCCAGGTTTGTCCACTGATAGCTGAATCCCACTCCTGATGGACTTGGCGGGCTGTGATGCCCTTTTCTGCATGTATGGAGTCTTTTGTGATTTTGATGATCTTATAATCACCCTGGTCACCACCGATATTAGATAAGCTGATGAAGGTTATTTCATCCGGACTTTTATGACGGACAGAAGTTGGTTCTTTCTTTTTATCACAGGAAAAAAATGCCGGCAGCAAAAATATTGAAAACAGGAGTTTCAGGGAAGTATTTTTTATTGCCGGCATCATACATTGTATTTTAGAGACTGAATTCTTCTCTGTATTTTTTTAAAGCTTCTTTAAGGATCTCTGCACTTCTTTTAAGATCTTCCTCTTTCAGAACGTAAGCAATTCTCACCTGTTTTTTTCCCAGTTCAGGATCACTGTAGAAGCCTCCTGCAGGAGCTACCATGATCGTTTCCTTATTAAGGGAATATTTTTCTAAAAGCCACTGTGCAAATTTCTCAGTATCATCTACCGGAAGCTCTGCTACACAGTAGAAAGCACCTTTTGGTTTAGGACAGATAACTCCGGGAATAGCATTGAGAAGATCTACCAGAATATTTCTTCTGTGTGTATATTCTTCTCTTACTGCTCTGATGTAGGCTCCGTCATTCTGGTGTGCTGCTGTAGCTGCGATCTGGCCCAAAAGAACCGGGCTCAGTCTTGCCTGTGCAAAAAGCATGGCTGCATCATGAATCTTCTTAGAACGTGTTACCATACACCCGATTCTTACTCCGCACATAGAATAACGCTTGGATTCTGAATCAATGATAATGCAGTTGTCACTCAGTTCAGGGAAATCAAACATAGAGATCTGCTGCTTTCCGTCATACACATATTCTCTGTATACCTCGTCGGAGATAACAACGATATCATATTTCAAAGCAATTTCTGCCAGCTGCTGAAGCTCTTCACGGGTGTAAAGATATCCTGTAGGATTCCCAGGATTGCAGATAATGATTGCTCTTGTTTTTTCTGTAATTTTTTTCTCAAATTCTTCGATCGGAGGAAGAGCAAAACCAGTGTCAATAGTAGAGGGAACCGCTACCACATTAACATTGAATGTGCTGGTGAAACCATTATAATTGGCATAATAAGGCTCAGGAATGATTACTTCGTCGCCATCATCACATAAAGTGGAAATGGCAAAGTTTAATGCTTCAGATCCTCCATTGGTCACAATGAAATTATCAGGCGTCAGATCTGAAAAGCCTAAGGTGTGATAATAGTCTGTAAGGGCTTTTCTGTACTCTATATTACCTTCAGAAAGTGCATATTCCAATACTTTAAGGTCGATATTCTTTAAAGCATTTAAAGCTGTTTCCGGTGTTTCAATATCAGGCTGACCGATATTGAGATGATATACTTTTATTCCCTGTTGTTTAGCTTTTAAAGCATAGGGAACCAGTTTTCTTACCGGCGATGGCGGCATATGCTGTGCTCTGTTTGAAATATTTGGCATTGTTCAAAAAATTTGTATGGCAAAAATAAGATTTAATTTCTCAATATTAAAATAACCTGTTGCCCATTTTGGGAGCTTTTTAATTGTTTTGAAAATCAGTGAATTAAAATTGATGATTGACAGTCCTTTTACCTGCATTTCTAATTATTTCTATTAATGCTTGGTACTGGCCGCCAGTTTGTTAAAAATGTTGACATTGAAAATCAATTATATGTCCAAATGTTTGAGATTGTCAAAATAATATATTAAAATGCAAATAAAGCATTTGGTAAGAAAATAATGTTTTTATATGAATAAAAATATGGTTATTTTAAAATTATTAACCAATTATTGTTTATTTAATAAAAAAATCATCTTAGTGTTGGTTTTTTTATTAAATTTAAGCAATAATAAAAAATAATTATGAAAACAAATTTACCATTTAGAGTTTTACCTGTGATGACTCTTTTTGCGGCAACAGTGATGAATGCCCAAAACTTTCAGACCATGCCTGTCCAGTCCGGATATACGGCAGATGTCATTGCTAACGGTGTAGGCCCGTCGATGGCCTCCACTACAGAAGATGTTGACGGGGTATCTTTTGCATTTGTAGCAAGGGATTTCCAGCTTACATCCAGCAGCACACCGATTACTTACGGACTTCCGGTTAATGGGATTATTAATTCGGCTGTGGCTTCCACTCCAGGACTGAATTTCAAACTGGGAGATCTGTTCGGAAACAATTCCTTAAAGATATCAAGCAATACAGCCGGCAGTAACAGCGGAACGCTTTCATTTGTAACTCCGGCAGCTGCTTTTAAGGTATATATGCTTTCTACCGGCGGGAGCGGAACATGTACAGTTAATGTAACAGTTAATTTTACGGATAATACCTCCCAGGCGTTTTCAGGGGTAGCAATTTCCGACTGGTATGGCGGATCAAATTATGCGATTCAGGGAATCGGAAGAATCAACAGAACGAATGATGTTTTAGAACCGAATTCTTCAAATCCAAGGCTGTATCAGTCTGTCTTAGCTATCGATGCCGCCAATCAGACCAAACCTATCCAGAGTGTTACGGTAACCAAAACTAGCGGTACGGGAATTGCCAATGTTTTTGCTTTTTCTGCCGATGCCTATACAGATTGCGTGGCGCCAACACTTCAGCCTGTAGGTACGCTTACTTCAAGCTCTGCTCAGGTTTCATGGACAATACCTAGCAGCGTTCAGGCGGTAAGCTATGATATTTATTACAGCACGAGTAATACAGCGCCTACTGCCGCAACAGTACCTAACCATCCCGGAGTTACCGGAACTTCTTTTACCATTCCTTCTTTATCACCAAGTACGGCGTATTATTATTGGGTAAGAAGCAATTGCAGCACGGCAACGTCTCAGAGCGGCTGGTCGTTATCAGG
The DNA here is from genome assembly GCF_049887855.1 of Chryseobacterium sp. NFX27. Lineage (NCBI taxonomy): Bacteria > Pseudomonadati > Bacteroidota > Flavobacteriia > Flavobacteriales > Weeksellaceae > Chryseobacterium > Chryseobacterium sp. NFX27. The sequence continues at coordinate 130,118 of NZ_JAGEKK010000001.1, read as the reverse complement.
AACATTTACCACTTTGTGTGGTGCAGTGGTTCCTGCCTATACGAATGATTTCAGCACTTTCCCGGGAACATGCTGGGCTGGTGGACTTTCCGGAGGAACACCTGCTACAGGGCCTACAGGAACTACTTCTTATTGGGAGTCAGGCGGGTTCTTAGGGACTGGGTCTGGAGGGTCAGCAACGATTAATTTATACAGTACAGGAAGAACCGGCTGGTTAAAAACAGTTCCTTTCAATCTTTCTGCAGGAACATATAAAGTGAAGTTTGATTATGGTGTTACAGAATATCTGGATACTACTCCTTCACCAATGGGATCTGATGATTCCGTCCAGTTTTTAGTGTCCAATGATGGTGGAACTACATGGACTGTTCTGGAAACCTGGAATGAGACTAATGCACCTACCAATACATCAACTCAATATGTGTACAGCTTAACAGGATACAACGGTGCCAATACCGTATTTGCTTTTTACGGAACAGACGGAACCGTGAATGATGATCCTGACTATAATTTTTATGTAGATAATTTTACCGTTGAAAGTGCGCAGCTGAGTACTTCAGAAGTAAAAGACGGTATTAAAAAAGTATCGGTTCATCCGAATCCGTTTAAAGATATTCTTTATATTTCAGATAATAGAGAAGTGAAATCGGTAACAGTAGGGGATTCTTCCGGAAGAACAGTAAAAACATTTACAGGAGGTGTGAAAGAACTTGATTTAAGTACCCTGAATGCAGGCCTGTATTTTGTTACGATCTACTTCAAAGACGGATCACAGTCTACTGTGAAAGCTGTCAAAAAATAATTTTTTAATGTCAATAAAATTGAGCGGCAGTGCATTGATGTACTGCCGTTTTTTTTGTGGATTAAATTTTCGGTTATGGTATTTATAAATTTTGTTATTTTGGTAGAAATTAAAACGTACTGAAAATGCAAATTCCAGCGGATTCTATAGCCGATTATATCTCAAAAGTTCCTGAAGAAAGGCAGGAAGTATTCAAAAGACTATTCGATGCCATAAACGATAACCTGCCAAAAGGCTTTCAGGAAAATATCAGCTATGGCATGATTGGCTGGGGCGTTCCCCTCGACACTTATCCGGCCGGATACCATTGTGCACCGGGTACACCATTACCGTTTATGGCTCTGGCTTCCCAGAAAAATTTTATCGCATTTTATCACATGGGAATTTATGCAGATCCTAAATTATTAAACTGGTTTGTGGCAGAATATCCCAAATATTCAAAGAGAAAGCTCGATATGGGAAAATCCTGCGTAAGGTTCAAAAAAATGGATGATATTCCTTTTGAACTCATTGCTGAGGTCAGTAAAAAAATGACGGTTGAAGACTGGATCAATACCTATGAAACACAGTTTAAAAAAAAGTAAGGAATCTGTTTTAAATAATACGATGATTAATTTTAAACAAAATCTGTTTCAAAAAGTTCCAAAAGCTTTAGCTTATGTCATTTTCTTCAGTGTGATTATGTTATTGCAGCAGTGTGCCCCTCAGGCTAAATCCGGGAAACTGAAGAATGGAGACCTGCTGTTTGTGACAGCAAAAGAAACCGGACTCTCAGGAGCGATTAATAATGTGACGCAAAAACAGAAAGAAGCATCATTTGATCATATTGGAATTGTAGAAAAAGAGAATAATCATTGGTATGTACTGCATGCAGCTCCCAAAGGTGGTTCTCAAAAGCAGGAACTGCAATATTTTCTCGCAGATCAGGCTGATGACGGTCAGAAAGTAATAATTTACCGTCTCAAGCCGGAATATCAAACCTCTATTCCCATTGCCCTTAAAAAAGCAGAATCTATGATAGGAAAGCCTTATAATTTCAATTATATCCTGGATGAAAATTCTTATTACTGTTCAGATTATATAGAAAGAGCATTCAGGGACGACCATATATTCAAGCTGGAACCAATGACATTCATTGATCCCAAAACGGGTAAAACCAATGATTTCTGGACTGAATTTTACAAAAAGAAGAATCTGAAAGTTCCGGAAGGTGAACCCGGATGCAATCCAAACGGGCTGGCTGCTTCAGAGAAACTGGAAAGAGTAGGAGAATTGTAAATATGTATAATGTATAATGTATAATGTATAATGTATAATGTATAATGTATAATGTATAATGTATAATGTATAATGTATAATGTATAATGTATAATGTATAATATTGCCCCTAAAGATCATTTAATCTTAGGGGTATTTTTTTAAACTCAGGTAAGATCAAAAGTTTGATGAGATAATTGTTCCAGTATTAATTTAAATGAATTTAGTTAAAATTTAAAATTATTAGTCCACTAATTTGGTGGACTAATAATTTTTTATATTTTTGTCAAAGATTTAACGCAATAAAGCAACCATGATCTAGAAAATGTTTAACCAAAAATTGTTTAGTGATGATAACACCTAATCCTACGCTGCAGATCCTGCCTAATAAAATCAGCCTGCCAAAAAAAGAACTGATACTGGAAATAGAATTAAATGGGAAAATGAAATTTGAACATTTAATGAATACCATCTATAATCAGTTCGGGATCTGTCACAGAGTGCTGTCTGCTAACGTAGAATATGTCAACGGAAACAGTTTTGGTTCAGTACAGTTATACATTAATGTCAATTCAGAAGATTACCAGCAGCTGGAATTTTACCTGAATAAAAATAAACTTTTAAATACCATGGTGGAATATAACTGCCGTAAGTATTTTTAGGGGAGATTCATATAGTTTTAATTACAAAGAAAGTATCCGGTTTTATCGGGTACTTTTTTATTATAATAACCTGAATTGGAATAAGAATTAATAAATTATCCATGATAAACCGTCCAGCTCAGGCAGCGGTTCCGGTGGTGGATTCTCCGGCGGCGGAGGTGGCGGCGGTTGGTAACCTGCAGTCCTAAAAATAAAAGCGTTCAAATTAATTTGAACGCTTTTTTATTACGGTAGAATATAATCTAAATTCTTTCAATATCAGCACCAATGGCCTTCAGTCTTCCGTCAATATTTTCATAACCTCTGTCGATTTGTTCAATATTGTGGATGATAGATTTTCCTTCTGCAGAAAGTGCTGCGATAAGAAGGGCATTTCCGGCTCTGATATCCGGGGAAACCATAGTAGTTCCTCTCAACGGAGTTTCCTGATTCAGTCCGATTACTGTGGCTCTGTGTGGATCACATAAAATAATCTGTGCCCCCATATCGATCAGTTTATCCACAAAGAATAATCTGGATTCAAACATTTTCTGGTGAACCAGAAGGCTTCCTTTCGCCTGAGTGGCGACCACTAAGATAATAGACAACAGATCCGGGGTAAATCCAGGCCACGGAGCATCTGAAATGGTAAGAATAGAACCATCAATGAATTTCTGAATCCTGTAATTTTCCTGGGCAGGAATAAATATATCGTCATTGCTCTGCTCAAGCTCAATTCCTAATTTTCTGAATGTGTTGGGAATAACACCAAGCTGGCTCCAGTTTACATTTTTAATAGTGATTTCAGATTTAGTCATGGCAGCAAGACCTATCCATGATCCGATTTCTACCATATCCGGAAGCATCGTATGCTCAGTACCGTGAAGATATTCAACTCCTTCAATCGTTACCAGGTTGGAACCGATTCCGGAAATGTTGGCGCCCATTCTGTTCAGCATTTTGCAGAGTTGCTGAAGATAAGGTTCGCAGGCGGCATTATAAATTCTAGTTTTTCCTTTGGCAAGAGCTGCAGCCATCACAATATTGGCTGTTCCGGTTACAGAAGCTTCTTCAAGAAGAATAAACTTCCCTCTCAGCTCCTTAGCTTTCAATGAATAGAAATATTCATCTTCGTCATAATTAAATTCAGCGCCAAGTTCTACAAGTCCTTGAAAATGAGTATCTAATCTTCTTCTTCCTATCTTGTCGCCACCGGGAGTCGGCATATATGCTTCACCGTAACGTGCTAGCATCGGCCCCATCAGCATAATAGAACCTCTCAGTTTGGCCCCGTCTTTTTTAAATTCGTCAGACTTAATATAATCAAAATTGACCTTATCAGCTTTGAATGTAAAATCGCCCTGTCCGTTCTTGGTTACCTTAACCCCGAAATCGCCGAGAATTTCAATCAGTCTGTTTACATCATGAATGTCCGGAATATTTTTAATTCTTACCTCCTCATCTGTTAACAAAACAGCACATAAGATTTGTAAAGCTTCATTTTTTGCCCCTTGTGGAGTGATTTCACCATGCAGTCTTTTCCCTCCTCTTATCTGAAATGTTCCACTCATTACTTTCTGTTTTTATGATTATTGTTATGCCTTCTCTTATTGGTCTGGTTGTTCTTATTATTGTTATTATTGTTGCTGCTTCTGCTGCTGTTACTGTTGTTCCTGCTGTTGTTGTTATTGCTGGTATAGTAGATCTTGCTCTTTTCCAGAGATTCTATTCCTGTAAGATCAAGTCTGTTTTCAGAAAGCTCCTTCAGGTGACGGAAAATAACATCATCTGTTACATGTTCCTTATTATATACATTATAGGACTTCTTCATGTTGTTGGCAATCACTTCTATCAGAGCTTCCTTTTCGTCACCGGGCTCCAGTTCGATGGCTTTTTCTATCAGTTGAAGAATACTTTTTCCGTAAAATTTAAAATCTCCCTGAAGTTTAGGATATTCCATTCTTTTAGGCTTTTCAGCAAGCTGTTCTCTGGTAGGAAAGGGGTATGGGGAATCCACGTCAAGATCATATTCTGCTAAAATGAAAAGATGATCCCAAAGTTTATGTTTATAATTTTCTTCGTCACGGAGCTGAGGGTTTCTCTGACCCATAAAATCGATAATGGCCATGGCCATTTCACTCCTTTCCTCTTTGGTAGGGAGCTCTTTGCAGCGTTCAACCAGCTGCTGTATGATTCTGCCGTATTCCGGCATATGAAGCTGAGTTCTTTGGGTGTTATATTCCATAATATGCAAATATATGGATTAAAAGAAAAATTGTTTTGAAATTATTAAAAGTTTATGATTTTTTAATGAAATTTTTATAAAGCTGTTGACCGGAATTATTCACTGAAAATGAAAATATTTTATATTTTTTGTGCTTTATTTCAATAAAATTGTAATTTAGTTAATAGATTAACAATTAAAATACACGTATGAAAAAAACACATTTCTTAGTTTCGATGCTGGCTTTAGCATTTTTTAGTTCCTGTCAGAATGGTGATGAAAACGATAATGAAAATCTTCAGAAAGAGGAAGTTCATGCCAAAACAGTAAATGTTACCAAGCATGATGGACGCCCATTTAGTACCGGAAGCGGATCTGCTGCCGGTAAATATGTATCCGGTCCCGGAGGTGGAGTGATGATGCAGGGATTCTACTGGGATGTTCCCGAAGGCGGAACCTGGTGGAATACTGTGAAAGACAAGCTGACAGCCTGGTCAGATTCCGGAATTAGTGCAGTATGGCTTCCACCTGCCTCAAAAGCTCAGAATGGCGCTTATTCTATGGGATATGACCCAACAGATTATTATGATTTTGGAAATTTTAACCAGAACGGAAGCACAGAAACCCGTTTTGGGTCACGCACCGAGCTGGAAGCACTGATTACAAAAGCCCATGCAGAAAATATGCAGGTGTACGCAGATATCGTCATCAATCATAACAGTGGCGGGCAGTCTCAGGCCAATCCTTTTACAGGAACAAACACCTGGACAGATTTTTCAGGAATCGCTTCCGGAAAATTTCAGCGGAGCTATAATGATTTTTACAAAAATTCTTACGGGAATAATGATGAAGGTGCTTTCGGTGGATTTCCGGATTTATGCCATGCTAATCCTTATGTGCAGGACTGGCTGTGGGGGAGAGATGATTCTGTCGGAAAATATTATAAGAATGTCATGAAATTTGACGGATGGAGATTCGATTACGTCAAAGGCTTCGGACCTTGGGTTGTTAATAACTGGAATTCCAACGTAGGCGGATTTTCTGTTGGTGAACTGTGGGATTCCAATGTGAATACCTTAGAATGGTGGGCCAATAATGCCAACAGCTCTGTATTTGATTTTGCAGCATATTATAAAATGGATGAAGCTTTCGACAATGGGAATTTAAATATTCTGAATGACGATATGATGTGGAAAAGAAATCCATATAAAGCAGTCACTTTTGTGGCTAATCATGATACCGATATCATTAACAATAAAATGCCGGCCTATGCCTACATTCTTACTCACGAAGGCTATCCCACCATTTTTTACCGGGACTACGAAGAGTGGCTCAACAAAGAAAGGCTGAATAATCTGATCTGGATCCACAATAACAAAGCTACGGGAACGACTTCCATACTCTATACGGATAATGATGAATATATCGCAAGACGTAACGGGTATAACGGGAATCCCGGACTGGTAGTCTATATCAATAATTCATCGAGCTGGCAGGAAAGATGGATAGAAACTAATTGGAGCAGTCAGCAGATAAAAGATTTTACAGGTAATTCTGGCTGGTATCCAACGACACAGGGAGATAAATGGGTAAAAGTTCAGGCACCGCCAAACAGTTATTCAATATGGTCATTGAACCAATAAAATTTAAGAGAGCAAGGATGAATTTCATCTTTGCTTTTTTATTTCTACTTTGGCAATAAACTGGGCAGAGTCTACAAGTTCATGATTAAATCATATTTCGATAAATTTCTTCTTTTGCTCACGATCCGGAAGAAAACATTTCTGGTTAGCCAGTTTCATTCTGTTCCTTGAGATAAGGTCATATATTGGGTCACTTAAAAATGCAGGAATTATTTTTCCGGGAGCCAGCAGTTTGTAAGCGCCGCCCAATACAGTAGCGATCTGCAGTACAGCACGTGATTTAATGAAGTAATACTGTCCCGGTTTCCAAAGATAAAGGGTATTGAATACTTTAGTCTCAAGACCTCTTTCAGACAGGAATTTCTGTCCGAAATCAGACTGCAGGGATGCAAACATAAACCGGTCATTCTTATCCCGTTCAAGGATCCACTGCACCCAAAAATTACAGAAACCGCAGTCGCCGTCATAAAATACGATATATTTATCTTCCCATTTCTCCTTCATAATATTGGTTTTTAAAATAACATTTTCCTTTCGGTATCTTCTTTTACTCTTTTGAAGTATTTTACCAGCTCTTTACGCTGTTCAGATGTTAGTTTGGCACCCTGATGGCCTACATAATAAGACTCAAGAGGCATTTCCTCTTTTTCAGTCATTTCTATACATTCTTCCAGTTTGTGGGCCTGCCTCTTAGGTTCATATACTGCAAAAGTAGAGAAATTAAGATGCTTTCTGCCTTCCTCTATATGATTTTTAACAAACCATGAAGCCGGAGAAATGCTGGCATACCAAGGATACTCTGTTTCATTGGAATGACAGTCATAGCAGGAAGTTCTGATAATCTTTGCAATAGGTTCCGGTGTTTTTTTGATCTTCAGAAAATCCATGCCCGGTGTTGGCGGAGGATTAGTCTTGTCGACCGGGAAAAACTGTATAATAATAAATGCAACAAGCAGAACAACCAGTATTTTTTTCATATCAATCATATTCTTGAATATAAAAATAATCAAATTTTATTAAATCGAATGAACTGATTATCAAAATATAAATGTTTATTTGAATCATTCTAAATATGACAACTTGCTCTTGCTTTTTATATATCTGTTCTCGAATTTTCATTAACTTAATTGCATTATTAGAAGTTTTAATTTCACGCTTTCAAACACTTGCTAAAACTGAATAAATTATAGTTTTTAACTATCGTTTAAATAAATATTAATAGATTGTGTTTATGAATTGAGCTTTGTAAGTTTGTCATGTCTTTAAAAAGAAACTGTATTAATCAACATAAAAAATTAAACGATAAATGGAAAAAGATTTGAATGACATCAGTAAATGTCCGTTCCATAACGGAACAATGAAAAAAGAAGCTGTAGCAGGCGGGGGAACCAAAAATCTTGATTGGTGGCCTGATCAGCTTAGAGTTGATATCCTGCGCCAGCATTCCTCCCTTTCAGACCCTATGGATAAGGATTTTGATTATGCTGAGGCATTTAAAAGCCTCGATCTTGATGCTGTAAAAAGAGATCTTCATGCATTAATGACAGATTCTCAGGGCTGGTGGCCTGCCGATTTTGGCCATTATGGGCCTTTATTTATCCGTATGGCATGGCACAGTGCCGGGACATACCGTGTTGGTGACGGAAGAGGGGGAGCCGGTTCAGGACAACAGCGTTTTGCTCCTCTGAACAGCTGGCCGGATAATGTGAGTCTGGATAAAGCGAGAAGATTGCTGTGGCCCATCAAGCAGAAATATGGCAATAAAATCTCCTGGGCAGACCTTTTGATCCTTACCGGGAACATTGCTCTGGAATCTATGGGCTTTAAAACATTCGGCTTTGCAGGAGGGCGCGAAGATGTTTGGGAACCGGATATGGATGTTTACTGGGGAACGGAAAAAACATGGCTGGGAGGTGACCTTCGCTATGCTCACGGTTCGGAAGGAGTGCCTGAACAACATGGAGTACTGCCAACTGATGATGATGCAGACGGTGATATTCACTCCAGAAACCTTGAAAAACCCCTTGCTGCCGTACAGATGGGACTTATTTATGTAAATCCTGAAGGTCCGGACGGAAATCCTGATCCTATTGCAGCTGCCAAAGATATCCGCGATACATTCGGTCGTATGGCAATGAATGATGAAGAAACCGTAGCTCTAATTGCCGGTGGACATACTTTTGGGAAAACCCATGGGGCCGGGCCTGCCGATAACGTTGGAAAAGAGCCGGAAGCAGCAGGAATTGAACTTCAGGGACTAGGATGGAGCAGCACTTATAAATCAGGAAAAGGAACAGACGCCATTTCCAGTGGTCTGGAAGTTACCTGGACGGAAACACCAACTGAGTGGAGTAATTATTTCTTTAAAAATTTATTTGAAAATGAATGGGAACTGACCAAAAGCCCTGCCGGAGCTCACCAATGGGTTGCCAAGGACGGAGCAGAGATCATTCCTGATGCCTTTGATCCGGCAAAAAAACACAGACCTACGATGCTGACAACAGATCTTTCCTTAAGGCTGGACCCTGTGTATGAAAAAATATCAAGACATTTCTATGAAAATCCGGATGCATTTGCAGATGCTTTTTCAAGAGCATGGTTTAAGCTTACTCACAGGGATATGGGTCCTAAAGCAAGATATCTGGGACCGGATGTTCCTCAGGAAGAGCTGATCTGGCAGGATCCTATTCCTCAGGTTGATCATGAACTGATCAATGATGCAGATATTGACCTCTTAAAAGAGAAAATATTATATTCAGGATTAAGTGTTTCAGAATTGGTATCTACTGCGTGGGCTTCCGCTTCTACATTCAGAGGAAGTGATAAACGCGGGGGTGCCAACGGAGCAAGAATCAGGCTGGCTCCTCAAAAAGACTGGGAGGTAAACAATCCTGCTCAGCTTCAGAAAGTTTTAGGAGTTTTAGAAAACGTTCAAAAAGAATTCAACGAAAATCAAACTGGCGGTAAAAAAGTATCATTAGCAGATGTCATTGTTCTTGCGGGAAGTGCAGGAGTGGAAAAAGCGGCAAAAGATTCCGGACAGGATATCAAAGTTCCTTTTGCACCCGGAAGAATGGATGCTTCACAGGAACAGACCGATGTAGCATCCATGAGCTATTTAGAGCCTGCAGCAGATGGATTCCGTAATTATCTGAAAAAGAAATTCAGTGTATCTACAGAATCCTTACTGATTGATAAGGCACAGCTTTTAACATTAACAGCTCCTGAACTTACAGTACTTATAGGCGGAATGCGCGCACTGGATACGAATTTTGACGGATCAAAACACGGGGTATTTACCGACCGTCCGGGAGTACTTACCAATGACTTCTTTGTTAATCTTCTGGACATGGGAACACAATGGAAAGCCATTTCCGAAGATCAGGAACTGTATATGGGAACTGATCGGTCCACAGGACAGCCAAAATGGACTGCTACCCGTGCAGATCTCGTTTTCGGATCCAACTCTGAATTGAGAGCTATTGCAGAAGTATACGCCAGCTCTGATGCTCAGAGAAAATTTGTCAGCGATTTTGTTTCTGCCTGGGTTAAAGTGATGAACTCTGACAGATTTGATTTAAAATAATTGTCAACTAATATAATATTATCCAAGACAGCTTTTACAGCTGTCTTTTTTCATAGATATCTATGAATGGCAGATGAAAAATTTTTATTGGTTATTAGTGATAAAGTTTTCAATTATTACTTTAAAAATAGTTGTACCTATAAATTTAATACGCCATGTTCTGTCGTTTTGCAAGAGTAGATTTGCCTGTAAAATTCAGCACGTGATAACACTGAAAAGATAAATTTTAGATTAAATCACATTAACATGACTTGGGTGTGTTAAAAAAATGTTAAATTTGAAAAATTATAAAAACTAAATACACAAGCAGATGAAGAAATTCTACTCTGGTGCATGTATTCTATGCACGGTCCTAGGGCTTTCTGCCCAGGAGGTATTATGGCAGAAAGACATCAAATCCTCTACTCAGGATTTCTTAAGCCAGGTGACCACAACCATAGATCAGCAGTATCTCATTACAGGGAGCAGTATCCAATCCACGACCCTTCGGGAGCCTCAGGGTACAGCTGGGAAACAAAACAACGGCTACGATTTCCATCTAGTAAAACTAAACCAACAAGGCGAAGAGGTGTGGGAAAAATATTTCTCGGGAAATAACCACGACTATCTTTCCGCTTCCATCGCTACTCAGGAAGGAGGCTTTCTTTTGGCCGGGACTTCTTATTCAGAGAAAGGACTTGATAAAAAAGAAGATTCCAAAGGCGGATCCGATATTTGGCTGATTAGGCTTAATGAATTCGGAGATGAACTTTGGCAGAAAACTTTAGGAACTTCTTCAGACGAAGAAGCCAGATCCGTAATTCAAACAACAGATTTTGGTTTTTTTGTGGCTGGGAATGTTCAGAACTCAACTAAAGGTTACGGTTCAAAAGATGTTTTGGTTGTAAAACTTGATAAGAATGGAAAAGAACTGTCTCAGTCTATTTTAGGTGGGAAAGGTTTGGATGAAGTTGAAAAGATAATTCCTACCAAAGATGGTGGAGCCTTGTTAGGCATCTATTCCAGAAGCAACCTGGGCGGCTCAAAGAAAACAGAAAACTTTGGAGAAGGAGATTTTTGGGTGATCAAGTTTGATAAAACCGGAAAAACAGAATGGGAAAAGAATTTTGGAGGAAAAGGAGATGATCATCTAAGAACTTTGGCTTTAACTTCAAATGGATACATCATTGGTGGCGAATCAAGATCCGAAAGATCAGGAAATAAAACAGCAGGCATAGAAGAAGGAACAGATTTATGGCTGGTCTCTTTAAACGAAAGAGGTGAAGAAACCTGGCAGAAGTCTTATAATTTTGGAAACAGGGATATTCTGATGGGAACAAGTGTTCTTCATTCAGCAGATGACAGGTCTTTCAAAGGAATTTTGTTAGGGGGCTATACCCAAGCAGAAGGTTGTATAGAAACAAATGATGAAACTTTCTGGATGCTCTATCTCAATATCGATGGTAATGAGCAGTGGAGAAAGCATGTGAAAGGTGAATCCAGAAAGAGAGAAGAAAGACTTTCAGATATAAAATTAAACAGAGACGGCTCAATTATTCTGGCAGGAACCAGTGCAGAAGAGCTTGGAAAAGAAAACTGGAAGATTGTAAAGCTGGGAGATAAGCAGCTTGATCAGCTGATTGAAAAACAGGACATTAAGATTTATCCTAACCCAGTATCAGATTATGCTTATGTTGAAATCGGTTTTGATTTTAAAGAGGCAGAAATCCTGTTGTATGATATGGGCGGAAGACAGCTTCAGAATTTGAAAACCAAGAATAAAGTGACAAAGATTAATACCCAAAATTTAATTCAGGGGGCTTATCTGATTACAATAAAAACTGATGCCAATAAAACTGCTAATGCCAAAATAATTAAGAAATAAAACAAAAACCAAATGAAAAAAACAATAATTTTAGTTTCTGCTCTTTTAGCCATGCACACTTTTGCTCAGCAGGATGAACGTGTAAACAATCCGGCAGAATTTCAGGTGAATATAACCCCACCAAGCCCTGAAGCTTATAAGCTTGGAACTTACGGAAACATTCCGGTGGGCATGTTTACTGGAACACCCAATATTGACATTCCAATTATTAATTATGCTTCTGAAATAAATGACATTCCTATTAAGCTCAATTATTCCAGTAGTGGAATACGGGTGGATGAACAATCCGGTCTGGTGGGCCTGGGATGGAAGTTAGCTGCGGGAGGAGTAATTACGAGGGTTGTAAGAGGAATTCCTGATGAAAAGACCAATCCAAACATCAGCTTCAGCAATCCACCCGATCTGGATTCGATTGGGGTAGAAGATAATAATGTAAGGACCTACCTGCAAGCCGTAAGTGCAGGCTCTGTAGATTCCGAACCTGATATATATTATGCAAGTTTTGGAAATAACAGCTTTAGTTTTGTCGTTGATAAAAGAGGATTCCCGGTCATGATTTCCCAGCAAAATGTGCAGATAGAAAAAGACACTGCAAATTCACAGTTTATTATAACCATTGAAGATGGTACAAAATATTACTTTGCTGAAAAAGAAATCACCACCAATTCACAAACCGGAGGAGCACATAGTATCCCTAGAACCAATATTTCAGCCTGGTATTTAACCAAAATAAAAGATACTAAGGATCAAGAAATATATTTTGAATATGAAGAAAGAATCTATACGACCGTATTGTCAAGATCCCAGACCATGACCATGACACCTGTTGGTGCTACTTATTCCTGGGTAGACGAACATGGGAACTGTGTTAACAGCTACAATATGCCTCCTATAGTATCATCGGCTATGACCAATCTTCAGAATGTAAAAGGAAAACGGTTGAAAAGAATATATAGCAGCAGCGTCTCTCTAGGAGAAATTCTGTTTTCATACAGCCAGCTGGTAATCGATGAATCAGGACAGGTTTCAGAAATCAAAAAGATGCTTAACAACACAGTGGTTGAGTCCTATACTTTCAACTATACAAAAACTACTAATGGAAGGATCTTCCTGAATGAAATTACAGAAACAAAATCCTTAAAAAAATATTCTTTTGAATATATAGCTCCCGAGCAGGCACCAGAGAGGCTTTCTTACAGCAGGGATATATATGGTTACTTTAATGGCAAAAGTAATTCGACCCTTGTGCCTAAGGTGGATGATTTATTGGTAAGAGATGTAATTTATAATTGGGCTGATCAAAGTATCGTTGAGGAAAATGCTAAAAAGGGTCTGCTGAGAAAAATTATTTATCCCACCAAAGGCTACACCTTGTTGGACTATGAAAGTAATACTTATGGTGGAACAAGAGTCGTTACCCCTCCAAAAACTGCAGCACAGCTTTTCGTCCATAGAAAGCTAGTCAGCAGTCCTGATGATAAACTCTTAGACGAGACCATAATTGATAACAAGAGGGCACAGTATATGCTCGCGGTTATGTTCAGTGGTTATAATGATGAATGTGAGGGGATAAGTGCTGAAGTACCAGGCCATCACACCTCTGCCTTCTGGGCGGTAGATCAAAATAACCAACCCGTTCCACAAAACGCTGCAAGTAACTGTCCGGGATTCGCAAACATGCCAACTCCGGTAAATGGAATGAGATCAGAATGTTATGTAGTGCCAAAAGGTATGCAGGTAAAATTGAAACTTCAGGCTAACTTCAGATGTACGGTAGGTTCCCTGAATGTCCATTATATTCCAGAAGAAGACCAAGAAATACCCGATAACATTCCTGTTGGCGGATTAAGGGTAAAAGAAATAGCCTCTTATGATGCGGCAGGCAGTCCACCTATCATAAAAAAATATAATTATAACACTGGAACTGCGGGGATGTCATCAGGAATTCAGGTACAAAAACCTTATTATCTCGACAGATCTACAAGCGGAAGATTCTGCAAGTTGGACAACTCACTTTTTGATGATTTTCCCTATATCAATATTTCATCGGATAATCTCAACCCCCTTTATCCTTCGCATCCGGCATTTTTTTATAAATCTGTCATTGAATCTACAGGTACAGATGGAGGGTATACATTTCACGAGTTTTCAACGGAAGTGGATAATTATGGAAAGATCATGCAGGGAGCGGATATTAAAAGTGCACCCTGGACGAACTTCGGCTGGAATAACGGAAGAGAACTTGTGTCAAAATATTACGATAAAAACAACAGCTTACTAAAGAAAATAGTTAACGAATATGAGAAGGATGACAGTCGCCAATATTCGGTACGAGGCCTGAGAGTAAGAACAGACTATGATCTGCTTACTTTTATTCCCGATCCTACAAGGGTCTGTACCACTGAAGATGCTAATAAAAAATATACAGAGACCGACTGTCTGGCTGTCCATTACCATACCTTTTATAATGGCAGATGTATTGCAGACGGAGCAAATAATGTAGACAGAACTACATATGATGAGTGTTTTGGGCTTCCAGGGGCAAGTTTTACCCATTCCGAGATCGTGAATAACCTTTCTATCATCCAGTATGAAAATATATCCTATTTTACTTTTCTAAAATCTCAAAAAATAACAGATTATCTGAATGGACAGGAACTGAAATCTGAAACCCAGTATTTCTATAACAACCCTAAACATGTTCAGCTTACTTCTAAAAAAACAATTGACCCAGAGCTTTCGGCTAATGAGACTTCATTTCAGTATGCACATGAGAAAAATAATCAATTGATGATCGGTAAAAATATGGTGGGTATTCCTCTGGAAACTGCTGTTACAAAGATGGTAGGTAACTCCTCTAAGATATTGTCTAAAAAAGAAACGATTTATCCATTGTCTCTTCCAGATCCAGCTTCAGTAAATTTAGTGTTACCAGTATCGGTAAAGACTTATGATATACTCAATATTACTGCTTCAAGTACTGATATTAAGTATGATAAATATGATAATAAAGGGAACCTGCTACAGTATACTACAAAGGAAGGTGTTCCTGTAAGTATCCTGTGGGGGTATAACCAAACAAAGCCTATTGCAAAAGTAGATGGCATAGCCTATAATGAGATCGAAAATACGGTGCCGTGGATGTCAGCTTCTTCAGATGCAGATGCAGCAGATCCCTCCAAGGAAGCAGACCTTCTTGACATTTATGAAAGATTTAGAGAAATGCCTCTACTGGCTGATAAGCTCGTAACTACATACACTTACGATCCGTTAATTGGTGTCACAAGCATTACCCCTCCGTCCGGAATAAGGGAAGTTTATGTTTATGATACCGCTAATCGACTGAAAGAAGTGAAGCAGCTGGATAAAGATGCAGCTGGAAATCCAGTGTATAAAATTGTGAAAGAATACAAATACAACTACAAAAACTAACAACGATGAAAAAAATATTAATACCGATCAGTGCATTATTTATAGCGGGGTTAGTTCATGCGCAGCTTTCACCGACAGAAAATTATGTCTATTCAAAAACATACCTTTCAGACCCTGCCCTTTCAAGCCCAAAAACCTCAGAAACCGTTCAGTATTTTGACGGCTTGGGAAGACCAAAACAGGTAGTGAATATAAAAGCTTCCCCACTGGGAAAAGATGTGGTTACCCATATCGAATATGATGCTTTCGGAAGACAGGTAAAAGACTATTTACCTGTTCCGCAAGGAGGAACCCTGAATGGAGCCATTGTTCCTACTCCTCTGGCCAATGCTGCCCAGCCCGGTATTTATGGTTCAGAAAAGATCTATGCAGAAAAAATACTTGAAAACTCTCCGCTGGACAGGATCCAGCAGCAGATCCAGGTAGGCACTGCCTGGGCAAACAAACCCGTTACTTTTCAATATGGCACCAATGCTCAGAATGAAGTCTATAAATTTACCACCAATACTACCTGGGTCAATAATGCTACATCGTCAGCATTGGTTCTGGAGTATTTTCCTGCTAACCAGCTGTATAAAAATACGGTAACTGATGAAGACGGTAATGTTACCATAGAATTCAAAAACGGACAGGGGCAGGTTATGCTCGTAAGAAAGGTTAATAATGGAGGGAATATAGATACTTATTACGTGTATAATGAGTATAACCAGCTGGCCTTTGTTATTCCTCCCAAAGCATTAGCCGGGCCTGTTACAGAAACAGTGTTGAATGACTTGTGCTATCAGTACCGTTATGATGGCAGGGGCAGACTTGTAGAAAAGAAACTTCCTGGCAAAGGCTGGGAATACATGGTATACGACAAAACTGACAGACTGATTCTTTCTCAGGATGCTGTAATGGATGTACAAAATAAATGGCTCATGACCAAATATGATACATTTGGAAGAGCGATCCTTACAGGAATTATTTCAGCAGGAGAAAGAGCTGCTTTACAGGATTTAATTAAAGACTTGGTAATTACCGAATCCAGAAATGCCACAGGTTTTGCCAAAAGTGGAATGACGGTTTACTACAGTAATAATTATTTTCCTTCAGATATCCAGTCTGTTTTGAGTGTTAATTACTATGACACTTACCCCACAGGCTCCCCAACAGTCACCAATGTATTTGCACAGGATCTTTTGACCGATAACCCGGCCAATTCACGAACCACCAAAGGAATGCTTACCGCTTCCTATATCAAAAATATAGAAGATGACAAATGGACAAAGAACTTTATCTGGTATGATACCAAAGGAAGAAATATAGGCTCAAGAAGTAACAATCATTTGGGAGGATATACTGTTGTTAATCATAAGCTTGATTTTGCGGGAATGGTCCTTCAGAGCAATACCTATCACAGAAGATTGATCACGGATCCTGAAAAAGGCATCGTGGAAAAATTCACGTATGATTCCCAGAACAGGCTTCTGACGCATACCCATCAGATAGGCAGCAATCCTGTTGAATACCTGACTCAGAATAAGTATAATGAGCTCTCACAGCTTGAAAATAAAAAAGTAGGGGGAATATCCTTAGCATCTCCTTTACAGACCATCGATTATAAGTATAACATTCGTGGATGGATGACCAATATCAATGATCCAGTCAATTTGGGAAATGACCTTTTTGGATATAAAATCAAATACAATCAGGTTGAAGGATTGGAAACGCCCAATACCGATTTTCCTGACTTGAAAGTAATACCGAGGTATAATGGGAATATTGCAGAGGTAGACTGGAGAACTTCTACCGCAGCTAATGATCACCTGAGAAGATACGGCTATGTTTACGATAGCTTAAATAGGCTTTCAGCAGGCTTTTATCAGAAAGACAGCAATCCTTCTGCGAAAGAATATTTTGAGAAGCTGGAGTATGATCTGAATGGTAATATTACCAATTTAAAAAGATCTTCTGAATTGATAGTAGGAAATACAGCTGCCAATTTCATTAATAACCTTAACTATACGTATCAAGGGAATAGGCTTACCTCTGTTAAGGATTTAGTGTCATCTATTGGTGGATATAAAGGAAATACAATGCAGTACGATGCTAATGGGAATATGACCAGTAATCCCGATAAAAACAAAATGATTATTACATATAATTTCCTAAATCTACCGAGCAGCATTACAGAAACAGTATTTGTTAACTCTACCAATAACACATATTATACCTATAGAGCCGACGGAACGAAAGTGTCGAAAAGGTATATACCAATGGGTGCCGAACAGAAAACTGATTACTTAGATGGATTTCAATACAACAATCTGGAATCGTTAGGATCTACTGTTCCTACAGTTCCGACATTAAAGTTTGCACCGACATCAGAAGGTTATTTTGATTTTGAAAAAAATAAGTATATTTATAATTATCTTGATCATTTAGGAAATGTAAGATTGAGCTATTTTAATAATGGAGCCATGCTTGAAGTGGTTGAAGAGAACAATTACTACCCATTTGGATTGAAACATAAGAGCTATAACAGTTTACCTGGGAATTATAGTTATCAGTACAAGTACAACGGTAAGGAACTTCAGGAAACGGGTATGTATGACTATGGCGCAAGATTTTATATGCCGGATATTGGAAGATGGGGTGTTGTAGATCCGCTGGCGGAGAAGATGACCCGTCATAGTCCTTATAATTATGCGTTCAATAATCCGATAGGGTTTATTGATCCTGATGGACGAGAGAGCCTAGGTTGGATACATCAGATATTTGAAGATGGTAGCAACAAATTAACCTATAAAGCAAATATTAATACTACTCAAGAAGCGATGGATGCTGGATATACAAATGTTTATGGTGTTGCACAAACAGGTCAAATTGTAGATGAAACAAGTGGATCAGTATCATATTCTTTAAATGCTGATGGTACTTACAGTGATTCATCTGGAGATAACTCATCTGGAATGTTGACAACTGCGGGAGGGATCACTATAAAAGGGAAAGGAGCTTTTGATCTTACAAACTATTTATCACATTTGGGAAATGAAGGTGGAAATTTTTATACAAATTTAGGGGGTGCTGCTCCTTTAAATTATACCAACCCATTCTTTAGGGGTAATATAGATAAAATAGTAAGTTTAGATGGTTTTATGGGAGGAAGTGTGAATAGTTTAAGCAGGGGAAATGATTGGAAAGATATTATGGCTTACAGAGTTGATATAGCAGCATTAGCTGATTTAGCTCAGTCACTATTTGGTGGCAGACAAAAGACTAAGGTTAATAACGATACAATTATTGATGCGAAAGTTAGTTTTGATAACGGAAAAGATACAACAATGCAGTTTAAAGTACCAAAAGTTGGAGATATATACCAGAACTGGCATACAGGAAGTAATTATGATGAAATTTCAAATCCATATGTAAAAGCAAAGGTTGATAGTGCAGCAAAATCTCGAAAATAACATGAAATATTTAAGCTTAGCATTCTTCATTTTCTTATTGCAGTCTTGCAAAAAAGAGAATTATACAGAATTAACTAAAGAAAATGGAACTACCACAAAGACGACCTATAAAAAAGGAAGATTGGTTAGTTCAGAAGTATATAATAATTCTAAGAAATTAGATAGTAAATACTTATATAATAATGGAGTTGTAGTTAAAATATACCAATATTATCCTAATCAAAAAGTAAACTCTTATTCTTACTTACATAAAGCTCCTAATAATTATACAACGAAAGTATATTATAAAAGTGGTAAAATTTCTAATGAAGGAGAAGGTAATTTTTTTAAAAATAAAGCCTTATATCTTAGAAAAGGGCCATGGATTTTTTACAGTAAAACAGGAGAACCATATGCTGTATATACATTTACTCATGATAGTGAAAATCAATACATAAAAGGTGAAATGCTTTTTGATACGATTAAAAAGAAAATTATCCGAGATGTAATATTTGATCCCCCTATTTTGTCTGAAAAGGAGACAAAAGAAGTTGTTCATCTTTTTAACCCTAAATAATCTTATTAAAGCCGCTCAACGAGTGGCTTTAATAAGATTTATCCCCGCTCCCGCACGATTGCATCGTGTGGAGATAAAAATAAGAGGCTGTCTCAAAAAGTACCTTATTTCTTAACTCCTGATAATATACGGAAATCACACAAAGATAAATTAATACAATATCAAGCCGATTAAAACTTAATCAAAATGAAAAAGCAATCAACTGTAAACCAGGAGA
The DNA here is from genome assembly GCF_049887855.1 of Chryseobacterium sp. NFX27. NCBI lineage: Bacteria > Pseudomonadati > Bacteroidota > Flavobacteriia > Flavobacteriales > Weeksellaceae > Chryseobacterium > Chryseobacterium sp. NFX27. Next base: position 110,444 of record NZ_JAGEKK010000001.1, on the reverse strand, counting down.
TTGCTTTTATGTAGACCCACAGGGATTCGAACCCCGACTGACGGTACCAAAAACCGGAGTGCTACCGTTACACTATAGGTCTGCTTATTTTGGTGGCGCGAAATTATAAAAAATTATTTAACTGAAAAAGTATTTTTTTGAGGTTGATAATAAAAAAAACAATGTTCATCTATAATTGTATGATTTTTAATTGAATAGATGAATGATGATTGGGGTATAAATTTATTTCAGAAATTGTACTTTTTCATCAGCTAAATAATAAAATCTTATCTTTGCAAAAAATTGGGCTCCAAAAGTTGGAGATACCCATTAATAATTTCATTTATTAAACATTTTTATGTCAAATATTGTCGCAATCGTTGGGCGTCCCAACGTAGGAAAATCCACACTTTTTAACCGTTTACTAGAAAGAAGGGAAGCCATCGTAGATTCTACGGCTGGTGTTACCAGAGACCGTCATTACGGGAAATCTGACTGGAACGGAGTAGATTTTACAGTTATAGATACCGGCGGATATGATGTAGGAACGGATGATATTTTTGAAGAAGAGATCCGTAAGCAGGTTCAGCTGGCAATAGACGAAGCTACATCCATTATTTTTATGATGAATGTAGAAGAAGGCCTTACTGATACCGATTACGAAATTCACGAACTTCTTAGAAGATCAAACAAACCCGTTTATATCGTTATCAATAAAGTAGATTCTGCCAAAGAGGAAATAAACGCTACTGAATTCTACCAGTTAGGAATTGAAAAATATTACACTTTATCTTCAGCTACAGGCTCCGGAACAGGAGAAGTTCTGGATGATATCGTTAAAGATTTCCCTACAACAGATTATAAAGATCCTTTCGAGGGATTGCCGAAAATTACAATCGCAGGCCGTCCCAACGTTGGTAAATCTACTTTAACAAATGCTTTACTGGATGTAGAAAGAAATATCGTAACAGATGTTGCGGGAACTACAAGAGACAGTATCCAGACCCTTTATAATAAATTCGGATACGAATTTGTTTTAGTGGATACTGCCGGAATGAGAAGGAAATCTAAAGTAAATGAGGATTTGGAATTCTATTCCGTAATGAGATCTATCCGTTCTATTGAATTTTCAGATGTTGTGATTATTATGGTGGATGCAACGCTGGGCTGGGAATCTCAGGATATGAATATTTTCGGTTTAGCACAAAAGAACAGAAAAGGAATTGTTATCGTTGTGAATAAGTGGGATCTTATTGAAGATAAGAAAACCAACACCGTTAGAGATTTTGAAAACTCAATTAAAGAGAAGATCGGTCAGTTCAGTGATATTCCAATTCTTTTTGTTTCAGCATTAACGAAGCAGAGAATCCTGAAAGCTGTGGAAATGGCAATGGTTGTGTATGAAGACCGTAAGAAAAAGATCAAAACTTCAAAGTTAAATGAAGTAATGCTTCCTATTTTTGAGCAGACTCCGCCACCGGCCAACAAAGGGAAATATATTAAAATCAAATACTGTGTACAGCTTCCGACGCCGTCACCGCAGTTTGTATTTTTCTGCAACCTTCCTCAGTATGTAAAAGAGCCTTACAAAAGATTTACTGAAAACCAATTGAGAAAACAGTTCGGATTTACCGGAGTTCCTATCGAAGTGTATTTCAGACAGAAATAAAAAATAATCCCTTTTAGATTTTTCTAAGAGGGATTTTATTCATATTAAATTTAATATTTTAATAAAAGTTTTTTCAGAATAATGAATACAATTGTATTGTCAAAACAATTTTCTTTAGTTAACTCCTGGATCAATGAGCTTAGGAATATAGACATCCAGCATGACAGAATGAGATTCCGTAGAAATATGGAACGTATCGGTGAAATTGCAGCTTTTGAGATCAGTAAACAACTGGAATATAAAGAAGTAGAGATCCAAACCCCTTTAGATAAGATTAAAGTTCAGGAAATAGTCGTTCAGCCGGTGATCACTACAATTTTGAGAGCTGGTGTTCCTTTGTTTGAAGGAATCCTGAGCTACCTGGACAGAGCAGACTGTGGTTTCGTTGCAGCTTACAGAAAGCATGATGCCAATGATTACTTCTCCATCAAGCAGGATTATCTTACCTGTCCGAATATTGAAGGAAGACCACTGATCGTAGCAGATCCAATGCTGGCAACAGGGGCATCATTAATTGAGGCGATCAAAGACCTGTTGACCAACGGAACTCCGACTCAGTTACATATTGTAGCGGCAATTGCGTCCAGACAGGGAGTGGAAACCATCGAAAAAGCTTACCCTGAAGCGAAAATTTGGGTAGGGGCCATCGATGAAGGATTGACATCAAAAGGATACATCACACCAGGACTAGGTGACGCCGGAGATTTAAGCTACGGTGAAAAACTCCAGCGATAAATACTAAGAGCCCGTTTAAATTTTCTTCAATAATTATTATGCAGAAATAATACTGAAGAAAAATATTTCTCCCGCAGATTAAGTCGTTGTAGCAGATTTATTTCAGTTATAAAAATCTGCGGAATTTGCCAAATCAGCGAGATTTTAAAAATTTAAACAGTCTCTAAGAAAGGTTCCAGAAATCTTTCATCAGATCAAATAATAAATTAGGCCGTACTTTTTCCATAGGATGTTTGGTATCCGGAAGTATGGCCAATTTTGCATTCGGAATACTGCGGAAAGCACTCAGGCTTTCCTCTATACTTACCATATTGTCCTTGTCTCCCGTCATAATCTGTACAGGAATGCTAATCGCCCAAAGGCTGCTTTCATTCAAAGGAGGATTTTTACCCAGTGCAACCATCATCTCTGCAATGGCAGGCAGAAGCTGTTTCCATTTTGCACCGTGCTGATTTTCCAGCTGCTCTGCATATTTCGGAACTTTCAGAAGAATAGCTTCCGGATCAAGCATTTTGCTTTCCTTTAAAGCCTGCTCTTCAGTCCAGTCGAATTTTGTACCCAGAGTCATAATCGAATTGATTCTTTCAGGATATCTTAGCGCACAGCAAAGGGCTGCATAGCCTCCCATACTGTGTCCAAAAATACAGACATCCTTTACATCTTCTTTTTCTAAATAATCCTTTATTTCCTCAGTGTATTTTTCAATGCTGATCGCATTTTCCGGTAGTTCTGTATTTCCGTGCCCCGAAAATAAAAGTGTATGAATATTGAAATACTTTGAAAGCTCCTTTTCATAAGGCTTAAAAATATCACTGTGTCCCAACGCACCGTGCAGCAAAAGCAGATTTTTCATAATCAATAGTTTGCCGGAAAATTAAGAAAAAGAATCGGAAGAGAAAAGGTGTTGAGTGGAGAGTTTGAGAGTTTGAGAGGTTTAGAATTTGAAGGGTAATAGTGTTGGTTTTAATAATCATGTAAATCACAGGTATCCCACTTGGAAACCTTAAACTGTATTTTCCTTCTTTTAAGACTCTCAAACTCTAAACCTCTCAAACTCTCAAACTCTCGAACCCTCATACTCCTTTACTACGCATCCACCGCCATTACCAAAACACTCACCTTGTTGTTTCCCGCATTTAAAATCTCCCAGGCAATAGATGATACAGTGTTTCCGGTAGTAAAAACGTCATCAATTAAAAGAACGTGTTTTCCGGAAATCGGTTTTGAAAGAGAAAAAGGATTCACTGTTTCCAGGCGGTGTTTCTTATCTTTTAAAGCCTGCGCTTTTGAATAATGGTTTCTTTGAATCAATTCATGGTCAAATGGAATCTGATAAAATGTAGACAATGCCTCTGTAAATAAATGCAGCTGGTTGTAGCCTCTTTCTCTTAACTTTTTGGGATGAAGCGGAACAGATACGAGAATGTCAGGTTTTTCATCCCTGAAGTCCAGACGTTCCACTGTCCATTCAGCAAGAGTCTTACCCACTTTTTCTCTGCTTTTGTATTTCAGTTCATGAATAAGTTTCCTGGTCAGGCCGCTTTCTTCAAACTTCATCAATCCATAAGTGTTTTCAACGGGAAACAGAAGTCTGCATTTTTCTTTGATGATATTTTCACTGAAATAATCAAAATGGGTAAAATGAATCTGCTCAAAACATAAGCTGCAGACTAAAAGATCTGCATCTGTGATCCGGCTGCATTCAATGCATCGGTTGGGGAAAAATAAATCTAATATCATTGGTGTTTTTTTTAAATAAGAAGTTAGAAATTAGAGGTTAGAAGCTGGATGTCGAAGTTTTAATTTTGCAACTATCAACTATCAACTATCAACTATCAACTATCAACTATCAACTATCAACTGCTTCCTGATCTTCTCAATGGCGTTCTTCATACTCAGGTTAAAGTGCTCCTTTTCCAGCCGGACCGGTGGTGCCTGCCTCACCTCACAATCCGGAATACTGCAGGATTCGCAGGTAACTCCTACATTAATTGTTTTTAAAGTCGGAGATTTTATAAAACCGATCTTTTTTATAGTTTGTGTATTTAATAAAATTCCCAGACAATAACTCCTGTTGCTTCCGTCCGAAAAAGGATTTTTCTGTGATGTTGAAATAACAAGATAGCTGACTCCCTGATCTTTATAATGCGAGATCTGGGCATCTGTAAGCGTTTCGTTTTCCTTTAAATGATGCAGGTTCTTTACGGCGATCCATCTCCGGCAGTAATGCTCGTTGGTCGCATTGGCATGCGGAGCCTGCTGATGGTTAAGGTGAAGTTCCTTTAAGATCTGGATCTTATCCGAATCCTTTTTCTTGACTAAGCACAGATAAAATAAATCTTTAATGCCCAATTCGGAAGAAAGAAGATTGGTGAGCCTGTAATAAAAAGTTTCAGGGGAATCTGTAAAGCCTGCGATCAGTTCCTCAAAGCTTTTTGGCTCCCAGGTATGCTGAAGGAGAAATTCAGTGGTTTTTTCCAGAGTCTGTTCTTTAGAGATCAGTAAAGCTCCGGCGAAATACGAAGCATAAAAATTGTTCAGAATTTTCTCAAAACTTCCGAAATCCAGCCATGAATAGGTGTTCGGACGGATCTTTAATTCCAGGACACTGAATCCTATTTCCTTGGCCAGGATAAATGTTCTCTGATCTTTTTCAAGTTTCCGGTTCAGCAGAAGGAGCTTCTGTTCGGGAATAAAAAGAGAACGCAGGTTGTCCAGAGTGCCGAACTGTTCAAAATCTTCCGACCTTATGCGGTAATTGAACTTTTCAGTAAGAATGCTTTCCAAAACAGAGGATCTCAGGTCTTTACTGGCATCCAGTCCGTTTTCCCTGATGAATTCCATCGCCTTTTCTTCAATTTCAGGGAAATAATTATCGTAAAGCTCCTGGAAAGACCTGAGCACGGCAAAATAAAAACGCTCCTTGCCCAAATTATAATTCTGGGAGATTTCAATAAGTGCATTGATAAATGCGGTTACCTTTTTCGGAGCATCGCTGATAATGCTGATGAGATTGTTTTTGCTGATGCCAAAAAGATCCAGCGGAACCTCCTTGAAAAAATCCGATTGCAGGATCTCGTTAAAAGGAGCTAAGCTCTTATCCAGCTTGGTAGAAACCAGTTCATCAAAAGTACAGCCTAATGATTCCGAAAGCTGGATGATTTTATCATGCTTGGGATATTTCTTTCCGTTTTCAATTTCATTTAAATAAGATTTCGACAGGCCCGTCTTTACAGCAAGATCCTGCAGAGACCAGTTTTTCTTTTGCCTTAGCTGTTTCAGCTTCAAACCGAACACGGTTTTGATAAAATCACTTTCTGAATTCATAATCAAATATAAAGAATGAATGCGATTATTCGCATAATAAATTTTAAAAATAATTAGCGAACGTTCGCTAATTGTGAATATTTTTATTTATGTTTGTAAGATCAAATCACAAAATCAATAGGTTATGGAAACAGAAACTCAATTACAAATAAAAGCTCAGAAGCAGTTTGGAGAAATTTTCACTCCGGAACTGACAGATTTTTTAGTGGCTCTTCATCAGAATTTCAACCCAAAAAGATTGACGCTTTTAGAAGAAAGAAAAAAAACACAGCAGTTTTTTGATTCGGGAAATCTTCCCGGCTTTTTACCTGAAACCGACGAAGTGAGAAACGGTAGCTGGAGCTGTGCGCCACTTCCCGCTGATCTGTTGGACAGAAGAGTAGAGATCACAGGGCCTGTAGACCGGAAAATGATCATCAATGCATTAAATTCCGGGGCATCAACTTTTATGGCTGACTTTGAAGACAGCAGTTCGCCAACCTGGGAAAACTGTATCCAGGGACAGATTAATCTTGCAGATGCAGTGCAGCGGAATATAGATTTCACTGCTGAAAATGGGAAATCTTACCAGCTCAACGAAAAAACAGCTGTTCTTCAGGTACGGCCAAGAGGACTGCATCTTCCGGAAAAGCATATCGAGATCAATGGGGAGGAAGCATCCGGCTCACTGACAGATTTTGGAATTTATTTTTTTTCTAACGCCGAACACCTGTTGAAAAACGGGAGCGGCCCGTATTTCTACCTCCCGAAATTAGAGCACTACCAAGAAGCCCGATGGTGGAATGACGTTTTTGTTTTTGCCCAAAATTACCTGGGGATTCCTGAAGGGACTATTAAAGCTACTGTTTTAATAGAAACGATCACAGCTTCTTTTCAGATTGATGAAATTTTATTTGAATTAAAGGAACACAGTGCAGGTCTGAACTGCGGAAGATGGGATTACATTTTTTCATTTATCAAAAAATTCAGAAACCTTCCCGAATTTACGGTTCCTGACAGAGATCAGGTAACTATGGCTTCTCCTTTTATGAGCGCTTATTCAAAAAGAGTGATCGAGATCTGCCATAAAAGAAACGTTCATGCGATTGGAGGTATGGCCGCACAAATTCCTGTAAAAGATAACTATGAAGCCAACAGTCTCGCTTTTGAAAAAGTGCGTAATGATAAAAAACGTGAGGTGAAGAACGGCCATGACGGAACCTGGGTGGCACATCCCGCTTTAGTGTCTGTTGCAAAAGATGTCTTTGATCAATATATGCCGGAAGAAAATCAGATTGATAAAAAATTTGAATACCATATCAAAGAAACCGATCTGCTGGAAGTTCCGCAAGGTCAAATTACCGAAAAGGGAGTAAGGAAGAACATTAATGTAGGTATTCTTTACCTCGAAAGCTGGCTGATGGGAACCGGTGCGGCGGCCATTTACAATCTGATGGAAGATGCTGCCACTGCTGAGATTTCAAGAACACAAATCTGGCAATGGCTGAAAAACGACGCCAAACTTGATAACGGTCTTGTTCTGACCCGTGAAATGTTCCTTCAATGGGAAGCTGAGGAAATAGAACATATAGAGAAATATGTAGGCGAACAGCGTTTTAAAAACGGAAAATTCAATTTAGCTAAAGAACTTTTCAATGAACTGATATTCTCAGAACAATTTGAGGAATTCCTGACTTTGAAAGCGTACCCGTTTATTGAGTGAGTATTTTAACGTGGGAGAGTTTTAGAGTAGGAGTGTAAGAGTGTTTTTAGTGTAAGAGAATTGACGTGTAAAAAAGCGGAAAGATTCTGTTCTAAAAAAGTCTACTCATAACTCATATCTAAACTTATCACCCAACCTACTCTAAAACTCACAGACTCTAAAACCCTCAAACGCTCTCACCCTCAAACTCAAATCTAACAAACAATAAATCCAAATATTATGAAAACAAGACAAGAACAAATCCAGGCTATAGAACAGGACTGGCTGAATAATCCCCGCTGGAACGGAGTAAAAAGAACGTATACGGCGGAAGAAGTATTGAAGCTTCGCGGTTCTTATACGATTGACTATACCATTGCGACAGAAATGGCCAAAAAATTCTGGCACAAACTGAATAACCAGGATTATGTGGCAGGGCTTGGTGCCTTAACCGGAAACCAGGCAGTTCAGGAAGTGGATGCGGGACTGGAAGCTATATATCTTTCAGGATGGCAGGTGGCTGCTGATGCGAACCTTTCCGGGGAAATGTATCCCGACCAGTCACTCTATCCGGCCAATTCAGTGCCTTCTGTAGTAAAGAAAATTAATAATGCTTTATTAAGAGCAGACCAGGTGCAGTCGGTAAGTGGAAACGGAAATAAGGAATATCTGGTTCCGATTATAGCAGATGCAGAAGCAGGATTCGGAGGGAACCTTAATGCTTTCGAACTGATGAAGCAGATGATCGAGGCCGGAGCAGCAGCAGTTCATTTTGAAGACCAGCTTTCTTCAGCAAAGAAATGCGGACACTTGGGTGGGAAAGTTTTAGTCCCTACTCAGGAAGCTATTAATAAGCTGGTTGCGGCCCGTTTAGCAGCGGATGTTTTGGGTGTGCCAAGTATTATTATTGCAAGAACAGATGCAGATGCGGCAGATCTTCTGACTTCGGATATTGATGACAGAGATAAAAAATTTGTAACCGGAGAAAGAACCTCCGAAGGCTTCTACGTGGTAAATAATGGAGTGGAGCAGGGTATTGACCGTGGTCTTTCTTATGCACCGTATGCAGACCTGATCTGGATGGAAACATCTAATCCTGATCTGGAGCAGGCAAGAAAGTTCGCAGAGGGAATTCATGCACAGTTTCCGGGAAAGATGCTGGCATATAACTGTTCACCGTCATTCAACTGGGCTGCAAGGCTTAGTGTGGAAGAAATGGCTAATTTCCGCGAAGAGCTTGCAAAAATGGGTTATAAATTCCAGTTTATCACGCTGGCAGGCTTTCATGCTTTGAATACGGCGATGTTTGAGCTTGCTTTGGCTTATAAAGAAAGAGGAATGGCAGGCTATTCCGAACTTCAGGAACGTGAGTTTGCCCTTCAGCAGAAAGGATTCAGAGCAGTAAAACACCAGTCATTCGTAGGAACCGGGTATTTTGATGAGGTTCAGAACGTAGTAACTAACGGTTCTTCGGCAACAGTAGCCATGAAAGACTCTACGGAAACGGCACAGTTTCATTGATTATTTTCCATATTAAAATAAAATTTTTCAGAGGTGAACCTTCTCAGTTTTGAGAAGGTTTTTTCGTTTGAATAAATAAAAAAGCTTAAAGTCCCTATATTTGGTGATTAATGAAGCCGAAAAAATGGACTTAATATATCAGAAACAGATTCAGGTTACGGAAGAACATATAGACCGGAATAACCATGTCAACAATGTGCAGTATGTGCATTGGGTAGAAGAAATAGCGGGTGAGCACTGGGAAAAAGTAAAGGAAAAAACAGAGTATCCGGAAGATATATGGATGCTCGTTGATCACCATATTCAATATAAAAAGCAGGTTTATCTTGGAGATGTGATCACCGTTAAAACTTATCCAAAAGCTCCCGAAGGAATCCGGCAGCCCAGAAAAGTTGAATTTTATTGTCATGATCAGCTTGTCGTGGATTCAAGTACACTTTGGGTATTGGTTGATTCGAAAACTCAGAAAATTAAAAGACTGGAAAGCGACTGGCTGGATAAGCTTCTGTAATGACGTGTGATTATATGAACTGTTATTGAATATAATGAGTCATAGGGCTTATTATAGAACACTGTTCCTCCAATTATACATAACTATCATCATATTTTGTGGTATCATATTGATAATACGACACGCTTTGTCGTTTTGCCTATAAGCACGTAATAACACTGAAAGGGATAAATTTTAGATTAAATCACATTAACATGACTTGCGCGTGTTAAAAAAATGTTAAATTTGCAAATTATACTAACTAATATACACAAATAGATGAGAAAACTCTACATGAGTGCATTTACGATGTGCACAGCCTTAGGCCTATCGGCCCAGAAAATAGTATGGCAAAAAGACATCAAATCCTCTACTCAGGATTTCTTAAGCCAGGTGACGACAACCATAGATCAGCAGTATCTGATTATAGGAAGCAGTATCCAATCCAGTACCCTTCGGAAGCCTCAGGGCACAGCTGGAAAACAAAACAATGGCTACGATTTCCATTTAGTCAAGCTTAACCAACAAGGCGAAGAGGTCTGGGAAAAATATTTCTCCGGAAATAACCACGACTATCTTTCTGCTTCCATCGCTACTCAGGAAGGAGGCTTTCTTTTGGCCGGGACTTCTTATTCAGGGAAAGGACTTGATAAAAAAGACGATTCCAAAGGCGGATCCGATATTTGGCTGATTAGGCTTAATGAATTCGGAGATGAACTCTGGCAGAAAACATTAGGATCAGCATCCGATGAAGAAGCACGATCAGTCATTCAAACAACAGACTTAGGATTCTTTGTAGCTGGAAATGTCACCCTTCAGGCTCAAGGGCCTACTAAAGGTTACGGATCCAAAGATGTTTTGGTTGTAAAACTTGATAAGAATGGAAAAGAACTGTCTCAGTTTATTTTAGGCGGGAAAGGTTTGGATGAAGTTGAAAAAATAATTCCTACCAAAGATGGAGGTGCCTTGCTAGGGATCTATTCCAGAAGCACGACAGGCGGCTCAAAGAAAACAGAAAACTTTGGAGAAGGAGATTTTTGGGTGATCAAGCTTGATCAAACCGGAAAAACAGAATGGGAAAAGAATTTTGGAGGAAAAGGAGATGATCACCTGAGAACGCTGGCTTTAACTTCAAATGGATACATCATTGGCGGAGAATCAAGATCCGAAAGATCAGGGAACAAAACCGCAGGTATAGAAGAGGGAACCGATTTATGGTTGATTTCTTTAAACGAAAGAGGTGAAGAAACATGGCAAAAGTCTTACAGTTTTGGAAATAGAGATATTCTGATGGGAACGAGTGTTCTTCATTCGGCAGATGGCAGGTCTTCAAAAGGAATTTTACTTGGTGGTTACACACAGGCAGAAGGAAAAATTGAGACTGATGATGAAACCTTCTGGATGCTTTATCTCAATGCCGATGGAAATGAGCAGTGGAGAAAGCATGTGAAAGGTGAATCCAGAAAGCGGGAAGAGAGACTTTCTGATATAAAATTAAACAGGGATGGTTCCATTATTCTGGCAGGAACCAGCGCAGAGGAACTTGGAAAAGAAAACTGGAAGATTGTAAAGCTGGGAGATAAACAGCTTGATCAGTTGATTGAAAAACAGGACATCAAGATTTATCCAAATCCTGTTTCAGATTATGCTTATGTTGAAATCGGTTTTGAATTTAAAGAAGCGGATATTTTGTTGTATGATATGGGTGGAAGACAGCTTCAGAGTTTAAAGGCAAAGAATAAAGTGACAAAGATTAACACTCAGAATTTGATTCAGGGCGCTTATCTGGTGACGATAAAAACGGATATGGGGAAAACGGCAAATGCTAAATTAATTAAAAAATAAAACATAACTATGAAAAAGTACCTATTAATGTGGGCAGTATTACTGATATCTGCCGATAATTATTATTCCCAGTTGGGAATTGGAAATGGAGGAATGGTAACATCGCCTATTGCCTCACCTTCTATGTCCTCTATGTCTACATATTCAGATATTCCAGTATCATTGGCGAGTGGTCTTCCTGAGATTAATATTCCATTACTTAATGTGCCTTTGACAGATAAGGGAATAGGGTATCCTTTTAACTTAAGCTATAATCTGAACAACCTCTTGGAATCAGAAACTGCCGGTGATGTGGGCGCAGGATGGTCATTCTTTGGTACTAGTGTTATCTATAAAAAAATTGTGGATGAAGTTGATGAATGCTATTTTAATAACTCTAGTAATGAATATAATGATATATATTATTACAATTTTCCGGGTGCCTCTGGCAAGTTCAGAATAAAAAGGGATGTTACCAATAATACATTTTCATTAATCAATCTTACTCCAGATCATTCCAAAATAGAATATATAAGAGATAATACCGACACCAATACATTCAGAGCCGAAAGTTTTTCTATTACCACAGACAATGGCTACAAGTATATTTTCAACGAGTTTGATTACAGCCGAACTACATGCGGTTATACTGATGGCGCAACCTATAGATTTAAATCTGCCTATTTTTTAACTAAGATCTTAAGCCCTTTAAATACGGAAGTGGCTTCTTTGGAATATGAAAAGAAAAATGAGGTATCGGGCGGGTATATTATGTATCAATACTGCAAGCTGAAGTCAGTAGCCACGCCCAGCGGCAAGGTAGTACTGGATTATATATACAATGATGCACTTAAGGAAACGGTAAATGATCCTTACAGCCTTGAGAAAATTACCATGAAAAACCCGGCAGGGCAAACTGTATATTCCTATGATCTCAATTACAGTATAGCAGATTTTCCGGCGAAAGCCTCTGAAAGGAAAAGACTTTTGAATTATATCCGAAAGAATGATAAAAACGGGCAAAGAGTAGAACAAACCTCATTTGTATATTCTGATTCTCAAATGCTGAAAAGAATCATCTCTCCTACAGGAGGTGTTACCGAATATAATTATGAAGCCAATGAAAAATTCTTTAATTATAATGATCCCAATTATTTACAGGGATTAGAAGAATACAGCTATAACCCAGATTTTCAAATCAGCAGTAACGTTGCTTCCCTAGCGGTAAACTCTTCTCAAAGTATGTCTTATAACTTTACAATTCCCGGTGATAGTAATAAAAAACAATATTTTAGGGGGGAACTTAAAATAACCCATCAATATCCTCCAAAAGATGACGATGATTTCCCGGATCTTCCAGGACTTCCTGATCTTAATGTTGCAAATACCACTCCACCAAAGCGCCTTAAAATGAAATTAAAAAGAGGTAGCGAGGTTATATTTGATAATATGATTGTGAATGGCAACTACTTACAGGAGTTTAGTTTTTCCAGTAAGCCAGGGGATTATACGGTAGAATTCATATCTATCGAGGGACTAAACGGTACAGGAACCATTAATATATTGGGAGCCATGCTTCGCCCCGGTCCTTTTAGAAATTCCATGCCCGCAACGGGTTACAGAATAAAAAATACCAAATTCTATAAAAATAGTTCGGACACAAATGCTGAGCGTACTATTAATTATGGATATGATTCAACTGATATGGTCAACAGCACCAGCGGATACGAATTCTATAATGAAGCAGATACTGGCCAGTACAGCAACTCTTCTTATATTATTTATAATAGCGTAAAAGTTTCGGAAACAGGCAAAGGATATATTAAGAACAGATTTAAAACAGCGAATGATTATCCTAAATATCAGACTGGAGGAACTCAGCTTGAACCTGTTTACTTCTGGCCTTACTATAGGATAACCAAGCAGGGGCTTCCTTTTAAAAGGGAAATCTATGACGAGCAGAATAATCTTTTGTCCAGTGAGGAAAGTGAGTATGAACTTGATTATTATTCAACAGACGAATATGCTGTAAATGCCCCCGGTGGAAAGTTCTCTTCTAAGCCCGCTTATGTAAAGAAGACTCTTAACAAAAGTACCGTATATTATAAAGACGGAAAGAAGCTTGAAAACTCTTCTGAAACACATATCGAAGGAAATGCTTTTAAGCCGGTTTACACAAAATCCATAGTAGATGGTGAGGTGAGTGAAAGGTTTATGACCTATCCCGTGAATCTGCCGGGGTACAGCCAGCTGGAAACAGCATATATGACGGGCAGCCCGGTAATTGTTGAAGAAAAGCAGAGTGGCAAAACACTTTCAAAGGCAACAACGAAATACAACGCTTCCTCTCTTCTCCCCTCCTCTATTATATCAACCAATATCCATGACGGAAGCGTAAAGGAGCATATGAAAATGGACCTGTATGATGATAAAGGTAATTTACTGCAGGTTACCAATGCTGTAGGTTTTCCTACGGCTTTTGTATACGGTTATCATAAAACCCAATTGATTGCCAAAGTAGAAGGGGCAACCTATGCCCAGATATCATCACTTGTCTCTGCAATTGTCACTGCTTCGGATAATGATAATCTCAATGGAAGTACTGAGCCTGCATTATTGCTGGCACTGGATAATTTTAAAAAGAATCCGGCATTAGCTGGTTATTTGGTTACCACTTACACCTATGATCCCTTAATTGGGCTTACAAGCATGACTTCACCGTCAGGCATGAGAGAAATATATGAGTATGATGATGCAGGGAGACTGAAAGTGACCAAGAGAATGGATAAAGACAACAGTGGAACTTCAGTACCGAAAAAAATAAAAGAGTATCAGTATAACTACAAACAATAATACAAAACAAATGAAAAAAATTCTAAATATATTAGGGATATTGTTTGTAATATTCTCTTCTGCACAGGCCAATCTTACCAGTACCGAAAACTATATATACAGTAAAACATGCCTGAATGACGACTGCTCCAAAAAATCTGAAAGCGTACAGTATTTCGACAGCTGGGGGAAACCCATCCAGGTCATTGACATTAAAGGATCCCCCACAGGAAAAGATGTGGTGGGGCATATAGAATATGATGCTTTCGGAAGAAGGGTGAAGAATTATCTCCCTGTTCCTCAGGCAGGAACCCAGAATGGACTTCTTTATACCTCTCCGCTTTCCAATGCTCCCGCAGTCTATGGTTCTGAAAAGATCTATTCGGAAAGCATTTTAGAAAGCTCCCCTTTAAACAAGGTATTGCAGCAGATACAGGCAGGAACAGACTGGAGCAACAAACCCGTAAATCTTGTCTATGAAGCCAATGCTGCCGGAGATGTATCTAAATTTACAACCACTACAAGCTGGGAAAACGGGGCTACGAAAAGTATTCTTTCCAATTCCGGGACCTATGCTGCCGAAAAACTGTCTAAAAATTCTGTCATCGATGAAGACGGCAATAAGACTGTAGAATTTAAAAACGCAAAAGGACAGGTTGTTCTCATCAGAAAGTTTGACGGAAGCAGCCCGGTGGATACCTACTATGTATACAACGAATACAACCAGCTTGCGTTTGTACTTCCGCCCAATGCTGTAAACAAACCCATTACAGACCAACTGCTGAATGACCTGTGCTACCAGTACCGGTATGACGGCTGGAACAGGCAGGTAGAAAAGAAAGTTCCCGGAAAAGGCTGGGAATATATGGTATATGACAAAGCTGACCGTTTGATTTTGACTCAGGATGCCAATATGAGATTGACCAACAACTGGATTTTGAATAAATATGATAAGTTTGGACGTGTAATTTGTACAGCTATGATTGCAGGATTAAGCAGAACGGCCTGGCAGGATCTTATTAAAGGTATGATAATTACCGAATACAGACATGCCACTGGTTTTACTAAAAATGGGATGACGTTTTATTATTCAAATGATTATTTTTTCGCAGATATACAATCTGTTTTAAGTATTAATTATTATGATACCTATCCTGCATACAGCTTCAATCCGCCAATGCCTGCAGCCATATTCGGAAGCCAGATCCTCACGGATAATATGACGGCAGATTTAAATACCAAAGGTTTACCTGTGATGAGCCTGGTTAAAAATATTGAAGATGATAACTGGACCAGGAGTTATATCTATTATGATACCAAAGGCCGGGCAGTAGGAACCTATTCTGTCAATCACCTGGGTGGCTACACCAAAACCGAATCCGAATTTGATTTTGCCGGTCTGGCAAAGCAAACCAAGGTATATCACAAAAGGCTGGATACTGATACGGAAAAAGTAATTACACAAACTTTTTCTTATGACAGCCAAAACAGGCTATTGGTACATAAACATAAAGTGGATAGCAATCCTGAAGAGATCCTTGCTCAGAACGAATACAACGAACTGTCTCAGCTGAAAACGAAGAAAGTAGGTGGAACAAACCCTTCCTCCCCACTTCAAACCATCGATTATTCTTATAATATCAAAGGCTGGCTTACTAAGATCAACGATCCTACAAACCTCAACGGAAAACTTTTCGGGTATGAAATAAAATACAATAATCCTGTCTATACTAATATGGCGGGAGGAAAATACAATGGTAACATTGCTGAAGTAGACTGGAAAACTTCCAATGACGGTATGCTGAGAAGATATTCGTATCAGTATGATGCGTTGAACAGACTTGCAAACGCCGCTTATTCTGAACCCAACTCATCCGTTCCGCAAAATAATTTCTTTAATGAAAGCATGAGTTATGATATGAATGGTAATATGGTATCATTGCAAAGAAATACAAAAAGCATTGCTTCTACAGCAGAGCAGATCGATAAGCTTAACTATTCCTATTCAGGAAACAGGCTGTCATCTGTTACTGATATTTCTGCCAACTACAAAGGCTATCCCGATGTTTCAGGCAATACCATTGCCTATGATGACAATGGGAACATGAAAGATCAGAAAGATAAGGGGATTTTACAGATCTATTACAATCATCTTAATCTTCCTTATTATTTAAAATTTGATCAGTTATATCTTACAAGAGGAGTTTGGCAGAATGTGAACGTTAACTATACCTACAGTGCAGATGGGACAAAGCTTAGGAAGATTTATAAATACAGTGAAAATTCTGCTTTTAAGCAAAAAACGACAGAATATCTGAATGGTTTTCAATATGACGTGATTTCCACAAATACTGATCCTTTACTTAAATTTGTTCCTACCGCTGAAGGCTATTACAATTTTGAAAATAATAAGTATATTTACAGCTATACAGACCATCTGGGAAACGTACGTGTGAACTACACGAATAACGGTTCCGGAGCTGCGATCATTGAAGAAAACAATTATTACCCGTTTGGTTTAAAGCATGAGGGATATAATACATTAACAGGAAATCCTGCTTACAATTATGGTTACAATGGCAAAGAGCTGCAGAAGGAAACCGGCTGGAGTGATTATGGAGCCAGAATGTATATGTCAGATATTGGCAGATGGGGTGTAATAGATCCATTAGCAGAGCAAATGCGAAGATATTCTCCGTATAATTATGCCTTCAATAATCCGGTTAATTTTGTTGATCCTGACGGAAGAGCACCCTATAACCCAAGAGATGTATATGGAGAGCATTCTGCTTTCAATGGAGACTATGACTCTAATGCAACCTTATCAGGATATACCGGGATGGGAGGTTCTTATGCTAATTACTTTGCTAGTGATGCAGGAGGTGGAGCAACCACTTTTGGACAGACACAGGCGTATAGAGATCTTATGGATGTCTACTATTCTCCTGGAGGAACAGGAGGTCTAACAAATATTGGAGGGGTTTTAAGATGGTGGACAGATTATACTGATCCTGACCCAAATGTTACAGGGATTGGAACACTAGGAATGCTTAAATTAAAAATATCTGGTATAGTTGATGATTGGTACAATATAGGTGGAAAAGGGAATTGGTTCTTTGGAGTTGGAGCTGCTTTAGCTGGTGCAAAAGGAGGTTTAAATTCAGAACGAATGTATGGAGAAGGTATCAGGAGAGGGTTATCTGGAAATTATCCGTTAACAGGGAGAAATCTTAGTTTGTTCGGGAAAATGCCTGCAACAAAAGCATCTATGCCTATTTCTTCTTTAGCGAAATGGGGAGGTATTGCAGGGAAAGCAAGTTTTGGAGCAGGAGTAGTTATGGATGGCATAGGAGTTTATAATTATTATAATAATCCAGATTCTAAAAATAAAGTACATCCAGCAAAAGCAGGATTAAATACAACAATAGGTGCTTATGGTTTAACTGGTGCAGGCACTATACCTGCATTATTATATTTTGGAGTTGATGCACTTTATCCTGGAGGATGGGAAGGATATGGAAATGATTATCAAAGTATACAATCCCAAAATGCAGCTATTATTCCTGGATTTATTACAGCTCCTTATGGTTCACAAAAATTTTAAATTATGTCAATTAAAAAATTATACTATTATTTATTCTATAAAATATATAAAGCTATCATTTATACTTCTACTCCTTTTGGAGATTTTTTGAGTAGTTTTAAGGCTGGTTTAGTTTTAATAGTTTTACAAATTTGGAGTTTTTTATCAATAATAAATTATTATACAGTGATAACGGGAAATACAGTAGAACTATCTATTTCTATGCCTATAATGTATATTCCTTTAATTATCATTATTGGTTTTAATTATTACACTTTAGATTATTTAGATATATGGAAAAGTTATAATCAGGAGTTTGATCAATTACCTAAGAAAAAGAATACAATTGGCAGTTGGATTGTAGTTTTAATAGTTTTAATAATAATTGTGAACTTTATTTTTTCATTTTATTGCCTAGACCGAAAAGCAAGAAAAGACCAAGTAGGGCCTTATGTACCAGAAATTGTGGCAAAAGAAAGAATGGAAGATTCTCTGCTGAAGGCGCAACAAATTAAAAAACTTAAAAAGATATATGGCGAGGATAATAAGAAATAAAATTCAAATATAGAGTTATTATCTTTAGGCTAAAAGTTTACTTCTTATATTCTTTTAACAAAAATAAATAATTAGGGTATTGAAATCAGTACCCTAATTATTTATAAAAATAAGTTTTTGCCAAAAACAGCGCAGGCGTTCTCGAAGTTACGGATACCAATAACTTTTACCTATTTGGATTAAACCATATTGGAGGCTCTTCTTCTTCTAATTTTGGAAACTATTACAGTTACAAGTACAATGGAAAGGAGATCCAAGAGACGGGGATGTACGATTATGGAGCCAGAATGTATATGTCAGATATTGGCAGATGGGGTGTAATAAATCCATTAGCGGAGCAGATGAGAAGGTTCTCGCCTTATAATTATGCTTTTAATAACCCAATCAGATTTATTGATCCTGATGGGAACAGTCCAAGAGATACATATGGAGAGCATTCTGCTTTCAATGGAGATTTTAATCCGAATTCTTCGTTATCAGGATACAATGGAATGGGTGGTTCTCATGGGAACTATTTTGCTTCGAATACCGGTGGTGGTGGAGGAAGTGCTTGGGGATATGATACGAAAACTTTTGGAGAAACCCAAGCGTATAGAGACCTTATGACATCACTTCAAAATGGAGGAGACTTTTCGCTTAAAACTCATAACGGATATATGAGCTGGTGGACAGGAGGAGCTACCGGAGATGCTACCACTTCTCAGGAAATGATAGCGCATGTGTTGAAGCTCTCCGGATCTTATATTGATAATATAGATTGGCATAAAACTTCTCAAGGGCTTAGAACTTGGTCTGGTTATGCTTTTTCTGCCAATAAATTTGTTTTTCAACCGGCGGCTGACAGAGCAGCACTGTATGGAGCCGGTAAAGCCTTTTCAACAACTAATTTAGTTTTTGAAAAAACTTTACCAAAAATATTAGGTTCTCCAAAAATATACCTGCCGATAATGGAAATAAGCGCGGTAGGTGCACAAAGATTAGCGGTAGGAACCAGAGTTGCAGGAACGGCATTAGGAATAGCGGGAATAGCTTTAGCAGGTTATGATATTAAAAATAATGGAGTAACTACATCTAATTCATTAGATCTTGTGATGTCTGTATTGGCTGTTTCACCTACAGGTTGGGGGCAAGCTATAGCAGGAACTTATTTTCTTGCCAATGGAATTACAACACTGGTAACAGGGAAGGACATAGGACAACACATTGAAGGTGCTGCTAATACCTATTATAATAATGGTGTAAGAGCAGAAGAACAAAGAAAATATAACGCAGCCATGGGCTATTAAAAAAAATATATGATACTTATCGATTACTTATACTACCAAATAGTTAATTTTTATCAACATTTTAATAAAGACGGAGCAGAAAAAGGCTACGGAGTTGTAATAGCTTGCGGGTTACCTTTCTTGAACATAATATTTATATTAATGTTTCTAGATCATTTTTATGATACAAACATTTTGCCATCAAATAAATATGTTATATTAATATATTCTTTACCCATTATTTTATTGATTGGATTAAGGTATTGGAAATTTACTTCTTATGAACAAATTAAAGAAAGAATACAAAATTTCAGAAAAACAACAAGAGTAATTGCTGATATCCTATTAGTTATTTATGTGACTATTTCACTATTAGGATTTATATTTTTTAGCCTTTATCTAGGCTCATTAAAGAATACTTTTTAACATTAGGCAATGTTTCAAAAATGTTGGTTTTCTTTACTAATCAATATTAACGAGAAATAATAAGTAATAATTTTATAGAATAGAGTGATCGTTTGGTCACTCTATTTGTTTTTTAACAGAAAATTGGAGTCCTTATGCAGGTAAAAGTGGTCATGTTTCAGACAAGTTAGTAATACAGTTAGCGATAAATAATTTTTGAAAATAATAAGTATATTTACAGCTATACAGACCATCTGGATAGACGAATAAAAGAGAATCTTTTATGAAGGCTACGAACGTAGTTCTGTACGTGTGAACTACACGAATAACGGTTCCGGAGCTGCGATCATTGAAGAAAATAATTATTACCCGTTTGGTTTAAAGCATGAGGGATATAATACATTAACAGGAAATCCCGCATACAATTACGGTTATAATGGCAAAGAACTGCAAAAAGAAACCGGATGGAGTGATTATGGAGCCAGAATGTACATGTCAGATATTGGCAGATGGGGTGTAATAGATCCATTAGCGGAGCAGATGAGAAGGTTCTCGCCTTATAATTATGCCTTTAATAATCCGGTTAATTTTGTTGATCCTGACGGAAGAGCACCGTATAATCCAAGAGATGTATATGGAGAGCATTCTGCTTTCAATGGAGATTTTGATCCCAATTCTTCACTATCTAATGGTGGGGGTAATTTTGGAGGAATCTTCCAGAATTCTTTTTATAATAGTGGTATGGGAAGTATTATGGGAGGTAATACTTTTGGAGAAACACAGGCGTATAGAGATTTAATGTCAGGACGAACTAGCAGTATAACAAACAGTAATGGTTATTTAACATATTGGACCGGAGCAATGAGCTCAAGTGGATCTCCAATAGGTGATGAGATGAATGTAGATTATGATCTAGGTGTAATTCACAAGCTACGTTTAATGGATGATAATACGGTAGATAATTTAAATTTTATCAATGACAGAATTGGAGATTTCGGTTCTTTACTTGAACTAACTAGAACCCAGGGTGGTTCAATAGCTTTTTGGACAACACCTATCAGAAGTAGGGCTTTTGATGGAATTACATATTCAAGGCTTCGATTGGAATATTATAGGAATAATTGGGGCGGTAATGGTTATACAGGTGCTACGACAAGCGTTGCTAAATATATTGGGAAAGGCGCTTTAGTTGGGCAAATAGCTTTAGGTGCGATAGAAATTGGAAATGGTGCAGGTAAGGATTATAATGATTATTATAAGCAAGGTGGAACAGGTGGAAAGAATGCAGTTATAGCTAGTGTTAAAGTTACTACAGGAGCTACAATGGGTTATCTAGCTGGAATTGGAGCTGGTATGGCATATGGAGCAGTGATGGGGTCTTCCTTTCCTATTGTAGGAACTATTATTGGTGCCATTGTTGGAGGTGTTGTTGGATATTATTCAAGTGAGTTTGTGGGAGGGTTAATGGAAAAAAATATAGAATAAATTAAAATAAGAATGATCATAATTAATAAAAACAAAAATTATTTTAAAACTATCTTAGTAATAGTTTTAATACTGTGTGCATTATATTTTTTAGGATTTAAATTTTTGCAATATCCATCTGAGCATACTTATTTTTTACTTCCCACCAAAAATTCGGTTATAATATTCTCTATATTCGGAATTCTAGGATGCCTTCTAGCTATGTATTTAATTTTGAAAACTATTTTTAGAAGAAATGCTTTATTAAAAATAGATAATAGTGGAATACTTAATGGCTTTGCTTTTTATAATAAGAAATTTATAAAGTGGGAAGAAGTAGCTAAAATAGAATCTATTACATATAACGATAATAAATATATAGGTATCTTTCTAAAAGATCCTCAAAATACTGAAAAAGGTATAAATTACTTTCTATACAAAATGAATGAAAGTTCTATGGGAACAGCTCATATAATTTCTTCAGCAGATTTAGATTGTAGTTTTGAAGATTTAAAAAAAAATATCTTTGAATACTGGGAGAAATATAAATATTAGCATATTAATAAAAGCCAATTTACATTGGCTTTTATTGTGATTGTCAAAGGACTATAATAGAATATAATAATGAAAATAGAAAAAAATGTTTTTAAAATAGTGACCATTTTAATGCTAATAGTTGCACTATTTGTGTGGTGTGTGATTACAGTTCAAAACCCTGAAAAGTATACGTTTGTATTGCTGCCTTCAAAATATTTAGTGTTGATTCTATCTAGTATAGGTATGATAGCTATGATATATTTATTTAATTTTTTTATAAGATTAATTTTTAACAAAAAAGCTTTTTTTGAAATTAATAAAAAAGGAATATATAATGGATTAGGCTTTACTAAAGAAAAAAAAATAGAATGGAATAATATTGAAAAAGTAGATGTTATAAATTATAAAGGGATACCAAGAATTAGAGTTAACTTATATAATTATCGTCCTTTTATTGAAAATACAGATTTTGTAACAAAATTTATATTGAAACAAACTGTTAAAGATTTAGGAACTCCTGTTATAATTGATAATGTTTATTTGAAATGTTCTTTTGATGAGTTAAGCAAAAGGATTCTTGACTCTTGGGAGAAATATAAACACAAATCTGCTTAATTTATGTCAGATATTATTTTAAAAAAAAATAAACCAAAATATTTATTTTTTATAGTGTTGCTTTCGGGAATATGGCAATGTTTCAAAAATGTTGGTTTTCTTTATTAATCGAACTTAACGAGAAATAATAAGTAATAATTTATAGAATAGAGTGATCGTTTGGTCACTCTATTTGTTTTTTAACAGAAAATTGGAGTCCTTATGCAGGTAAAAGTGGTCATGTTTCAGACAAGTTAGTAATACAGTTAGCGATAAATAATTTTTGAAAATAATAAGTATATTTACAGCTATACAGACCATCTGGATAGACGAATAAAAGAGAATCTTTTATGAAGGCTACGAACGTAGTTCTGTACGTGTGAACTACACGAATAACGGTTCCGGAGCTGCGATCATTGAAGAAAATAATTATTACCCGTTTGGTTTAAAGCATGAGGGATATAATACATTAACAGGAAATCCCGCTTATAATTATAGTTACAATGGCAAAGAGCTGCAGAAGGAAACAGGCTGGAGTGATTATGGAGCCAGAATGTATATGTCAGATATTGGCAGATGGGATGTAATAGATCCATTAACGGAGCAGATGAGAAGGTTCTCGCCTTATAATTATGCTTTTAATAACCCAATCAGATTTATTGATCCTGATGGGAATAGTCCAAGAGATACATACGGGGAACATTCTGCTTTCAATGGAGATTTTGATCCTAATTCTTCGTTATCAGGATACAATGGAATGGGCGGTTCTCATGGAATGTATTTTGCAAATAATGATGGTGGCGGTTTTGCTGCAGGAAGTACTTATGGACAAGGACCTGATAATAATCCTAAACCAGGTACATGGCAATCTGTTAAGAATTTCTTTAGAAGTATCTTTGGAGGAGGTAGAGGAGGTGCTGGAATTACAACTCTTGCTACTGGAGCGCAGGTGAGTAGAGTTGTTCAGATTGGAGAGATTATTGAGGTAAATGCACAGGTGTTTTATAGTGCTGCCGGTACTTTAGCAACCCGTAGTCTGTGGGGATTGCCATTAATGTTGAATGGGGATACTCAATTTGCTGCTAATTCAAAAGGAATTGATATACCAATAACAACAACGGATAATAATCCTGAAAGAACAATCACATTATTTAGAGGAGTTTCATCAAAAGCTAAAGGCTCTATGTATTTTGAAGCAATGCAAGGGATTGCAATACCTAATGGGTTTAGACAAATTGCAACAACATGGGGACCACATAGTGATATGGAAGTACATGCTGGAGGAGATAATCTCAGTATTTGGACAAGTTGGAGTACTAGTGAAGAAGTTGCTAGAAACTTTGCTACAGGTAATGCATTTTACGAAAATGGAATTCCTGGAATTATTATGTCTAAAACATTTAGAGTAGGTGAAGCGGTGCCAAATCCCTTTACACATGCAGAAGCTGAATGGCTCGTACCCGGAGTTACATATGTGGCTAAAGTTAAATATGTTTTACCTAGATCAAAATAAAAAATATTTATTATGTTGACATCAGAAGATATCTTTCAATTAATTAAGAAAAAAAGAAATTTCCTAGGAAATATTCAGGAATATAAAATTAAAATCAGTGATAGCAATAATTTTGAAAGGGAGAATTTAATAGGAGTATATAAGATTAGACAGTATACTGCTACAAGGGAGAGGAATGATAAGTTATCACAAGAAATAGGCGCTTTAATATTAAATTTGGAAAATTATTCTAAAAATAAATTGAGATTTGTAAGCTTATTAGGCGAAAAATATTATGGAATGTTTTTTTTGAATGAGAATTGGGATGAAGTTATTGGGTATTTAGAACGGGAAATTAATGATGATGAATTTGATAAATTAATTTAGCATTGGAGTCGCTATCTGGTAATGTTCCAGATGTATGGCAATGTTTCAAAAATGTTGGTTTTCTTTATTAATTGAACTTAACGAGAAATAACAAGTATTAATTTTATAGAATAGAGTGATCGTTTGGTCACTCTATTTGTTTTTTAATAGAAAATTGGAGTCCTTATGCAGGTAAAGTGGTCATGTTTCAGACAAGTTGGTAATACAGTTAGTGGAGTTGCTATCTCATTTAGGACAAAAAGTTATAATTCTTATCATTAGAAAAGATTTATATTGGAATATACCTGATGAAGATTTGTATAATATCAAAAACCAGAAGATTTTACTATTGGAAGTATAAAGAAAATTGGGAATTTTCTTCAAAAGTTTAAGAAAAGAAAGGGAAGCTATAGGATATAATTTTAATAAATATCTAATATCTTGAATTAATAGGGTGGTCACCCATTATTGAAATCAAGTAAACGTTAAATTAATCTACACTTTTCATTAAATTCTGTTTTCCCGGTACGCAACTTATCATTATGTTTTGTCATATCTTTGCATCATGATACGTATTACAAAAATTTTCACATTCGAAACAGCCCATGTGCTGTACAACTATGATGGGAAATGTAAAAATATGCACGGACATTCCTATAAACTGTTTGTAACGGTAAAAGGAAAAGTGATTAATGATTTGGAAAATCCCAAAAACGGGATGGTGGTGGATTTCGGAGATATTAAAAGTATCGTAAAATCTGAAATTGTGGACGTCTGGGACCATGCAGTGCTTGTTAATGCATTGTCTCCTCATAAAGATCTGGGCGAAGACCTTGAAAATAAAGGCCATAAAGTAATTTACTGCAGTTTCCAGCCTACCTGTGAGAATATGCTGTATGCTATTGCTGCCAAAATAAAATCCAGGCTTCCGGCTGAGGTTTCTCTGGCCTATCTTAAACTTCACGAAACAGAAAACT
Source organism: Chryseobacterium sp. NFX27 (assembly GCF_049887855.1). Lineage (NCBI taxonomy): Bacteria > Pseudomonadati > Bacteroidota > Flavobacteriia > Flavobacteriales > Weeksellaceae > Chryseobacterium > Chryseobacterium sp. NFX27. The sequence goes on along the minus strand of NZ_JAGEKK010000001.1, from coordinate 85,148 downwards.
CCTATGGAGAATGGTTTGCAGAAGACAATAAGTAACAGTAATGACCAATAAAAATTCAGACCGGTGTTAAAAACGATTATTAATTTAGAACCTGGAAAAAAAGTGTATTTCGCTTCAGATCAGCATTTTGGTGCTCCTACACCGAAGGAAAGCAAAGTGCGCGAAGAGAAATTTATCCGATGGATGGATGAGATTAAGGAAGATGCTCAGGTTTTGTTTTTAATGGGTGATCTTTTTGATTTCTGGCACGAGTGGAAACATGTTATCCCAAAAGGATATGTGCGGGTTCTCGGAAAAATTGCCGAATTGAAAGACCGGGGAATTCATATCTATTTCTTTGTAGGAAACCACGATCTGTGGATGAAAGACTATCTTGAAGAAGAAATAGGATGTACCGTTTTTTACAAAAAGCAGTATTTTGAAATGGGAGGAAAACAGTTCCTGCTGGCTCATGGAGACGGTCTCGGTCCTGGTGATAAAGGCTACAAAAGAATGAAAAAGCTGTTCACCAATCCTGTGGCACAGTGGTTTTTCAAATGGCTTCATCCCGATATTGCCATGAAAGTGGCGCTGTATCTTTCACAGAAGAATAAAATGATCTCCGGGGAAGAGGATAAAGCATTTTTAGGAGAAGATAAAGAGTTTCTTGTCATCTATTCAAAAGAAAAACTGAAGACTGAAGAAATTGACTATTTTATTTATGGCCACCGTCACCTTCCTATGGTGCTGGATCTTGAGCCTAAAGCAAAATACATTAATCTGGGTGACTGGATTTCCTATTTTACCTATGGAGTCTTTGAAAAAGAATTTGAACTCAAAACCTTTGCAGACGGAACAAAAAAAAGCTACCCCTGAGAGAGAGGTAACTTCCGAATGAACCAAGGTCCACTCTTGTTTTTAATCCATATTCCGTGGTAACAATTGCAAGAAGTTTACCAAAGTATAAATCTTCGATTAAAAAAATATTAAAAAAACAAACTCTGTATATAACCGACTCATTATGAGTTAGTAATAGATATAAAAAAAACTCCAAAAATTGAAAAATATATTCACCATACAGACAGAACAGGGCTTCCTGGATGCATCATTGGCAGCTTTTCATTATCAGTATGAAAATGTTGGGATATATAGACAGTTCGTGGATTTTCTGAAAATAAAACCGGATGAGGTTAGCAGTCTTGAAAAAATTCCTTTCCTGCCGATAGAAATGTTTAAAAACCATCAGATTTTAGACAAAAATGCAGCTGCTGATCTGTTTTTTCAAAGCTCAGGAACTACACAGATGAATCTGTCAAAACATTGTATTGCAGATCCTGCTGTTTATGAAGAAAGTATCTATAAAAGTTTTGAACAGTTTATAGGAAGGCCGGAAGACTTTATTTTTCTCGGTCTGCTTCCAAGCTATCTGGAAAAGCAGAACTCTTCTTTGATCTATATGGTGGATTATCTCATGAAAAAATCTGCCAAACCTGAGAACGGGTATTTTCTTTACAACCATTCCGAGCTGTTTCAGCTTTTAAACACTTTGAAAGATAAAAAAGTCATTCTTTTCGGAGTGTCTTTTGCCCTGCTGGACTTTCTGGATTCCGTTGAATCTCTGAATCTTTCAGTTTCCGAATCTCAAAATCTGACGATTATTGAAACGGGAGGTATGAAGGGGAGAAAAGAAGAAATGACCAAAGATGAGCTGCTGAAAATTCTGCAGAATGGCTTTAACACAGAAAGAATTTACTCAGAATATTCAATGACAGAACTGCTTTCGCAGGCTTATTCTCTTGGGAATAATGAATATAAGTGTCCCAACTGGATGAGAATATTGGTCCGGAATGCAGAAGATCCTTTTTCCTATGAAAAAGAGGGAAGAACCGGCGCAATAAACATTATAGATCTAGCCAATATCCATTCATGCTGTTTTATAGCAACACAGGATTTGGGGAAAACCCTTCCGGAAGATAAATTCCAGGTGCTCGGAAGAATAGATCATTCCGATATCCGCGGATGCAGCTTGCTGGTTTCCTAAGATCAGAATTAAACAAATAACGTCTTTACTATGGACTGGAAGAAAAGCTTATTTTTAATGCTGATCGGTGTATCCGGTCTGTTGTCAGCACAAAAAAAGACTGGAAAGGACATTTGGTCCGGAACTTATCTGGTAAATGAACTCAATAACGGAGTTGCCAGGATTACGGATACTTTAGTGGTTGTGAGAATTAAAGATGCGGATCCGAATGATATTCCGGCTAAAGAAAAGTCTGATTTAGTCCGCTGGTCTTTGATCTCGAAAAAAGATGGAGGAAAAGATAAAGCTACGGTTAAACGATTCCTGTTTGATGTAGAAAATGGTCGTGATGCCTATAAAGAATTCGGCTGGACAGATCTGCACAGAGCAGGGAAAATGAACTGCATTGATGGTGGACATTTTTTTATGTGCCAGACAATGCCCGGTACTTCCGTTACATTTGGAAAAGATGAAAAGTACTTGACCAAAACGGGTGTATTTGGAATATGGCTGCACTATGGGATTGTTGAGCTTCAAAAAAAATAAACCAGTCTGGCTTCGGAGAAGAAGATACCTGAAACCAATTTATTGTTGCGTTTTTTAACCCTTATCTGAATTCATATTAAATTAAAAACTTAATTATAATGCTGAAAATAGAAGAACTTGTTCACGCATATATCCATTCCCATTGCGATTTCGAAAAAGAAATTGTACTGACGAATTATTTCCAGGCCGACTGGGAAGCGGATATTCTGTTCATAGATTCTGAAGGGTTTAGCCATGAAATTGAAATTAAGCTCTCAAAAAGTGATTTTAAAAACGATTTCAAAAAATCATACCTCAATAAAGATACAGGCGAGAAGTTTCTGAAGCATGATAAGATCTCATGCGGCGACTATATTTGCAATGCCTTCAGCTTTCTGCTTCCGATGGGCATGATAGAACATAATTTAATTCCGGAGCACTGCGGAATTATCGAATTTTACCACAATGCAGATACCTGGGAAACGGAATTCTACCTCATACGCAAACCTAAAAAAGTCCATGAAGATCCTTACTGGAAATTGATAGACAAAGATCTTTTTATCCGGAAAATGGCCCTGAATCTACTGCAGCGTAAAATGGAAATCAAAGGCAGGCAGGAAGAGCTTATTTTTAAAAATCCTTTTGATATCAGGAAAAAGTAAAATAAAAACTCCTGCATTTCTACAGGAGTTGGTTATACATATTAAATGCTGGTTATTTGTTTTTCATCATCTTTAAAGTTCCGTTTGCGCCGGTACTGGATTTCCATTTAACAAGATAAGTACCTCCCGGATGATTCTGGAGATCAATCGGCAGTTTATTTTGTCCGGCTCTTACATTCGTGGTATAGGCTCTCACTGTTTTACCGTTAAGGTCAACGACACTTACTGAAACAGTTTCTCTGCCTGCGGCTGTATAATAAAGCTCACTTATTTCCATATCTTGATTTGATACTATAGCTGTTTTAGGCTGTGATGTTGCCTGTTTTGATACTGTGCCACCTCCGGGAACACATAAATAACATTCAAACCTGGCAACACCTATGACGTATTGATTTGGGCCTGTGCAGGTGATGCCTACTCCATATCCAAACTGACCCGGATAATAGATCATGGTAGGATCTGCAGGAATTGTAGTGTGGTCTCCAATTGCAGTTGGAAGCGGATAATATCCGCTGTATAATGTAGAGGGGTTGCTAAAGCTTACTTTACCATATCTGATTGGGGGAGTTCCTCCGGGAAGTGTGAAAGTTACAGGAAAGTTATAAGTTCTGAATGTACTGATATCTGGAGGAAAAGGTGTAGCGACCCTTTCATTGGACCCTATTTTAATGTCAAATTTAACATCCGTATGGGCATGGCCGGGGACATTTTCGGCAAAAATATCATTTCTGGTAACGGTGATGTTATAAGTTGGTGCGGGAGCTGTATTTCTTTGTGCGTCCAATTGATTTTGGCAAATCAATACAAAGAATAGTAAAAAGAGAATTTTTTTCATTTTAATTAAGTTTTAAATTATTCTGTTATTTTTTTCGATTAATCTTAACTAAAATTGAAGCTTATTATTCATCCGTCAAAAGGGTAATTAGTAAATGTGGATGTTTATCCAATAACTGTTTCTGTTCTTTTCATAAATGTAAAACGAGGGATTCATCTTATAAAAACAAAAAAATCCTGTCAGACGACAGGATTTTATATTAATATGAAGATTAGTATTAATCAGTAACTTCAACAGTATCTCTCTGAAGCAGAAATTTATAGATCAATCCTCCTACAATTCCTCCTAAAATAGGTGCTGCCCAGAACAGCCAAAGCTGAGACATTGCAAGTCCACCCGTAAAAACAGCCTGTGAAAGCGATCTTGCAGGGTTTACCGAAGTGTTGGTAATAGGAATGGAAATAAGGTGAATCAGAGTAAGAGCCAAACCGATAGCAATACCCGCAAATTTTCCGTTAGCCCACTTGTCGGTAGCTCCCATTATAACAATAAGGAAGAAAGCCGTTAATAAAAATTCTGCAAGAAATGCAGCGCCCATACTGAATGCTTTTCCATTATAAACCGCTTCTCCGTAGAAGTTAGTGGCAAAAGCTCCTGGCTGGGAAAAATCTACAGCTCCTGAGCCGTTAAGGATAACGTAAAGACATCCTGCTGCTACCAATGCTCCAAGACACTGCGCTACAACGTAAGGGATAAGGTCTTTTGCGGAAAATCTGCCTCCCGCAAAAAGTCCGAAAGATACTGCCGGATTGAAATGTCCGCCAGAAATGTGTCCGACAGCATAAGCCATCGTAAGAACGGTAAGACCAAAGGCTAAAGAAACCCCTAAAAGGCCGATACCGATGTCGGGAACTCCGGCAGCAAATACTGCGCTTCCGCAGCCACCGAAAACAAGCCAGAATGTGCCGAAAAATTCAGCAAAAAGTTTTTTTATCATATGTTTATTATTAAATGTATCTCAAATGTAAAATTTAAATTTTAAAATAAAAAGATAAAACTTAAAAATCTTTTATGATTTCTTAATATAAAATTACATATTTACTAATTTGGTTTAATGTTTGTTGGGAATTCTTTTATTATGACATTATCAGTAAACTGAATAATATATCATAAATGTTTATCTTTCGTTTCGTAATTAAAAGTGTGGTTAATGAGAAAGTATTTTTGTGTAGCCTTTGTGCCCTTTATATATAGCTTTTATTATCCGCAGGCAGCAAAAAAAGCGCTTCCCTGCTATGATCTGACATCCGTCCTGAAAGTAGAGCCTACCGCTCTGTACAAACCCCACCTGGATGCCTCCAGAAGTTTCAATGTAAAACTTCTGAAAGATTCTAAAACAGTTCAGAAATATATAACCAACGGTAAATTTCACAAAATAAAAAAAAGCGGAAAAGGATACCGGGTTCAGAAACTTGATTACAGCAGGCCTTATATGGTTTCCAAGGCGAAGATCACTCTTGAGAAGATGGGTGCCAGGTTCAGTAAAGCAACAAAAGGTCATACGTTTACCGTTTCATCTATCACAAGAACACTTGAGGATCAGTGCAGGCTGAGAAGAGTGAACTCCAATGCTTCTTTAGGGATTAGCTCACATAATTATGGGAATTCATTTGATATTTCCTATGTCAGGTTCAATGATGTACTGAAATACAATCCTAAAATGGAGGCGGCGCTGGAAAAAGTGTTAAAGTATTATGCCAACGCAGGAAGGATTTATTACATCAGGGAGAAACAGCAGAGCTGTTATCACATCACTGTGAGGAATTATTAGCCGATCGGCCAATCCTAAACTACGTTGTAATCTGAAAATTTCACTCATTAATATTAAATTTATTTTACGAATAATAAATTTATGATACGATTATTTGTGCAGGATGTTTAGTTTGTATAATTTTATACAACTAAATAACTATGAAATTATGAATGAGAACGATTACAAGCTGGCATCCGCCGAATGGGGCAAATATGTGTCAGATTATCCCAGAATCGCAAACTTAATTCCCACCAATTACATTTTTGAGCTTTCTTCAGAACAGATCGGAAAAATAATGGAACACAACAAATATGCAGATGTATGCGCTGAAGTAGGCGTATACAACGGCAGTATGGTTCTTATTTTCCTCCCTCTGGATGCACAGGGACATGTGGATAAAAGTGTTGTTGAATACCAGTATACTACTCTGGGACCGCTTAAATATGATCTCAGGCTGCAGGAAACAAAAGAATTTACAGTTACCAAGAATGCTGTTCTTTCCAGTAACCTTACCAAAGTAGATGGCAATACCAATACCTCTGTTCCGGTATCCGAACAGCCGGTTCTGGACCAGGATATTGCTGTAGAAGCTATTGAACGCTGGAGAGATGAAGGAATGGAGTGGTTTTTCCGTGAGTGTAATGAATTCGGGGGACAAAGAGTTTTCAGAAGATTCTATATTCCGATGGAAGACCTTACTCATCCCAATCCTGAGATTTTAGGCATCAAATGCTCTTTCGGGCTCAGACATAATGATATTTACCAGAGAATGCTCGTTACACTGATCTTTATTTCTTTCCACGAACTGTTACAGGAAGGAACCAATCAGGCAATGATTTCTAATACCTATGATTGGGCGAAACCATGTCCGCCTGTCTGCCGTATTCCTGAAATTGGATCTTAAATACATAGCGTAACTAGGAATGACAGATTTTTTTAAAGCAATTTTATTCCTAAACTATGGTCTGCTTCTGTCCATCATACTTTTGGGAGCAGCAAAATACCGTATACTGAATACCAAAGAAAAGCAATATTTTCACTGTATTGCTTTTCTTTTTTTTATCGAATTATTAAATTTGGTCCTGCCTTATATTTTTAATCTTAATGATACTTCTTTCCTGTATCCTTTATATATCGCCGGCGAATTTTTCCTGGTCACGGCTTTATTTATCAGAAAACTGGGGCTTCCAAAATATTTTTTTGGCATTACAGCACTTCTCGCAGCTGGGTTTATGATCTCGAAATATGTATTTAACTATCCCTTTAACAGCGATATTGTGAAAGTGATCTCAAATATCATTATTATCTGCCTTTCAGGATTTGTCCTGATCAGGGAGATCAGGGGTGCCTCTGCACAGAACCGCTTTCTTCTCGCGGATGCCTGTATTTTTTTTTACTATTCAGTTTCAGTATTTATTTTTATTATCCAGCATCAGATCGCGAATCTTTCAGAAAATGAGTACTTAATTATTCTCAGTGTGAATAATATTCTGTCAAGCATTTTATACTGTTCATTTTTATATACCTTCATCAAATTAAAGAAGTAACCTTAAATATTAGCCTGCTGATCCTTATAATTGTTACCATAACAATTATAGTATCCTTTATTCTCTTAGCCTACAGATCTTTTATCAGCCGGATTATCAAAGAGAAGAATGTTCAGCACGAAGCTGAAGTTCTCCATCAGAAAAAGCTTGTGCTTGAAAATATCAAAGCCCAGGAAGAAGAAAGAAAAAGAATAGCCGTTATGATTCATGACGATATTGGAAACAGGCTCAATATCCTTTCCCTGTGGCTCAACAACCTGGATACAAAAGGAGACGAAGTCATCAAAAAAAAGATCTACAGCCAGATGTCCTCCCTTATTGATGCAGCGCGGAGTATTTCCCATTCCCTGTATCCTGTCAACCTCGAATCGGTAGGGTTTGTTCTCTATGTGGAAGAAATGATAGCCAACCTTTCCCATAAGATCAATATTTCTATGCGCGTGATGCCGGGATATGAGAAAAAAGATATCTTTATAGAGGTGCAGCTGTACCGTATCATTCAGGAATTTACAACCAATGTGATCAAACATTCTACGGCTACAGACCTGTGGATCTACATCAGAGATTATCCCCGGCATATGGCCGTTGTTATTTCTGATAACGGACAGGGATTTGATTATGATCTCGTGAAAAAAGGAATGGGGATAAAAAATATCGAGTCCAGGATAAAATCTATGAATGCCATCCATAAATGGAAAAGTAACCTGAATAAAGGAAGCCGTTTAATCATTTTAATTCCAAGAAATAATGAACTCCCAAATCAAAATAGCCTTAATTGATGACGAACAGCTGATCCTTGAAGGAGTAAAAATGCTGCTTTCGAATGAAAAGAATATATCCGTATGCCTTACCTCCAATAACGGCCCGGACTTTATTGAAAAGCTGGAAAGCCTTTCCGGAGATGATTTCCCCCACATAGCTCTTGTAGATGTACAGATGCAGCCTATGAACGGCTTTGAACTCGTAGAAGTTCTTAAAGAAAAATATCCAGATCTCAGGATCATTATCCTTTCTTCCCATTACAAAACTTCCATTTTGGGCTATATGGTTAAATTGGGAGTTTCAGCTTTTCTACCTAAAAATTCAGACCGCAAAACATTTATTGAGGCCATTACCATGGTTTACAAAAATGGAGTTTTCTTTACAGCAGAGGATCATCAGATGCTTTTTACCTATATGAACAGCTCCACAAAAAAGAAATCTCTCTTTGAAATGGAAGACGAGCTTTCCGAACGGGAAAAAGATGTCGTAAAGCTGATCTGTCAGGAATATACTAATAATGAGATCGGAGAAAAGCTCTTCATCAGCCCAAGAACGGTAGAAAGCCACCGCCAGCGGATCCTGGAAAAGATTGGCGCCAAAAATACAGTAGGTATTGTTATTTATGCTGTTGTGAACAATATCTATTCTCTTGATACAATGTAATTCCGTAGAAATACGGAATTTTTTATTTGGTATTTTTCACGCTAGTATTGCTTTTCCTTCTTCCGTTAATTTGAAAAATAAGTTGTACAGATTTCAAAGCAGAACCAGACTCAAAACACTGTACTGGAAAACTTTCAACAATTAATGCAAAACACAGCGATGGAAAATAATACAGTATTACCTGTCGGAATTTTTTTTGACGGAACCGGAAATAACGGAATCAATGCAGGCTCAGCCGATATGCCTTCAGTAAATAATGAAAGCTATAAAGGAGCACCCACCAATGTTTATAAGCTCTTCAATTTATTCAGCGGAAACAGTAAAATATATGTTGAAGGAATAGGAACGCTTACTGGAGGAGAAGATAGCAATTTTGCGATGGGAACCTGCGCTAACCCTCCGGATGCACAGGGATATTCTTCAGACGACAAACTGCAGAAAGCCAGTACGTTTGTACAGAATATAATCAATGATAAAAATATTGACTATCATTTTTACGTTTACGGATTCAGCAGGGGAAGCATGCTGGCAAGAGAATTCTGTAACCGGCTGGCTGCAGAGTATCCCACTGGAAACGTTACCATAAAGTTTTTGGGCGTTTTTGATACCGTGGAGTCCAAGCCATTTAATACGTACGATATGAACCTGCCTCAGGAAGTGGAAAATGCCCTTCACCTGTGTGCGGTTAATGAATGCCGGTTCTTTTTCCCGCTCACCGGCTTTTTTGAAAATTCAAGAAATATGGAGGACACCAAAACTGAAACGGCGGGCTCCGTTTGGAAAGAGGTTTTCGTTCCCGGAGCTCATGCAGATGTAGGCGGTGGCTATCTGCCGGCACCGCAATCAGTTTATATTTCTACAGATTTTATGAATGTCAGTGATCTGCAGGACTATGTTTCAAAAGTGAGAACTGCAAAAACCGATGCTGAAGGAAATAAGATCTGGAATTCACTGCTCTCAGGCTTTCAGATCGAAAAAGGTGTTGTTCTCTCCCAGGCTTATGTTTCCAGACGTTTGGTCTTTAATACCCTTCCGTTTGTGTACGGCAGGATCATGCTGGAAGAAACCAATAATGCAGTGCCCGGGATTTTCAGTGCAGATCTTACCCGTTCAGGCCTTGAGATTGTGGATGATGCTTTTCTGACAGGCTTTTATACAGAGCTGGCAGCATATGTTAAAAGTTTCTCAACAGACATGAAACCCCATTATGATTATGCAGATTTTGCAGCATATACCCATATTTCAGCCAATTTCGGAAGGTATCATGACGATACATTACAAAAAACAGCTGATGAATTAGAAGCAGAACTGATCAACATTGGCCTGAATGTACCCAGTAATACATCCGGAGACCAAGAGATCCACACCAAGTTTCTTACCGAGCTGCATCTTCCTGAAGACAGCTTTGTAGCAGACTTTATGTATGGGACCAATGTTCCCAATAATGACATCTGGAGCCGTACAATAGAGATGAGATCCTTTGCTGCAGAACAGAATTAAGAAAATAACGTTAATACTTTTCAGTTTTAAATTTAGGTTGCGAAGGGATGTCCGTCAGGGCATCCCTTTTTGCCGTATTCCAAAGCAGGTACTTTTTATTTCTGGGCTATTCATTTCTTTTTCCGTACTTTTGCACCCGAAAATTCATTATTCATCACTTAATTTTTATTTAATAAAATGCTTTCGGTTCAAGGTTTAGGATTACATCATTCAGGAAACTATCTGTTTCAAAATACAAATTTCACCATTAAAAAGGATGATAAAGTAGGTCTCGTTGGAAAAAACGGAGCTGGAAAATCTACTTTACTGAAAATGCTTTCCGGAGAAATTAATTTCTATGAAGGAAGTGTTGTTCCCGAAGGAAATGTTACCATCGGTTTCTTGAAACAGGATCTTGATTTTGTAAAAGGAAGAACCGTATGGAATGAAACAATGCAGGCTTTTGAACAGATTAATGCCTGGAAAAACGAGCTGGAAGAAGTTAATCACCAATTGGCAACAAGAACTGATTACGAAAGTGATGCCTACACAGACCTGATCAACAAAATGACAGAGCTGAATGATCTTCTGATGAACCATGATGCCTACAACCTGGAAGGGGACATGGAGAAAATATTATTCGGTTTAGGTTTTAAAGCGGACGATTTCCATAAAATTACAGATGAATTTTCCGGAGGATGGAGAATGAGAATTGAGCTGGCGAAACTGCTTCTTCAGAAGAACGATATCATGCTGCTCGATGAGCCTACCAACCACCTCGATATGGAATCTATCATCTGGCTGGAAAACTTCCTTAAAGATTATCCCGGAGCCATTGTTCTGGTAAGTCACGATAAACAGTTTATGACCGCTGTCTGCAACAGGACTTTTGATATCAACAACAGAAAAGTGGACGACTATAAAGCCAATTATTCCAAATATCTGGTGATGCGCGAAGAGCGCCGTGAAAAACTGATTCAGGCGAAGAAGAATCAGGATGCGGAGATCAAGCAGATGGAAGACAACATCAATAAGTTCCGTGCCAGTGCTACCAAAGCATCTTTTGCACAGTCACTTATTAAGAAATTGGATAAAATTGAACGTATTGAGGTGGATAATGAAGACGTTTCCAAATTCAATATCCGTTTCGTACAGTCTATGGTTCCCGGAAAAGTTATTTTTGAGGCCAGTCATTTAGGAAAAGCTTACGGGAAAAAACAAATTTTCGATGATGTTGACTTTATTGTTCAGAGAGGAGACAGAATTGCTCTTTTAGGACAGAACGGACAGGGAAAAACAACTTTAGCTAAAATTCTTGCCGGAGATATCAAAGATTATACAGGAACATGGAACCTGGGACACAATGTAAATATCGGATATTTTGCCCAAAACCAGGAAGAAGTACTGACTCCGAATAAAACAGTTCTGGAAGAAGCTGAAGATGCAGCTACGGAAGAAACCAGACCCAGAGTAAGAGACCTTTTAGGATCTTTCCTTTTCCAGGGAGAAGCGGTAACCAAGAAAACAAAAGTACTTTCCGGAGGAGAAAGAAACCGTCTGGCTCTTTGTAAATTGTTGCTTCGTCCTTTCAACACGCTGATTATGGATGAGCCTACCAACCACCTGGATATTCAGTCTAAGGAAATTATTAAACTGGCCTTACAGAATTTTCAAGGAACGCTGATCGTGATTTCTCACGACAGGGAATTCCTGGACGGACTTTGTGATAAGATTTATGAATTCCGTGACGGAAAAATGAAAGAATTCCTCGGAAGTGTTGGTGAATATCTGGAATACAGACAAAAAGAAACACTGAGAGAAATATCTGCTGAAAAAGCAAAACTTCACAGCGATGATGTGAAAGTTGAGGCAAAGCCAGCTCCGAAAGAAGTAAAAGTTGAAGAAAAATCCTCGACTATTATAAGTAAAGAGCAAAAAAATATTCAGAATAAATTAAAGAAGGTAGAAGAGAAAATTTCTGAACTTGAAACGGAAATTGAAAAAATGGAAGTTTCATTCACAAAAGAAAACCCTTCTGACGAAACTTTAGAAAAATACAATAAAACTAAAGAAGAATTAGAAGTTGCTCTGCAGGAATGGGAGCACTTGGGTTCTCAGTTGGTTTAATTTGAATTAAGAATATACAGATCCTTCGACTTCGATCCGCATGACGCTGTTAAAATAATACCGTTTGTATTAGATTTAATATTATCATCCTGAGCGAAGTAGAAGGATTTTAAATATAAAAAGGGAAGAACATGCATTCACCGAAACATTTCCCTGTAACAAAAAAGCACTTTCACCGACGTATTGAATAGTTTTACTAAAACTTAATTCAAAACTTAAATTATTTTTATAATTTTACACGATGATTTTTAAGGAAAGCAGAAATCTGAAGAACTTTATCTCCAAACTTTTGTTTGGGATATACTTCATTGCGTTGTTTTCCCAAAGTTTCCACCATCACGATACTGTTGATTATTTTAAGAATTTCAGTCTTAAAAAGACAGAAAATACGATGGCCAAAACTTCAGCTAAAGAAAAGCCGGGCGACTGTCTGGCGTGTCATTTCTTAGCGACAGGACATACACTGGTTCCTGAAGAATTCAACTTTTCCTTCGAGCATTTTACACATGAAGTAAAACAGGTTATTGCTGTTCAGGAAAAAATATGGTCTCAGACCAAATTTACTTTTCAGCTCCGGGGGCCTCCCGCAGTTGCATAAATCACAGATTTTTTATTGACTTTAATTAGATTAAAGCTCAATATTTTGGGTTAAAACTAATGGCTGATAGATGCCGGTTTCGGGTTATACGGAATTTGCAATTTAGGATTTTGTTTTTAGGTTTGATGTTTAAGATCGGAGATGGAAGAGGGAAGAGAAGTCTCTGAACATTGTAAGTGAAAAAACCTTCGTGAACAGATTCGGAATGTAAGGTTCGGGCTTGAGAGTATATGAAAGTAGGGTTAGCTGTTTGTTATGAGTAGCTGAAATTACTTCAAAAGATCTCGTATCTCTGTTTTTATGTCTGAAATCTGAAATCTCATCACTTACCATATCAGCCATTAATCCATTTTACATTGTACATTTTATTTTACAATTTAAAATCTGCCCTTTCAATAAAATTTTACGTAAAAATGTACCAGAAACGGTACACAATCAATCTATTGACAATGAAATTGATATATAGTCTGATGTTGGTTCTATGTGGGCTGACGTTGATAAATGCACAGAAAACGTATACTGTAGAAGGAACTGTTCAGGATTTTCATGATAAAACTGCGTTGGAAAATGCAGTAGTGAAAATCGGGGGATTTACCACTAAAACAGATCATGCAGGTAAGTTTACGTTGAATAAAATTCCTGCGGGAAAATATACACTCATTGCCAAACATCCTGATTGTAATGATTATACTGAAAATATAGGAGTTAATCAGGATGTACACATGGTCATTACATTAGAGCACCATGTCGGTGATATTGAAACCGTGACCCTGCACGGAAGCCACAAAAATAAAGGTTCTGTAGTACTGAAAACACTGGATAAAACCGAAATAGAAAGAAATTCCATGGAAAATCTTGGAAATCTTCTTTCTAAAATTTCAGGAGTTGCCGTACTGAAAACAGGGAATAATATTACAAAACCTGTGATTCACGGGATGTACGGAAGCCGTATTTCTATTATGAATAACGGTGTGAAGATGGCAGAACAGGAATGGGGGGCTGAACACGCCCCGAATGTAGATGTGAATGATTTCGAACATATCGATGTTATTAAAGGAGCATCGGCATTGAAATATGGAAACGATGGAGTAGCGGGTGTGGTCCTGCTTGAACCGGCGATTCCTCCTAAGAAAGATACCATCATGGGAAGCCTGAAGCTTTCTGGGATTTCTAACGGAAGAGGAGGTGAAATTGCAGCGAATGCCCTTAAATCATGGGAAAACGAATGGTTTGTTAAGGCCGGAGGAAGCTATAAAAAAACAGGTGACCTTTATATTCCCCATCATACCCTTCAGAATACCGGAGCAGAAGTGAATTCTTTTAACTTTTCTTTTGGTAACCATGGTTTTATGCAGGGATTTGATGTTTCCTACAGTGGAATCAATCAGGAATTCGGGATCTATAAAGGAGCGCATCTGGGCAATAATTATGATGCCTATATGGCAATTAATTTCGGACAGCCCTATTTTCTGGACGATTTCAGTTATGATATCACCAATCCCAAACAGGATGTAGAACATCATATTGTAAAGCTTTCCGCGTACAAACGCTTCGCTGATTTCGGAAAACTTACATTCCAGTACAGCTTTCAGTTAAACAGACGTAAAGAATATGATATCAGAAGAGGCGAACTGAATGATGTTCCTTCAATGGATCTAAGGCTCATTACCCATACCGCAAGCCTTACCCATCTTATAGAACGTGCAGGCTGGAGTCTGGAAAGCGGTATTTCTGCAGGATATCAGGATAATTATCCCGATCCGGCTACCAAAGCGAGAAGGCTGATTCCTGATTATTACAGATATGATGCAGGAGCTTTTTCCGTATTTAAATACCGTTTCAGTTCAAAACTGAATGCTGAAGCAGGTGTAAGATATGATTTCAGCAGATATGATTCTTATAAATATTATGACGGATCGGAATGGGAAGAAAAATATGCCGCTGTTTTTCCGCAGTTTTATGTGCAGAAAAATGACAGCAGGATCCTGGCCCGCCCTATCTTTGACTATCATAATTTCTCAGCTAATATCGGGTTGAATTACCAGCCTTCCAGGGATTTTGACATCAAGTTTAATTTTTCAAGAATGAGCAGAACACCGAATCCGGCAGAATTATTTGCTGACGGGCTTCACCATTCTGCGGCGATTATTGAAAAAGGGGATTTAAGGATCAAAAAAGAAGAGATCTATAATGCCAATCTTTCGCTTACCGGGCGCTTCAATGTTTTGAAAGGGCTTCAGGTAGAAGCCAATCCGTACATTATGTTCTCGGATAGCTTTATCAACCAGATGCCGGTAGGCTTCCAGTCGACCAACAGAGGAAGTTTTGCCATCTGGGAATACCAGCAGGTAAAAGCAAGGATTTACGGGATTGATGCAGACGCTCAGCTTAAAATTCTTGATAATCTGAAATGGACAACCAGCTTCAGTGCGCTGAAAGGTGAGGACTTGACGAAGAATGAACCGCTTATCCTGATGATGCCAACGAATCTTAGAAATTCCATTGAGCTGAACCTGAATAAGCCTTCCAATTTCTACATCAGACTGGAAAACGAAAATGTTTTCAAACAAAACCGTTTCCCGATCAGAGATCAGAGCGTACAGTTTATCCAGGATGGCGAATTGCTTACAAGAGTCATTGACTACAGTTCTACTCCGGCTGCGTTCTCCATATTTCATGCGTCTGTGGGAGCAGACCTTTTCAAAAACCTGAATCTGAATTTCAGGATCAACAATATATTTAATAAAGAGTACAGGGAATATCTGAACAGATTGAGATATTATATGCCTGAAGCCGGAAGAAATTTCGTGGTTACTCTTAAATACAATTTCTAATTATTATTAATACTTAAAATTTAATTTAAAATGAAAAAAATATTCAACATAACACTTTTACTATTGGCTGCAGTTTTATTATTCTCTTGTAGAAATGATGACAACACCGATATTCCGGAAGATATCCACGAGCACGAAGAGATTTCCAAACTTCAGGTGACAGTTACTGACGATGCAGTGGGAACTTCCCAAATTATCAATTACATTGGAGGAGTGGCAGATAAAAAAATCACTCTGCAGAACGGAAAAACCTACAGCGTAAGTCTGGATTTCCAGACTGCCCATGACGATCATTTTCACAGTGCCAATGATGAGATCATCGAAGAGAAAGATGAACATTTCATTACCTACAAATTTGCGGGCGTAAATGTAAATGTAAAAAGAGCGGCTGATGATATTGTAAGAACTGATGGTAATAAATTAGGTCTTAAAACTGTTTGGACAGTTACCAATGCACCTTCCAATGCTACCGCCAACATTAAACTGATCCATGCACCAAGTGCTGTAAACCAGAATTCACCTTCTGCAGATAACCAGCAGGGAACCACCACAGGAGGCGAAAGTGATGTAGATGCACTAATTGGTGTTCAATAATAAATTCCTCATATCAAATGATAAAACCGCTGAGATTTTCGGCGGTTTTTTATTTATAAACATTTGACCACTAAGAATTGATTATAAGTAGGTAATTCTCATAAAAATTTCATATTTTTGCAACCTAAAATTTTAATCAATAATGAAGGTTACCGCACAAAACCATGATGACGTAAGTGCATTACTTACAGTGACATTGGAAAAATCTGACTACAAAGAAAAAGTAGACAAGCAGTTGATTAATTATGCTAAAAATGCGCAAGTTCCTGGTTTCAGAAAAGGGAAAGTGCCTTTGAGTATGGTTAAAAAACAATATGAAGCAGGTATTGCATTCGAAGAAATCAACAAACAGGTTTCTGACGCATTGAATAACTATGTTAACGAAAACAAGTTAAGATTAGTTGGTCAGCCTGTTCCTCAGCCAGTAAACCAATTGGATTACAACGCTGAAAAAATTGAAGTTGCTTTCGAAGTAGGATATGAGCCTGAATTCACTATAGATTTAGCTAAATATGAAGCTCCTCATTATAAAGTAGAAGCTTCTGACAAAGAAATTACCAAGAGCATTGAGAACATGCAGAAGCGTTTTGCGGAGCAGGTTCCTCAGGATAAAATCACTAAGGATTCTTATATAGCTTTAGAAATTTCTCAGGTTGTAGAAGAAGATGCTGAAGGAGAGCACCACCACCATCCAAAGAACGTTACCATTACTGCTGAAAACAAAGAAGCTTTCAAATTGGTAAAAGCTTTAAAAATGGACGGTTCTGTAAAAGTATCTAAAGAAACTCTTGCTGGTGACGAAGAATTGGCTAAAGAATTAGGTTTCAGTAAAGAAGAAGTTGAGCATTTACACCATGCTGAAGTAGAGGTTAAAGTAAAAGATTTCTATTCATTGAACCTTGCTGAACTTAACCAGGAGTTATTCGACAAAGTTTACGGAGAAGGAACAATCAAGTCTGAAGAAGAACTTAAAGAAAAAGTAAAATCTGAGCTGGATGAGTACTTCCAGCAGAATGCTGACGTTCACTATGTGAATAAAGTATTGGAGCAGGTTACTGAAAAAGAAGAAGTGAAACTTCCTGAAGATTTCCTTATAAAATGGTTATTGTTCTCTAACCAGAATATCCAGTCTGAAGAGCAGGCTAAAGGAATTCTTGAAGCAGAGAAAAGCCAGTTAAGATACCAGATCATTGAAGGTAAATTAATGACGGATAACGACATCAAGTTAGACTATGCTGATGTTTTGGCACAGGCTGAGCAATTGGTAAGAAATCAGTTGGCAATCTACGGAATTCACCATTTAGGGGATGAGGAGATCCAGAAATATGCTGTTGAAATGTTGAAAGACCAGGAGCAGGTAAGACAGATTTCTTCTGAAGTAGCTATGGCTAAGCTGAAAGATGTAATTCTTGAAAAAGCATCTAAAAAAGAAACTAAAATCTCTCACGACGAGTTTTTAGAAGAGCTTAAAAAGTAATGTATTCCGATATAAATATTTCAAAACCTCCGAGAAATCGGAGGTTTTTTTATTTCCACACTAAAATTTATACTTCTTTTAATATATTCCTCATTTTTTATTGCACCAATCATTACTATGGCTCATATAACAGCGGTATTCTATCATTTAGCGTTCGAATATTCTTAAAAAATCTTAATAGATCCGGGCAGGAATTATCCCGTATTATGTATAAATATCCCGTGTTTATCTTCTTGTGGTCATTATTCATATATTTACACCCTAAACTTATTATAGATATGAAAAAGATCATCATTCCGTTTTTCTGTGCCGTACTTTTTTCAGTGCCGGCAGCAGCTCAGCAGACCAGTGCAGCTCCCGCAAAGACGGAAGTTGTAAAATCTAAGCTGACCCCAAAAGAAGTTATTGATAATTACTTTAAAGCTTTGGGAGGTAAAAGCAAATTAGAAGCAGTAAAATCTACGGTTATTGATAATACACTGAATGTTCAGGGAATGGATATCACCATGAGCACTACGAAAATGGGCAATAAATTTAAATCTGTACAGACTGCAATGGGACAGACAGTAAGTCAGGTTTTTGACGGTGAAAAAGGCTATATAGAAAGAGGCGGACAGAAAACTGATTTCCCTGCCAATAATATTGCCGAACTTAAAAAAGGAACAACGATTGAGGCATTGGCTTTTAACCCTGCCAACTTTCAGACAGCAACAGTAGAAAAACTGGACAATAAAGATTATAACGTGTTATCTTCAGAAAAGGGGAAGTTTTACTTTGATGCCGCTACCGGACTCTTATACAGATCTTCCATGGGAGAAGGAAGTGTTACCGTGAAAAACTACATCACTGCGGAAGGTATAAAGTTTCCTTCTGAAGTAGATATTGACGGGAAAGGACAGAAAGTAACGATAAAGACGACTAAAGTGGTTTTGAATACCGTTACATCTGATGCGGATTTCAAATAAAAAACTGATATTTTACAGTACAAAAAGCCGGATATTTTCCGGCTTTTGTATTGTCTGAAAAATTTTTAACTCAATTTTAACTCAAATATGAATTTTAAGATTTCTTAAGATGGTGAATAATTGATACTTTTAGTCCGAAAATAAAATTAATAATATGAAAAAAGTTTTATCCTCATTTGCAGTCATTTTTCTGATGTCTTCAAATGTTTTCGGACAGAATATTCCCGTGGATTCTTCCGTGAGAACCGGAACTCTTTCCAATGGAATGAAGTACTACATTAAAAAAAATACATTACCGGAAAAGAAAGTAGATTTCCGTCTGGCCATCAATGCCGGATCTATTCTTGAAGATGAAAACCAGAGAGGCTTGGCGCACTTTATGGAGCACATGAACTTCAACGGAACCAAGAACTTCCCGGACAATAAACTTGTCGATTTTCTGCAGTCTATCGGAGTGAAATTCGGGCAGCACCTTAATGCTTATACAAGCTTTGACGAAACCGTATACATGCTTCCTGTTCCATTAGATAAACCTGGCAATCTGGATGCTGGACTTAAAGTAATGGAGGACTGGGCTTTTAATGCAACCCTTTCCGATGCCCAGATCAATAAAGAAAGAGGCGTTGTTCTGGAAGAATTGAGGCTAGGTCTGGGTGCTGACAAAAGAATGGCAGACAAATATCTTCCTAAATTATTATATAAATCTCAATACGCAGACCGGCTTCCGATCGGTAAAAAAGATGTATTGGAAAACTTCAAGCCGGATGTGATCCGGAAATTTCACCAGGATTGGTACAGACCGGATCTGATGGCGATTGTAGTTGTAGGAGATATCAATATAGATGAAGTTGAAAAAAAGATCAAAGACAATTTCGGCAAATATAAAAACCCTTCCAAACCAAGGGAGAGAAAAGTATTTGATCTGCCTAACCATAAAGAAACATTAGTTGCCATAGAGACCGATCCGGATGCTACCAACTCAATGGTTCAGTTTATTATGAAAGATGCTGAGGCTTATCAGCCGGATGTGACGGTTGAGCAGTATAATCAAAGCATTGTAGAAGGACTTTCCACCGCAATGCTGAACAATAGATTAAAAGAACTGATTAACTCCAATAATCCGCCTTTTACTTTCGGATCAGTGTATCACGGAGGAACTTATGCAAGAAGTAAAGAAGCCTTCCAGGGATTCGCAGTCGTAAAAGAAGGAAACCAGTTAAATGCTCTGAAAGTTCTTTTGGAAGAAGTGGAACGGGCGAAGAGATTCGGATTTACACAGACAGAACTTGACAGGGCAAAAGCACAAATGCTGTCCAACCTTGAAAGATCTTACAACAACCGCGACAAGACGGAAAGTGATATGCTGGTAGATGAGTATGTAAGAAATTTCCTGGAGCAGGAACCGATGCCGGGAATTGCCTGGGAATATGAAGATACAAAGACCTTCCTTCCTAAAGTTACTTTAGCCCAAGCCAACGAAGTGATCAAGAAAATGGTAAAGGATGACAGCAGAGTGATCGTGATTACAGGACCAAAGAAAGACAATGTTACAATGCCTACCGAAGCAATGGTTCTTAATACATTTGAATCTGTAAAAATGGCAGACCTTAAGCCTTACGAGGAAAAAGCAGCCATCAAAAACTTAGTTAAACCTTTTAAATCAGAAGGAAAAATAGCTAAAACAGAAACGGATGCCAAATTGGGAACAACAACCTGGACATTAAGCAACGGTGCCAAAGTGACCTTCAAAAAAACTGATTTCAAAGATGATGAAATTGTGTTTTCAGCAAGAAGCTTAGGTGGAAACTCTCTGATCTCTGATGCTGATTTTATAAAAACTCAGTTTGCTTTTGCAGCACTATCCGAAGCTGGAGTAGGGGGATTGTCAAAAGCAGATCTTACCAATTACCTTGCAGGAAAGCAGGTGAGTGTCAATCCAATGGTTGGACCTTATTATGAGGGAATTTCAGGAAGAACTTCCCAGAAAGATCTAGGAACCGCTATGGAGCTTACGTACGCTTATTTTACAGGATTAAATTACAACCCTGCCGCATTCAATGCATATAAAGAAAAACAGTCTGCAATGCTGGACAATTTGCTGTCTAATCCTCAGGCTTACTTCTCCAATGAACATGCGAAATTCATGAACCA
Source organism: Chryseobacterium sp. NFX27 (assembly GCF_049887855.1). Classification (NCBI taxonomy): domain Bacteria; kingdom Pseudomonadati; phylum Bacteroidota; class Flavobacteriia; order Flavobacteriales; family Weeksellaceae; genus Chryseobacterium; species Chryseobacterium sp. NFX27. The sequence goes on along the minus strand of NZ_JAGEKK010000001.1, from coordinate 64,177 downwards.
GAAGAACCCAAGATTCATCGGACTGTTCCCGATGGAAAAAGACTGGGCCAATACAGATTATAAAAAAGCATACGATATCTATAAAGAGAAATTTGCCAATGCAGGAAACTTCCAGTTCTATTTCGTAGGAAATATTGACGAAGCTGTATTTAAAGAGCAGGTACTTCAGTATATCGGCGGTCTTCCTTCAGCAGGGAAAACATCAACATTCAAAGATACAGGCTACAGACAGTTAACCGGAGATCACGCTAAAGTGTACAAAAAAGGGAAAGATCCTAAAAGTCTGGTGACGATCTCTTACAGTGGAGAAACTCCTTACAACGAGAAAGAAGCTTTGGCTCTTGCAGCCCTTGGAGAAGTAGCAACTATCAAGGTTATTGAAAAACTTAGAGAAGATGAAAGCGGTATCTATGGCGGTGGAGCAAGAGGAAGTATGAATAAAATTCCTTACAGTGCCTACAATTTCAGCATCAGTTTCCCTTGTGGACCTGAAAATGCAGAAAAGCTTACGAAAAGTGCCGTTACCGAACTTCAGAAACTGATTGATAAAGGTCCTGAGCAGAAAGACCTTGACAAGTACAAAGAAGGAGAGTACAACGACAATAAAACGGAGCTTAAGGACAATATGTTCTGGCTGAACGCTCTTGCTAAAAATCAGCTGGACGGAAGTGATAAATATGATATTCTTAACTATCAGGAAAAAGTAAAAGCACTTACCGTGAAAGATCTTCAGGATGTTGCCAAAAAATACCTGACAAAAGGAAAGATTACAGCAACGCTGATGCCGGAAGACGGATGGGAAAATGCTAAAAAAGAAGAGACAAAAACAGCAGTAATGGGAGCAACAGTCGTTAAACAGTAATTTTATTTTAAAATAATTGATAAAGAAAAACCGCAGATCAGTCTGCGGTTTTTTTGTTATTTAAGAGCCATATGCTTTTTTCCATTCATCGGCAGCTTCGCTTAAAACATTATAAAACTCTTCGCCATATTTTCTGGTCAGTGGAGTTTTCAGGAACTTGTAGACAGGAACCTGCAGTTCTTTTCCAAGCGTGCAGGCGTCACTGCATACCTTCCATTCGTGGTAATTCAGGGCAGTAAAAGTAGAATATTCCGTGACACGGATCGGATAGAGGTGGCAGGAGATCGGCTTCTGCCAGTCTACGGCACCATCTTCATACGCTTTTTCAATACCGCATTTGGTAATTCCTCTTTCATCGAAAGTAACATAAGCACATTCGCGGTCTTCTACCATAGGAGTAACATACATTCCATCCTCCGGATCTGTAGTCCATGTTCCCTGCTCCTCAAGGGCTTTGATGCCTTCCTGTGTAAGGTAAGGCTTTATTTTATCAAGAATACTGTCTAAAATCTCAAGCTCATCCTTATCTAGCGGAGCACCTACATCTCCTTCCACACAACATGCACCTTTACATTTCGTAAGGTTGCAAACAAATTCTTCGGAAAAAATATCCTCTGAAATCAATTTATCGTCTATCTGAATCATAATCTTTAAAATAAATCAAAATATGTACCTGCTTTAAAAGCAATCAAGCTTATAATGATAAGCCATAAGCTTACCTCCTGCATCCAGTATTTTGGCAGAAATCTCATCATCCTGCTCAGGATAATGCTCGATGGAAATGCCAGAAGCAGTAAATATTCATAATTTTTATTCATATATAGAATAATCGTCACCAGCTGGGCCAGTGAGAACACAAGCAAAAATGTGTACTTGTATCTGCTTATCGGGCTTTTCTTATTATAGTTTTTAAAATGGTCATATACGGCATAAATAAGCATCAGGAGAATAGGGATTAAAGGAAGCAGTTCAGTATAATCTGTCATTGGCCGCATTTTTCCAAAAGGGAAATAGTCAATATTCCATGTCGTAAACCGGAAAAAGAACATGATAGAAAAGTAACTGAAAACGATCAATACAATTCCCAACAGAAACCTGAAAAGATTCAAACTTATTTTTTGAGAAGTTGCGATCACGTGAGCGATCACAAAAAGTGCCATAGGCCATGTGGTAGGAAGAAAAATAAAATTCAGCGCAACAATGGCGCCTACCAGAACATAAGATTTCTTTCTGATATCTTCATCCGCACTGGTTAAAAGCAGGAGCAGAAAAGAATTGGTAAGCAGTGAAACGGCAATTCCGATATCCAGATTCCCGGGATAAAGACCGAAAATAAAAAATGTATATAAAAATAACGGCAGATGCGTCTGATAATTAAGAGCAATACTGTGAAAACAAAAATATCCCAATGCAATCCCCAGAAAAGTTATTCCCGCGATAATTGCTTCATAAGTATTGAAATTCAGGATGTTAAATATTATGACTACTAAAAGAAGAAAACCAATATAAACAGGAATTGAAAAAATATTGCTTTCTTTTGAAAGTAATTTAAACATTTTTTATAAATTTGTACAAAGTTAATTTAAAAAAGGAAAATAATGACGTCTTTCTGGTTATTCTTAAGTAAAGTTTTCAAATGGGCCTTCGGTTTTTTTGATGCATTTGGAAATGTTCTAAACTGGATTTTATTTATCGTTTGCTGCGTACTGTTTACGTACTGGTGCTATGTACTGGTAGTAAAACTAGGTGGTGACAAAGATAAAGACTACTATTCTCCTACTGAGGGTAAGAACCCTTATTACGATCCTAAGATCTATAAAAAAGAAGGTTAATTAATTGGTTATATAGTAAAAAACCGATCGGACTTTGGTCTGATCGGTTTTTTTATTAACGGTTAAAATATATTTTTTTAGTCGTGGATAGGAAGCACCAGTACCGGAACATGAGAATCTTTCGTAAGACCTTTCGTTAAACTTCCCACGAAAACATCATAGATTCCGCTTCTTCCGTGTGATCCCATTACGATATAATCAGCATTTTTTGCCTTGGCGTATTCCAGGATGGTATCTTTTGCAATGCCCTGCTTTAATAAATGCTCGCAGTCTATATCATGAGCAATGATCCTTTGTTCGATCTTGTTCAGCTGTATAAGCTCTTCTCGGATCTCATTGGCTTCTACTTCAGGAAAATATTGATATCCCATATCACCGATAGCAAAACCAATATCTGAAGGTGCTACGTGAATCAGAAAAATTCTGCCATTCAACTGTTTTGCAAATTTTACAGCTCCATCTACAAGCTGTTCTGTTTTGTCCCCAAAATCTACGGGTAGTACAATATTTATCATGACCTTTAATTTTGTTATTTAAAGATAAGAAAAATTGCCCAGTTTTTTATGTTAAATACTTATAATATTCGAATATCAAGAATTTTATCATCTTTCAGATAAGCTTCGAGAATATCATTTTCATTCACCTTTCCCACTCCTTTTGGAGTTCCGGTAAAAATAAGATCACCTACTCTCAATGTAAAATACTGGGAAGCAAAAGCGATAATATCGTCAAAGCTGAAGATCATATCTTTTGTATTGCCATCCTGAACTTTTTCTTTGTTCTGAAACAATGAGAACTGCAGTTCTTCAAGATCATAATTTTCTTTTTTGAAAAAGTTCCCTACCACTGCTGAGCCGTCAAAACCTTTGGCAAGCTCCCATGGAAGACCTTTGGATTTCAGCTCGCTCTGAAGATCTCTTGCCGTAAAATCTATTCCTAAGCTGATTTCTTCATAATGTTTGTGAGCCACCTCTTTCTGGATGTATTTTCCTCCTTTTGAAATCTTTACCACAACTTCCAGCTCATAGTGTACATCATTGGAAAATTCAGGAATATAAAAATCATTTCCTTTCAAAACCGCCGTGTCGGGCTTCATGAAAATAACCGGTTTTTCAGGAATTTCGTTTCCTAATTCTTTTGCATGTTCGCTGTAGTTTCTTCCTATACAAATGATTTTCATAAGTCTTTTAATTATTGATATTTATGTACTCGTTCAGTCACAACGAAGCAATCTTTTATTATTTTTAAATCCTATTAATGTGTAAACTCATTCCCACAATAATAACATACAAACTTCTGGCTCGATAAAATTGATATTCCAAAAAAACTCGTTGCTCTGTCGTCCCTGTAAATATGGTTTGAGCCACATTTCGGGCATACAAAATCAAATACCGGATCTTTAATGGTATGTTCCACTTCTAAAGAATACGCTTCGTTATCATTATAATCCTGCAGGATTTGTTTCGCTTTTTCCAGGTCGTCTTCAAAAACCTGAAGCTGAATGCCACCCACGGCTTGTGAAAGCAACCAGTCAGACTGGATGAGCTGCTCGTTGGCAATGAAGCCATTCACTCCGTTTTCGGCAAGGATCTGCTTATCCCTGTTGGCTTCAAGGGCTGTTTCGTAAAATTTAAAACGAACTAGGTTTGACATTTTTTAGAATTTACCTGACAATTGAATTTTTGTGAAGACTTTCTTCGTATAAAGCGGAAAATCGGCATTCTGAAGCCATCCGTAATATCCCAGGTCTTTCTGGAAAACAGCTTTTACCACCTGTCCTTTATATTTTCCGAAATTAAAAACGGGTTCTGATTTTTCATTATACCCAATGAATCCGGCAAGATCTGCATTCTTATTGTGGAATGTAAATTCGCTTAAAGGAGCAATCTCATTAGGAATATCGTCATATTTTCCGACCTGCGCATCCAGCACTTCAAAAGTAGCCATCACATCAGCTTCCGCAGAATGGGCATTTTCTAAAACCTTTCCGCAGTAAAACTGATAGGCAGCCCCTAAATTTCTCGGTTCTTTCTTGTGGAAAATAGTCTGCGCATCTACCAATCTGAATTTGCTGAGGTCAAAATCTATTTCAACTCTTAACAGTTCTTCTGCCAGAAGCGGAACATCAAAACGATTCGAATTGAAGCCTCCCAGATCACTTCCTGAAAGCATTTCCATAATTTTTGGAGCAATTTCTCTGAATGTCGGGGCATCCTTTATGTCTTCATCATAGATTCCGTGGATCTCGCTGCATTCTTTCGGAATAGGTATTTCCGGATTTACACGCCATGTTTTGCTTTCTCTGGATGCATCCGGATTTACTTTTAAAATGCAGATTTCTACAATTTTATCTTTTCCGATATTGGTTCCTGTAGTTTCAAGGTCAAAAATGCAGAGAGGTTTATGGAGTTTTAAATTCATGTCTATAATTGATAATGTGTTAATTTGAAAATAAGCTGATCTTTAAATTTGCAGTTCCAAAGTCTAATGTCTGATATCTGAATTCTACTTCAGCTGTTTCTGAAAAACCAGTGATACTACTATATAATAAATAACAAGCATCGGAATGCCAACGGTCTGAAATATGGCCAGAATAGCAATCCCGCCACCCAGTAAAATAACTTTCGGGTAATTGTCCTGGAGTTTTTTAGACTTGAATTTCATCGCCATCATCTTAATCGGACTGATCAGAAGCCATGATGTGATAACGGTCAGTAAAATTAAAAACAAAGAATTTTCAAATAAAAAACCGAAAGTTCCTGTTTCCCTAAAAGCATAATACAGCCCAAACAGCAATACTGTGTTGGTAGGGGTGTTCAGTCCTTTAAAATAATAACGCTGCTCTTCATCAAGATTGAAAATAGCCAGTCTGAGGCATGAAAAAACAGTCACCAGAAGTCCAATATAGCTGATATCAAAAGGAAGATGCAGACCTGCTATTTCATTTCCGAAAGGTTCCAGTGCTTTATACATCGTAAGACCGGGGATCAGGCCGAAGCTTACCATATCCGCCAGCGAATCCAGCTGAAGTCCCAGATTGGAGTTCGATTTTAGTGCCCGGGCTACAAACCCATCAAAAAAATCAAAAATGGAAGAAAGAACGATACAGATGGCCGTAGTCTGGTAATCGCCCAAAATAAGATGTATCGCCCCTATGCAGCCTGCAAATAGATTGGCAAGGGTCAATAAATTGGCAAGATTATTTTTTATGAAATTCATGTCAACAAAAGTACAGTTTTTCCAAATTTTAACCTGAAATATTATGAAGGAAAAAATACATTAATAGGTTTTTGATGTAAATTTGCCGAATGAAATTTTTTAAAGAATTTAGAAAACAAGAAGTTCTGGTCCTTTTTTACCGGATTTTCTTAGCATACGTTTTTTATCAGGTTGCCCGGCTTTTGTTTTGGTATTTCAATAAAGAGCTTATTAAAGTGGATTCCGTTTCAGATTATTTCAACCTGGCATTTCATGGAATTGCCTTTGATACCACGGCTATTTTATATGTCAACGCTTTATTTATTCTCTTAAGTCTGGTCCCGGTGGTCATCAATACAAAAAAAGTATACCAGACCATTTTATTCTGGCTGTACTTTATCACCAACGGAATTGCCTACGCCATGAATTTCGGGGATTTTGTCTATTATAAATTTTCACAGGCAAGATTAACATCTACAGCATTAGAGGTTGCAAAACATGAAACCAACATTTTTAAAGTATTCACGGTTTCCCTGGGACAGCATCCTTTTGTTCTCATATGGTTCATTATTTTAATGACACTTTGGATTTTCCTTTATAAAAAAGTGAAAATTACAGAACAGAAACCTGTAAAACTTATTCCGTACTTTATCTGGTCTGTGCTGGTTCTTTGCGGTACAGCTGTTTTGGCTGTTGGAGGAATCCGTGGTGATTTTAAACACAGCACAAGACCTATTAATTTAGTGGATGCCAACCGTTTTGTGATGAACCCGCTTCAGGGCAATATAGTGTTGAACAGTACATTTTCATTTTTCAGAACCTTAGGAACCAATAATTTTAAAGAAGTTCACTTTGTAGACGAAAAATATATTGCTGACCATGTTCAGCCTTATAAAATATATGACAGGAAAGTGCAGAACCGCCCCAATATTGTTATTTTTATTGTTGAATCTTTCGGGCGCGAATATTCAGGTGCTTTTAATAAAGACAAAAACATAAACGGTTACGTTTCTTATACCCCTTTTATAGACAGTCTTGCAGGCCACAGTTTGATTTTCCCCAACATGTTTGCTAACGGCAGACAGTCTATTCATGGGATGAGCAGTGTGTTGGCAGGAATTCCAAGCCTTACCGATGCTTTTACCAGCTCACCGTATTCCAATCAGAAAATTCAGTCTATTGTTTCAGTTTGTAATGATCTGGGCTATGACACTTCTTTTTACCACGGAGCTCCGAACGGATCGATGGGCTTCCTCGGATTTGGAAATATATTGGGCTTCAAGCATTATTTTGGGAAAAACGAATTCAACCATGATGAAGATTTTGACGGAATGTGGGCCATATGGGATGAGCCATTTCTTCAGTACTTTGCAAAAAATACAGGAAAGACACAGCCCTTTATGTCTACGGTATTTACTGCTTCGTCACACCATCCGTTTAAAATCCCTGAAAAATACAAAGGAAAGTTTAAAAAAGGAACTATAGAAATGCATGAGCCGATGCAATACACGGATTATGCGATTAAAAAATATTTTGAAACGGCAAAAAAAGAGCCCTGGTTCAATAATACCATCTTCGTTTTCACGGGAGACCATACCAACCAGATCGCTTATGGCGAGTATGAAAAAGCAATGAACCGTTTTGCAGTTCCTTTACTATTATATTCACCCAATCCGGAATACAATCTTAAAGGCGTGAATCCTGAAACAGCACAGCAAATAGATATTTATCCTACACTGGCAGACCTTATCGGCTATAATAAGCAGATCAGAAGCTGGGGAAGAAGCCTTGTTAGCGATAAAAAATATCCGTCTATTGTGGTTAATTCAGATGGAAGCTCAGAACAGTTCATTATTGGAAACCATATGTACCGTTTCGACGGTAAAGAGATTACAGGAGTATATGAAAAGAATGACCTTGGCTTTGCCAACAACTTATTAGGTAAATTAAAGACCCCTGAAATAGAAAAGGAAATGAAAACTGCAAAAGCTTGGTATCAGGATTATATGGACAGAGTCATTAACAGGAAGCTTAAATAAGTTTGAGGGGGTCAGAGAGTTTTAGCGTTGTAGAATTAAGTTGCTAGTTATTGGTTCAAACCACGCATCTCATCCCGAAACTTTATTATTTGCAGAAATTTAAGAGTTTGATGTCTTAAATCTAGATTCTTGTCTCATCAACCTTTTTACCCTTTGGCCTATGATATGCTTTGTATAATAAAAGTTTTTGTCTGTTTAAATTTTAATTTATACATTTAGCAACAGATAGATAACAAAAAACGTATATCGGAATTAAAACTATAAGAAATATGAAAAAATTATTATTAACATTCGTGCTTTCCCTGTTTGGCGTATTATCGTTTGCACAGATTGAAGGTAAATGGAAAACTATAGATGATGAAACAAAACAGGCTAAATCTATTGTTGAGATCTATAAAAAATCAGATGGGAAGTATTATGGAAAAGTTTCCCAGCTGCTTATAAAGCCCGCCAATCCAAACTGTACATCATGTAAGGATGACAGAAAAGGGAAGCCGATCTTAGGACTGGAAATCATCAGAGGTCTTAAAAAAGAAGGAGATGAGTTTACAGGAGGAACTATTACGGATCCTAAATCAGGTAAAACTTACAAATGTACCATTACAAAAAGCGGTGATAAGCTGAATGTAAGAGGGTATATGGGAGTTTCTGTATTTGGAAGAACCCAGGTTTGGGACAAAGTGAATTAATCAAGTTTAAATAGAACTTTAACACGGCATTTCAGAAATGAGATGCCGTTTTTATTTTTTTAAAGAAATTCTGTAACGAAAATAAAAACTTCCCACTCATAAGGTATGAACTCAGAACTGGAGAAAACTTTTGTTGATTTCTTTAAGCCCAACCAGAGGCTTATTCATAAAATATGCAAAATATATACAGATAATGCCGAAGACCATGAAGATCTTTTTCAGGAAATTACCGTCCAGCTTTGGAGATCTTTCCCCGGATTCAAAGGTGAAGCTAAATTTTCCACCTGGATGTATAAAGTAGCACTTAATACGGCAATGACCCTTTTCAGAAAGCCACAGAAAAAAGTACTGCAGCATGCCGATATAGACGTTTCCTCTCTGAAAATGGAATATGAAGTATACGAGGATGATGAATATAAACTGAAAAAAATGTATAAAGCCATTCACGAGCTGTCCGATGTAGAAAAGGCTTTGATCATGATGTATCTTGACGACAGGCCATACAAAGAGATCGGTGAAATTCTAGGAATCACAGAAGGCAACGCGCGGGTGAAAATGAACAGGGCAAAGAACAATCTGAAAACCAAAATAAACACAAAATAATATGAAAGAACTGGAACTTTTAAAAAAAGACTGGGATAAAAATGAAGACGGCTTTAAAAATTATTCCGAAAATGAGATTTATTCAATGATTAAGCAGAAATCCATTTCTGTAGCAAAAACTTTATTTCTGGTAGGCGTAATAGAAATTGCAGTGTGGTCTGTATATGGATACATCAACGGAGAATTTCCATATCTCAGACTGCTTCTGTTCTCAGGATTTATTATTCTGGCAGTTTTACTGTTCCGGAAATTGAAAACCGGGCAGGATTCCCTGTCATTAATGAAAAATATTCTAAATATGAGGAAGCTGATTTTTGGATATGCAGCAATTTCTTTTTTTCTCATCATCCTGGATAACCTGATTCATTTTGATCTTTATACCAGAGATTTTATGGCAGGAATAAAAGACGGCTGGCATAAAGGACATCATATAATAGTGCATACCGATCCTGAGACTATGGTTCCGGAATGGGGAAATTATGCAGTATTCCTGTTTTTTATGCTGCTGGCATTCTTCATTATATATACCGTTTATAAAAGAACGTATGGTAAAATCCTGTCCGATCTCAGAAAAAACTATAGAGACCTCAGCCGGATAGAGGAAAAACCTTTTGATTAAAAATATTAGGGCATCTCATTCAATGAGATGCCTTTTTTGTTATGTTAGTAATAAAAAAACACTATTTTTGTAGTCTAAATTTTTCAAATAAATATGGCAGAATATACTTTTCGTGAGGTAATTGCGCAAGCAATGAGCGAGGAAATGCGTAAAGACGAATCCATCTTTTTAATGGGGGAGGAAGTTGCAGAATACAATGGTGCGTATAAAGCTTCAAAAGGAATGTTGGATGAATTTGGTCCTAAAAGAGTAATCGATACACCCATTGCTGAGCTTGGTTTTACAGGGATTGCTGTAGGGGCTGCAATGAATGGTAACAGACCAATTGTAGAGTATATGACGTTCAATTTCTCATTGGTAGGTATTGATCAGATTATTAATAATGCAGCTAAGATCCGTCAGATGAGTGGTGGCCAGTGGAACTGTCCTATCGTTTTCAGAGGGCCTACCGCTTCGGCAGGACAATTGGGAGCTACACACTCTCAGGCTTTTGAAAACTGGTTTGCCAATGTTCCGGGACTTAAAGTAGTGGTTCCTTCAAATCCTTACGATGCGAAAGGATTGTTGAAAACCGCTATCCAGGATAATGATCCGGTTATTTTCATGGAATCTGAACAGATGTACGGTGACAAAATGGAAATTCCTGAAGAAGAATATTACCTGCCAATAGGTAAAGCAGATATCAAGAGAGAAGGTACAGATGTTACTTTGGTTTCTTTCGGTAAAATCATGAAGCTGGCTATTCAGGCGGCTGAAGATATGGCTAAAGAAGGAATCTCTGTAGAGGTGATCGACCTTAGAACCGTTCGTCCTCTTGATTTTGATACAGTTTTAGCTTCTGTTAAAAAAACAAACAGACTGGTAATCCTGGAAGAAGCCTGGCCGTTCGCCTCAATTTCTTCTGAAATTACCTATATGGTACAGCAAAAAGCATTTGATTATCTGGATGCGCCTATCAAGAGAATTACCACTCCTGATGCGCCTGCACCATACTCTGCTGCATTATTTGCAGAATGGTTCCCTAAGCTTGAAAAAGTGAAAGAGGAGATCAAAAAAGCGATGTACGTAAAATAACTATTATAGAGAAAAACTTCCGAAAGGAAGTTTTTTCATTTATTCTATTCATGAAGAATAGTTCATGACGTCATAAAATTAGTATAAATTTGCGCGTTTAAAAATAAATTGGCTGATATGGCAGAAGTTACAGAGGGTGGTCATCACTTTGACCTTAAAAAGCTCTCATTCGTAGGCGTTATAGTTTCTCTCGGGATTGTTTTCGGAGATATCGGTACGTCGCCCCTTTACGTAATGAAGGCGATTGTTAACGCAAGAAAAGACGGATCCAGTATGCCGTTCGATGAATATATTGAAGGGGCATTGTCCTGTATTATCTGGACCCTGACGCTTCAGACTACCCTGAAATATGTAATCATTGCTTTAAGAGCGGATAATAAAGGGGAAGGAGGTATTCTTGCTCTTTATTCATTAGTAAAAAAACTCAAGAAAAAATGGCTCTACGTGGTCGCCATTATCGGCGCCTCCACACTCGTTGCAGACAGTGTAATCACCCCTTCCTTAACAGTGATGTCTGCGATTGAAGGGCTTAAAATATACAATCCTGAAACACCTGTAGTCATCATCACCATCGTTATTTTATTCGTGGTTTTTGTCGTACAGCAGTTTGGGACCGCTTCAATCGGGAAATTCTTCGGACCGATCATGGTGACATGGTTTTTGGTTTTGGGAATCTTCGGTTCAATCCACATTTTTGACCATGTTGAGATCATCAGAGCATTTAACCCCATGTATGCCTATAACCTGATCACTCACTCTTCCAGTGCTATTGTGATCATGGGAGCTGTTTTTCTCTGTACCACTGGGGCTGAGGCTTTATACTCAGATCTGGGACATTGCGGAGCAAAAAATATCAGGGTAAGCTGGATTTTTGTTAAGGTGATGCTGATTCTGAACTATCTAGGACAGGGAGCATGGCTTCTTGACAATTATCACCAGGTATTCAACGGGGTAAACCCTTTCTTTGGAATTATGCCTCAATGGGCAGTTCTGCCTGGAGTAATCTTAGCCACAGCTGCTGCCATCATTGCCAGTCAGGCTGTTATTACAGGATCATTCACCATGTTCTCAGAAGCAATGTCTATCTCTTTCTGGCCCAACCAGCATATTGAATACCCTTCGGGAATTAAAGGGCAGATGTACATTCCCAGAATCAACTGGGGACTGATGGCTTTCTGTTTTGTAGTGGTGATATTTTTCCAGAAATCAGAACGGATGGAAGCCGCTTACGGTCTTACGATTACGATTACCATGCTGATGACAACCATCTTGTTGATATTCTGGCTGAGCCGTACAAGAGTCAATAAGATCTTCATTATAGGTTTTGCGATTGTCTATCTGTTCCTGGAATCCGGATTCTTCTATGCCAACGTAATTAAATTTGTAGATGGAGGATGGCTGACTATGGTACTTGGAGGATTTATTGCAGTCTGTATGTATGCATGGTATAACGGAAGATTAATCAAAGCCAACTTTATCCAGTATGTAAAAATTGAAAAATATGTCTCCATCATAAAAGACATGAAGCTGGATGAAAGCATTCCAAAGTATGCCACCAACCTTGCTTACTTAAGCAGAGCCAAAAGAAATGATGAAGTAGAATCAAAAATCATCTATTCCATCATTAAGAAACAACCTAAAAGAGCGGATCATTACTTCATATTAAGCATTGTTAACCAGGAAGATCCATACACTTTCAAATATACTGTAGATGAAATTCTGCCGGGAACCGTATACAAAGTCAATTTCCTTTTAGGGTTTAAAGTTGACCGCAGAATCAATGATTACTTTAATATGGTACTGAAAGATCTTATGGCAGAAGGAACCATTCCATCAAGAAGCAGTCATCCGTCTCTGAGAGCGCACAACATTCCGCCGGATCTGAAATATGTAATTATTGATAATACATATATTAACGATATACTTTTAACTGTTAAACAGAAGATTACCCTCAATATCTATAGCTTTGTGAAGTACATTGGAAGCGATGATTTCAAGGCCTGGGGAGTGTCATCACACAACGTGGAAGTGGAATCTGCCCCTATTACAGAACTTACGGTTTATGACAACAAGATCGAGCAATCCGGCTTCTTCCGTCATAATTCCTAAAGGTGGAGGTAAGAAACCATACCGTCTATTTAAATAAAAATCAATAAATTTGTAGATAATTTTTTTGATGGATACAGTACAAAAAGAAAAAAATATTGCTTTGATCAAGGATGTGTTAAGAAACTACCTGCTAGAAAAGGGTTTCAGAAACACACCTGAACGATATACGATATTAGAAGAGATTTATAGTATGGATCATCACTTCAATGTGGATGATCTGTACCTTCTTATGATGCAGAAGAAATATCATGTTTCAAAAGCAACAATTTACAACACTATTGAAATTTTCCTTGATGCAGGTTTAATCCGTAAGCATCAGTTTGGAGAAAAAACATTGACCTCTTCATCTTACGAGAAGTCTTATTTTGACAAGCAGCATGACCATTTGGTGATCTACAAAAAAGGCTCCGATAAAGAAATTGAAGAGATTATCGAGTTCTGTGATCCGAGAATCCAGGGAATAAAAGAAGCAATTGAAGAAGCATTTGGCGTAAATATTGATTCGCATTCGCTGTATTTCTATGGTACCAAGAATGATTAATCAATGAGAATACTCCTTTTTCTGTTAATTTTTATTTCTGCGTTCAGCTCCGCACAGGACAATAAAACCACGCAGATGGATCCTTATATTCAAACTAAAGGCAAGACTTCGCCGGTAGTACGTCCTGAAGATAAGGTGAAAATCATCCATTCCGATGAATTTAAAAAGGACACGAAGTACGAAGGAAACCAGTATATGGTAGGTCACGTTCAGATAGAGCACCAGGGATCTATTCTGTATGCTGATGAAGTTATCCTGTACAACGACCAGAGTCTTGTAAAAGCTATCGGCAACGCAAAACTTCAAAATGCAGACGGCTCCGTGATTACTGCCCATGAAATGGAGTATAATGGAGTGACCCAGAAAGGAGTTGCCAAAAAAGATGTTGTTCTTACCGATCCGAAGCAAACGATAAAGACAGACATCCTGTATTATGACAGGCTTGCCAATCAGGCATACTTCAATACCGGAGGAACGATTTCCGATGCGCAGAATGTAATGTATACCAAATCTGCAACGTATTTTCTGGACACCAAAATGATCGATTTTGTTGGAAACGTTAAAATCGACAGTCCGGATTATATCATAGAAGGTCCCAATATCAAACAGAACCAAAATACAAAGGTTGCTGAGTTTTTCGGGCCTACGACAATTACCAACCGCGCCAACCCTAAAAACAGGATCTACACCGAAAGAGGAACTTATAAAATGGAAACCAAGGAAGCTTTCCTTAATAAAAATTCCAAGATCTTTTATAACGATAAGATCCTTACCGGGGATGATATGTATTTTAACAATATCACCGGATTCGGCAAAGCGACCGGAAACGTTACACTCGATGATCCTATAGAAAGAAGGTATCTCAAAGGCGGTTATGGAGAGGTTTTCCAGAAAAAAGATTCTGCTATGATGACCAACGGCCCTTATGCCGTTAAAATTATGGAAAAAGACTCTATTTACTTTGCCGCAGAAAAAATACTTTCTTACCAGAGACCCAATTCAGCAGATATTACGCTAAAGAAAAGCTTTTTAAGAGCTTACAAAAAAGCACGTATTTTCAAATCAAATGCCCAGGGAAGAGCAGATTCTATTGCTTTCAACGAAACAGACGGTATCATGCATATGTATACCAATCCCATTCTTTGGAGTGGTGAAAAACAGGTAACCGGAGACAAAGTTGAAGCTTATTTCAATACCAAAACTGAAAATATAGACTCCCTTAAGGTAATTGGAAATGCTTTCGCGATCAGCAAAGTAGATTCATTAAATCTTAAAGATGAATTTAATCAGGTAAAAGGTAAATTCATGACCGTTTACTATGAAAATAATGACATTAAAGAAGCCAGAGTAGTTGGAAATGCGCAGTCAATTGTTTATGTAGACGATGTAGATCAGGAAACAAAACAGCCTCAGAGAATAGGAATTACCCTTTCTACCTGCGGGATCATCGGAGCCTTATTTGAAGAAAGAACCTTACAGATCATATCATGCAGTATAGGTGCCAACTCAGATACCTATCCTATGAGTAAAATAGAGCCGGAAAAAAGAAAGTTCTCGGATTTCAACTGGAATACCAAAGACCGGATCAGGAAATGGCAGGATATCCTTGTAGACAGTCCTAATTATGAAGAAATAAAATATTCTGCAGATAACGAACTCTTTAACCAGGCTCAGGAAGCTGTAGATAAAGAAAGAGCTAAAGAAGAAGCCAAAAAGCCTAAACGGGTACGGAAATAAGCAGAATATTTTCAACGAAGAATAAAAAATCACCATTTCCAATTAGAAATGGTGATTTTTTTCATGACTAAAAAGCGAAAATATACCCTTAATCACATAAAATAATTGATCTTTTTCAATTTTGTAATAAATTATTTATATCCGTATATTGCATTAAACCTATGTTTTTATTCTTTATTACTGATTTGATATTATTTTTTTTATGATTGAGATCATTTGAGTTGTAATATTTTATAAATTTAATACACCAAGAATGATAAAAAATTTAGAAAATGAAAATCAACTATTTCCTCTTGACCCTTATTTTTTGCTTTTTAAGGGTTAGTGCACAGGTTGGGATTTCGAAAGCGCCAAGTTTTCAACCCGACACAAGATCACTTCTGCATGTAAAACAGGATAACAATGCAGCCCGGATGCCCCGTTCCAATACTGCTGTATTACTTCCTGTCTCTGCAACCGGAACAACCGGGAATGGAACTCAGGGTTCTGTTATTTTCAATAGGGAAACCGGAAGTATCGTACAGAATGACGGTACAGTCTGGAAAATATCGGATCCTATTGTGACCACGATGAAGAATAACAAGATGGCACGCTTTATACGGACAGGTACTGTTACTACAAGTTGTGGAACCTGCGGACTGGCATGTGGCTTTACAGTTAGGACCTGCACAGCTGCTAATATCAACTTTACGACGGCTTCACCAAGTTTTAATGAAATTTCAACAGATGTTTCATTGGCTGCTGCTACCAGCAACGTAGTTAATATCAACACAAAAGGGCTTTACAAGGTTTCTTTCAAGAGTGGGGCATTAGATATCAGTACACCGCTCTGTCTTGGCGTTATTATTAATCTCAGATCAAGACTGGATCTTGAGCTCAGTACAGCATCAGATGCCACCTGGAGACCCATTAATAATACAACCAGTGCATCTACGGCAGGAGCTCTTTCTGTCAGCACTCTTCTTCCCGGTTCTATTGATGTAGGACAGGCTCTGGCATTTACTTATGTAGGTGTTTTCAATGCCGGTGACAAACTCAGGCTCAATATGGGAGGAACTCAGGATATTGGTACAGGAGTCTGCTCAGGAGCATTAGGGGGAAATAATATGTTTTTTGCGATGTCAAAAACCGGAAATGCTGTTTCAGAGATCATTGTTGAAAAAATAAATATGCAATAAGATGAAAAAGATTACATTACTTATGGTGCTCATTTTTCATTATGCATTAATGGCACAGGTTACTATCGGCAGCAGTACTGTTAGCAGCCAAAATATACTGAAAGTTGAGGATGGTATCAGAGGAGTGATACTTCCTTATTCAAACATTTATACCTCCTTCCCAATATATAATGCTTCCGCACCGGATGTTTTTGATGACTATCCAAATCTTGTAGGGAGCCTTATTTATAACAAGAATGATGAACAGTATTACAAATATGACGGCTACGCCTGGAACCCTTCAAGACAGATTCAGGGTATCTATCAACCCAGAGCATCAAGACTTGGAGTATCTCAGGGAATAACCATTCCATGTATTTCATTTGGAATAGGATTCTGTTTCGCGGGAGGAGCTCCGGCTTATCTTGCTCCCGATAACAGGAGCCAGGTTCTTGTTGATAATTTACTTCTTAAAAACGCAAGCAGCGTAACAGTTAAAGCAGCAGGAATGTATGATGTAGGAGTTGCTCTTGCTTTTACAGGAGGAAGTTTTGGAGCAGTAGCAGGAATTACAGAATTTAAACTTACACTGCAGGTTAAATATACACCAGCTTCAGATTGGGAAACTGTAGTTTCGAAAACCAATTATTCTATTATTTTTATCGTGGATACGCAGGGTAATAAAACATCAAGTTTTGCACAGACCATTTCTCTTCCGGCAGGAGCCGAGCTTAGAGTAGTTCCTGCAATCAGTTCCACTGCTATTTCCGGAGGCGCCTTGGCAGCTTACGGAACAGACACAAATTCGTCCAGTTCATATCTTGCAGCACGTTTAATTAAAGCTTACTAATCATGAAAAAACATATCTTCTGCTGTCTGATATTGATGGTCAATATATACAGCGCACAGGTTAATTTTACTAATATTCCCAATCCGGATTCCAATGCCAGCGGAAATGATCAGGTTATGTTATACATTACCAATACAAGTGAAGCTGCAGGCGTAAAAGGTTTTGGCCTTCCGGCTGTTGATACAGAGGCCTTACTGCCTTTTACAGGAGCAAGTGCACCCGTAACAGCTATAGAAGAATTAAAAGGAATGCTTCTATTCGTTAAAAGTACAGGACAGGCTATGGTCTTTAACGGATTGGTATGGAGTAAAGCCTTTGAAGTGGAATCGGATAATACTTCCAGATTTCAGCTCAATTCGGTTTCTACCACATCAGGATCTGTATTTCTTCCGATCAACCCTACAATAGATAAGGTTAATTACCTGGCTGATCCTTTAAAGCTTAAAACCAATGTTCCAACGACGGGTGCCAATCTTAACAGGTTATACATCCGCCAGACAGGTTTATACAGGATTAATTTAAATATTACTTTTACAGGACCGGCAGGCTCCTTCAGTAGCAGATTGGGTGCCGGTATGTATGTGAATGATGCACAGAGATTTCAGCTGCTGGAAAATACTGTAAATTTTGACGGGACCAATAGAAAGATTAACCTGGATTTTTCCGTGTATGCAATACAGGGACAGTATATTACCTTAGAAGCTGTTTCCGAGGTTGGAGGAACCACTTCCTATACCGTTACGAATAACAGTTATGTCACAATAGAAAAGGTATTGTAATAACAGGACATGCTTTTAAATAAAGAACACTACTCTTAAGGTCTTAAGGGTAGTGTTTTTTTATTAGAGCGGATAATTTCTGCATGTGATGAATCTTTTTTAGCTTTGCTGAAAATTTTCGCGACATGGAAATGCATAAAGACTTTTTTATATATCAGGCACAGACCACAAAATTTGCAGCAGGTTTTGAAGTTGAAAAAGCAGAAGGAAGCTATATCTACGGAACAGATGGAAAAAAATATCTGGATTTCGTGGCAGGGGTTTCTGCCAATACTTTAGGGCATTCACATCCTAAAGTGGTGGAGGCTATCAAAGAGCAGGCAGACAAATACCTGCATGTAATGGTGTATGGAGAATATGCACAGGAGAAGCCTGTAGCACTATGTAAACTTCTGGCAGAAGCTACCCCCGATCCTCTGGAAATCACCTATCTGGTCAACAGTGGGGCAGAAGCTATCGACGGAAGCCTTAAACTGGCCAAACGTTATACAGGAAGAGAAGAGATTGTTTCCTTTAAAAATTCATATCACGGGAACACCCACGGTGCACTGAGTATATCCGGAAACGAAACCCATAAAAGAGAGTTCCGCCCATTGCTGCCCATGGTCAGCTTTATAGAATTCAATAATGAAAATGATTTTGATAAAATTACAGAGAAAACGGCCTGTGTGATCCTGGAAACCATTCAGGGAGCCGCAGGATTCCTGGTACCTGAAGACAATTACCTGATCAAACTTAAAAAAAGATGTGAAGAGGTAGGAGCGCTCCTTATTCTTGACGAAATCCAGCCCGGTTTCGGAAGAACCGGCAAGCTATTCTCTTTTGAGCATTTCGGAATCGTTCCCGATATCCTGGTAATGGGTAAGGGAATGGGGGGAGGAGTTCCGGTAGGTGCTTTTATGAGCTCCAGGAAGATTATGGAAACACTGTCACATTCACCAAAGCTGGGGCATATTACAACCTTTGGAGGGAATCCTCTGATTGCAGCAGCCAGCTATGCTACCCTGAAGGAAGTTTTGGAAAGTGGCCTGATGGACGAAACCGCTGAAAAAGAAAAATTGTTCAGGGAACTTCTTGTACATCCAAAGATTAAAAATATCAATGGAAAAGGCCTGATGCTGGCTGTAAATCTCGGAACACCGGAATATACCCTTGAAGCGGCTAAGAAATGCATGGAAAAGGGTCTTATTGTGTTCTGGCAGCTCTACAGAAATGAGTATATGAGAATCTCGCCGCCACTTACCATTTCAATGGACGAAATCAGACAGGGATGTCAGATTATTCTGGATGTCTTAAATGAAAAATAGACGATAAATCTCTCCAATTCGGAGAGATTTTTATGTATTGCATTGCAGTTTTTTGAGTTGAAAATTATATTCAGAAAAGATTTAAAAGCTGTGATAAATATCATGAAGATTCTTTAAAAAAATAATTGCTTTTTAGTGTAATAAAAAAATTAATTTATATATTGCGGGACGATAAAAACAAAGATTATATGGCGAAACATAAAGTCCATTACGAATTTCCAATGCATTGTTTATCAGAGATTTTATACGAATATCTGGCAACGGCAGAGGGGTTATCTGAATGGTTTGCGGATGAGGTAACAGAGAAAGGCGATGATTTCTTTTTTAGCTGGGGAGGAGGACCTGCTGAAAAGGCCACTTTGATTAGATATAAGCCTGAAGGTTTTGTTCGTTTCAGATGGGAAGAAGATGAAGGGACTAAAAATTTCTTTGAAATGACTATCACGATAGATGATATTACAGAAGATCTGGCTTTAAATATTACAGATTTCTGTGAGGAAGGTGATGAAGAAGAAAATGCATTGTATTGGGAAAACCTTATAGAAAACCTTAGAATAAAATTAGGTGCAGCATAAGCCGTACACTATTAAATGGTAAAACTGATGAACGATTTATCGTTCATTATTTTTTTATAAATAAATCACATCAAAAATTGGAAAATCAATATTTTACATCAGACGGATTAAATGTAAAGAACAGAGCGTTCCTTTTAGGCGACGCGGTGAAGGTTTCTTTCTTCGTGAGAAACGGAGGATTGCTTATGGATGAAGAATGCTATTTCTTCCTAATGGCCTCCATGAGGAAAATGAGAATGAATATTCCGCTTACCTATACCCTGGAATTTTTTCAGACTCTTTTTCATAAAGATGTTATCGATGGCAAAGGAATAAAAAACGGAATTATCAATTTCCAGGTTTTCAGAAACAATGATGCGGTAACCGTTTCAAAATCTTCCGTATCCTATTTTTATGAAGTCACGGAATCGGATGATATACTTACGGTTCATCAGAGACCCCTGGAAATGGATCTTACTAAGGAAATCAATGTAAACAATAATTTGTTAAGCAATATCAGGGTTCACTGTCCGGAAAATATTTACGGAGGAATTTATGCAGAAGAAAATGACCTGGATGATGTGATCCTGCTTAATCCGAACAAGAGGATTGCGCGTACCACGTCCGGAAACCTGTTGTTTTTAGAAGGAAATGTGATCAAAGTTCCCAAGCAGTCCGAAGGGGCATACATCTCTCCTTTGATGGAAAATTTTGTGACTTTCTTGCATAAAAATAACCTTGCAGACATTCAGGAGCATGAGATAATAGCTTTTGAATCGCAAAAGGCCGAAGAGATTTTAATGATCTCTGATGAGAAAGGCATATTTTGTGTAGGTAAAATAAGAAATAAGACTTTTGAAAGCTCCCGTTTTATAGAAATGGTGGAAAGCTGGAAGAATAGTTTTTAAAATTGACAAACCCGGTAAACAACAAAGTACCCAAGTCCTTTACCGGGTTTTATTCTGAAATAAATCAGAAATTGTTTCTTATTTAGTATTCACGAATGATCTCTGTGAATTTTTGAGCGATTTCTTTCTGTCCATTTTCGCTGGTAACATATTCCCTGTCTTTGGTATTATTGATAAAGCCAAGTTCTACCAGTACAGCAGGAGCTTTTGTTTCTCTCAGCATGTGGAGATTACGTTCCTCGATTTTAGCGACATTAAATTTCTTGGAAATTTTTTCAGCAAGTTTTTTTGAACCGTCAGTATTCTGAATATATACTTCAGTTCCCTGTTTTGGAGTCTCTTGGTGAGGACTGCTGTTCATATGAAGAGAAATAACCATTTCGGGATTCAGCTTGTTGATGATAGCTGTTCTTTCCTGAAGAGTTGGGGACGCATCAGAATCCCTCGTTAATACTACTTCATACTGATCCTGATTTTCATTCAGTTTCTGAATTTCTTTGGCAATATTTATTGTAATCTCTTTTTCAGAGAATTGATCGAAAACCGATCCCATATCATTTCCGCCATGTCCGGCATCTATAACAATATATTTTTTATTGATAGGAGTAAATGATAAAAATGAAGCAGAAAAGACTGATAAAGCAAGTAATTTGATTCCTTTCATGTCCGTGATTTTGGTTTTTCAAATAACGGGAATTCTTTCTTTAAAATTGGTTAACATAATCTTAAAATTTGTTAATGTTTTTAAAGTGTATTTTACGTAAAATCAGCTAGTTAAGAGAAATGTCTTCAGGCGCGTTGGCCCATAGCAGATATTCCCCGCCGAGGTTCTGCATAATCGACTTCCAAAGAGTCTGATCATTAGGAAGTGTATAGTCTAAATTATAAATGTCCACCACAGTCCACATCTTCCTTTTTATCTCATCATCCAGCTGTTCAGCAGACCATCCGGAATATCCGGAGAAGATTTTCACATCATTAATGCTTAATTCTTTATTAAGAACAGCACTGATGATACTTTCAATGTCTTCCGTAATATAAAAGTCCTTGCTGATCTCAGAATAGACCTCAGTCACCTTCTTTTCTTTAACGATAAAAAAGACCTTGTCATTTTCCACAGGCCCGCCGTCATAGACCTCTATTTTGAAATCAAAAAAGTTTTTGAACTTACTACTCATCTGGCTGTTTTTTTTGTTCAATATCAAACCAAATGCCCCGCTTTCGTTATGCTCAACGATCAACACTACCGATCTCGAAAAAATATCGCCGGAAATGTCAGGTGTGGAAATTAATATTTTACCTTTGTATGAGTAATTCATACTCAAATTTAATAAAAAATATTTATGGAAAACCTGCACGATAAGAGAAAAGTGTATGAGAAATCCCAACTTATTGAAAGTGAGATAAAACAAAATCCCATTGAACAGTTCAGAGACTGGTTTCTCGAAGCGAGTAATAGCCCGGCAGTCTCAGAAGCCAATGCCATGGCTGTTTCTACGGTAGAAGAAGACGGTTGTCCGAGGACCAGAATGGTGCTGCTAAAGCAGTATACTTATGAAGGATTTATTTTCTATACCAATTATGGAAGCAGAAAAGGAAAAGCCATAGAAAACAGCCATAAGGCCTGTCTTAGTTTCTTCTGGCCGAATCTTGAAAGGCAGATCATCATTAAAGCAGACCTTGAAAGAATTGCAGAAAATCTAAGTGACGGCTATTTTCATTCAAGACCGAAAGGAAGTCAGCTTGGAGCTGTCGTTTCACCCCAAAGTCAGACCATCCCGAACAGAGAATTTCTGGAAGAGAAATTAAAAGAACTGGAAAAAGAATATGAAACCGGTGAGGTCCCGAGACCTTCCAACTGGGGCGGATATATTGCAAAACCCTATGAAATTGAATTCTGGCAGGGAAGACCCAACCGCCTTCATGACAGAATTATTTATCAGCTGGAAGATCTGGACTGGAAAATTTCCCGACTGGCACCGTGATTTAGAAGCTAGAAGTTAGAAGTTAGAAGCCAGTTTTGCTATAGGAATATCGGAGCGTTGAGGGATTTCATATTCGCAGCGATGCAAAATTTGATTGAATCTAAACTTTCAAGATGTAAAAATGTCATTTAAAATTCAATAGGAGCGGGCTTTAGCCCGCTTTATTTATAAGCATTGACACGGCTTTAGCCAAAACTTAAAAGAACCAGAATTACCTGGTTTTTGCTGTAATATCTCAGTCCGGCTGGAAAACTCCGAAGCCATCTGTATTCCAAAAAAAAAAGCCATTTCCTTAGGAAACGGCCTTTGAATTTTTTAATCTGAATGATTATTTTTTCTTTACACCAGAAACTGCATTGGATAAATCAGCTCCAGCTTTGAATTTAGCAACTTTTTTAGCAGCAATTTTAATCGGTTTTTTAGTTGCAGGGTTGATCCCTTGTCTGGCAGCTCTCTCAGCTACTGAGAAAGTACCGAATCCTACTAAAGAAACTTTTCCGTCTTTTTTCTTTAGGGTAGTAGTTACATTACCAATGAATGATTCTAGAGCAGCTTTTGCTGCAACTTTAGTGATTCCTGCATCTTTTGCGATTGCGTCGATTAATTCAGACTTGTTCATAATTTTTAATATTAAGTTAGTTCGTAATTATAGCAAATATAATACTATTTTCTAATTGTGCAATTATTTTATTAAAAGTTATAAAATTTTTTTGCTTTTTGATGAAAACAGTTAAAATATGATAATTTCACTTTTCACGTAAAATCTACGTTACCGCTCACTAAAATCATGCCAAATGCTTATGAGTATTGACTTTAGCAAAAAATTAATATTATTTTCTGTATTTATTAAATCCTAAATTTCGTGTAAAGTATTAATATTTTTGCCGATATGTTTGCTGATTTTATAAATAATGGTCTGAATGCTTGTGTAATACAAAATTAAATGGTCGGGTTTATAGGAGTTTTAAAATAATTTCAAAAGCCCGATTTATTAATTTTTATTAATAAATTTGCAGAATGTTAATAGAAGTTTTCAAGTCTAAGATCCACAGGGTACGGGTTACGGCCTCAGACCTTAATTATATTGGGAGTATAACGATCGACGAAGATCTTATAGAAGCTGCCGGTCTGGTAGTGGGAGAAAGAGTCTATATCGTCAACGTGAATAATGGAGAACGTTTTGATACCTATGTTATCAAAGGGAAAAGAAAATCCGGAGAAGTATGTTTAAACGGACCTGCTGCAAGAAAAGTACAGCGAGATGATATCATTATCATCATTGCCTATGCGCAGATGACCCCCGAAGAAGCAAAAGCATTCCAGCCGAAAATCGTTTTCCCGGATGAAAAAACAAATCTTCTAACCTGATCCATGGAGAAAAAATCAAAGAATCCCTTAAAATCAATACTAACAATAGTAATATCGCTTGCTTTTGCAGGCTTTTTTTTATGGCTTGCCTTAAAAGGTCTTGATTTTAAAGTGATCAAAGCATCATTGGCGAAGGCTAACTATCTGTGGGTTCTGTTGGCCTCTGTATTTGGTATTCTGGCTTACTGGTTCAGAGCTATACGCTGGAATCTGATGCTGGAGCCCATGGGACATAAAATATCAAACTCAAATTCACTCTGGTCCATATCTTTCGGATATCTGATGAATCTTACCATTCCAAGAAGTGGCGAGGTGGCAAGAGCTACAGCTTTATATGGTGTGGAAAAAGTTCCTGTTGACAAATCTTTCGGAACAATTATCCTGGAAAGAGTGGTAGATCTTATCTGTATGCTGGGATTTCTGGGGCTGACACTGTTGTTTAAATATGAAGCCATCCTGTCTTTCTATGAAAATTCAGGTGTTAATATTAATCCTAATAAGATATTACTTGTTATTTCAGTCCTGGCTGTAGGAACAATTGCATTTTTTGTATTTAAGAAAAAATTGGCCAATGTCCCCTTCCTTGGAAAGATTGTGAATTTTATTAACGGAATTTTCGAAGGGCTGGCGACAATATTTAAATTAAAAGAAAAAGGAAAATTCATCCTTTATACTATAGGAATATGGGTTTGCTATTACTTTGCCGCTTACCTCGTGTGTTTTGCGCTTCCTGAAACCTCCGGTTTTACTATTGCTGACGGCTTTTTCATTATCGTTGTCGGTACTTTGGGCATGATCGTTCCTGCCAGTGGCGGGATTGGTGCATTTAATCTGGCGATGAAGTACGGATTTATGGCATTATTTATCTCCATGGGGAAAAGTGCTGAACTAGGAGGTGAAATGGGACTGACGTATTCATTTATTTCTCTTCCGTTACAGATTACGATTATGCTGGTTATGGGGCTTATTTCTATTCCTATGCTGGCTAAAGCAAGAGAAAAAGCAGTTTCTGATAAAGAATTTAAGAATTAAGTTCAATAATATTTTTAATAATACAGGTCCAATTTTATAATTGGACTTTTTTTATGTTAAAACCCTATTAAAATGAAGCATTACCATCTGTCATTTATTTTTTTATCAATAAATTTGGTCAATCCACAAATCACATTTATCTTAAACAAAAAATAATTAATAATCTAAAACACTATGGCAATTAATTTACAGAAAGGACAAAAGATCGAGATTGGGCTTACAAAAATGACGATAGGACTGGGCTGGGACCCAAATGAAGGAACCGGTTTCGACTTCGATCTGGATGCCTCTGCCATCATGATTGATTCTGACAGAAAATTAATAAATGAGGAATGTTTTGTTTTCTATAATAACCTTCAGTCCCCAGACGGAGCACTGACTCATACAGGAGACGATCCAAGTGGTAAAAACAGTGACGGCGACGATGATGAGGCAATTATCGTAGATCTTGAAAAAGTAGATCCCCGAGCTGAAGAAATTCTTTTCGTAGTAACCATTGAAGACTTTGAAAGAAGAAAGCAGAACTTCGGTCAGGTAAGAAATTCATACATCAGAATTGTGGATAACAGTAACGGCCAGGAGATCGCAAAATATGAGCTGGATGAAGATTTCTCTATCGAAACAGGAGTAGAATTCGGAAGATTATACAAAAGAAACGGAAGCTGGAAATTTGAAGCATCAGGAATCGGCTACAGAGCAGATCTGGCGTTTTTCCTTGAGAAATACTACAAAGGACAGATCATCAAATAATTATATTTTCAAATACACAAAAAACGATAACTATGGCAATTAATTTACAGAAAGGTCAGACGATTGATTTAAGAAAAAATGACCGTGGAGAAAGTGTTTACGACCTTTCAAAAGTAACGATCGGTTTAGGATGGGACGTAAGGAAGCAGGGCGGTTTCTTTGGGAAACTGTTCAGTAAAGAAGCAGAATATGATCTTGATGCCGTTGCTTTTCTTTTAGACGGAAACGGCAAAGTAGCCAATCTGGGGAAAACGGTGCAGACTAATGAAGGAAGGCAGATCGCATTGTATCAGGGTGATGTTATTTTTTTTAATTCCATGCAGCATCCGAGCGGAAATATCTGGCTGACAGGAGATAACAGAACCGGTGCCGGAGATGGAGATGATGAGCAGATTATCGTTAAACTTGACCAGCTGGATGAAAGCTATCAGAAAATATTATTCCTGGTGACCATTTATCAGGGAAAACAGAATAACCAGCATTTCGGAATGATCGAGAATGCCTTTATCAGAGCGGTAGACGCCAAAGGTAAAGAAATTACAAAATACAGCCTTTCAGGAGATGCAAGTATGAACGGTAAATGTGCGATGGTTTTTGCCGAAGCTTACCGTCACAATGGCGACTGGAAGTTCCGCGCCATTGGGGAGCCACATCAGACCGATAATTTTATTGAGATCCTGAAACAGTATGCCTACAGCAACTAAACCTGAATTTTTATCAAACTTACAGCCGGCAGGGAAGCTTTCAACTTCCGCTGCCGGCTTCAGAATTAATATTGTCTTACCATGAGCAGGAGATTATTAGCATATTTTTTACTGGACACTTCCGGTTCTATGAATGGAGAACCTATCCAGGCACTCAATAATGGGTTTAACGGGCTCATAAGCATGCTCCGTGCAGATCCGCAGGCGATGGACAGTCTTCATCTTAGTGTGATCACTTTTGACCGTGAGGTTAAGAATATCATTCCTCTGACCGATCTGGCCAGTTTTTACCCTATGGAGATCACCTGTCCGGACAGCGGACCTACCCATACCGGTTCGGCATTGGAGATGGTCTCGGAACTGGTGAAAAAAGAACTGATCAAAGGATCTTCAGATGAAAAAGAAGACTGGCGGCCGCTGCTGTTTATATTTACTGACGGAAAGCCTTCCGATATTCAGAAATACAGACAGATGATCCCCGTGATAAGAGATTTGGAATTTGGAGCTATTGTAGGATGCGCTGCAGGTCCGAAAGCAGATGAACAGTTTCTGAAGGAGCTTACAGATCACGTGGTAAAACTGGATACTACCGATGCAATCACGCTTTCCTCATTTTTCAGATGGGTAAGCTCTTCCATCACAATGGGAGGAAAGTCACAGGGAACGGGAGAAAATACACCGCTGCCCCCGCCGCCTTCCGAGCTAAATATTATAATATAAATTACTTGTCTTTAGAAATCATGAGAAGACTGCCTATTTATTTTTTAGTCGATGTCTCCGAATCTATGGTTGGAGAGCCTATTGAGCAGGTACAGGAAGGTATTGCCAATATCGTCAGAGAATTAAAAAAAGATCCGTATTCGCTGGAAACGGTCTATATTTCCATCATAGGTTTTGCAGGAGAGGCAGAAGTCATTACTCCTCTTCAGGATATCATCAGTTTTTATCCGCCAAAGATCCCGATTGGAAGCGGAACATCGCTGTCTCAGGGTTTGATCAAAGTGATGGACTGCATAGACAGGGATATTGTGAAAACCACTTACGAAAGAAAAGGCGACTGGAAACCTATTGTTTTTCTTTTTACGGACGGAGTTCCTACCGATGACGCTACAAAAGCTATTGAAAGATGGAATAACAAGTACCATGGAAAATCCAATACCATAGCTGTATCTATCGGTGAAAATACGAACTACAAATTGCTCGGAACTTTATCAGACCATGTTTTACTGTTCAATAATTCAGATGAAAATTCCTATAAAGAATTTTTTAAATGGGTCACAGATTCCATTAAAACGACCAGTCAAAGTGTTACCGAAGCCAATAAAGAAGGAATTAATCTTTCCAAGATCGATTCTGTTATTCTGGAAAAAGTAGATCCTGAACTGGAACAGAAATTCCCGGACAATAATTTTGTTGTCCTAAACGGTAAATGCTCCGAAACGGAAAAGCTGTATTTGATGAAGTTTAAAAAAACATTCGCCGAATCCAGCATACCGGGAATGTCTACAAGATATTACAGACTGGATGGAGCCTATAAAATTGATGAAAAAGCATATTTGAGACTTTCATCATCCCAGAGAAATAATCTTAAAATTTCTATTGAAGAACTTCAGGGAGGAACATCATGCCCTCATTGTGCCAATCCTGTTGCATTAGCAACCTGTTCTTGCGGTGGTATTCACTGTCTGAAGGGGGAAGGATATAACAAATGTCCCTGGTGCGGAACTTCGGATTATTACGGATTTTCCAGTGAAGGATTTGATATCAACAGAACATTAGGATAAAACCTATTCGGAGCCAAAGGAAAATACCATGAAAAACACGGCAATTTACAGGGAAAAAGAAGAATTTAAAGAAGTTCATCTGGTGCTTACAAATGCCAGTTCAAAACAGTTTTATGAATACCGTTTTGAACTGGACGGCTTTCCGAATATCAGAATTAAGAACATTGCCAATCTTCGGGAGACAGGGCTTACCTTTGAGAATAATACAATATCGGGAATTCCCGCTGTAAACAGCCTCCATAATCTTGATATTGAATTTTACCATATCCATGATGAAAACTGTGTGGAGACCAAAAAGGTACATTTACTTGTGAACGCTGATCCAAAAGATCTGTGGAAAAATATTCCCGCTGATCAAAATGCCGTTTTCTATAAGCCCGATCAGGCTTCTTATAAAGGCCGTTTTTTGAACAGAAAAATTGCTGTCGTATCCAAACGGGGGCGCTCTCATGCCCATGAAGGAAAATTCAGGGATGATGATTTTGCTGTGAACGAACTTTCTGGAGGCTGGAGCATTGTTTCAGTTGCTGACGGTGCCGGTTCTGCGGTAATGGCAAGAGAAGGTTCCAGGCTGGCTGTAGCTTCAGTACACAGTTTTTTCAATTCAGAAGAGATTTTAACCCGAATCGAAAAAAATATTGAAATCGTTTACAGTACCTCTGAATCATCAAAAGAAATACAGTCGGAAGCCAGAGGAAATATTATAAGAACTCTCTATGAAGGAATCCTGAACGTGTATAATGTTTTGGATAAAACGGCCACAGAAAACTCTTTTTCTATAAAAGATCTCCATACGACACTGATTTTTGCATTGGCTAAAAACTTTGATTTTGGATATGTAATTCTCACTTTTGGAGTGGGAGACTGCCCGATCAACCTGATCAACCCTGATTTTTCTGAAGTAAAGCTTCTGAACCGTATGGATGTTGGGGAATTTGGTGGTGGAACCCGTTTTATTACAATGAAAGAGATCTTTGGTGATGATATGGTGTCAAGATTTGGAATAACCTGTGTGAATGATTTTTCCTACCTCGTGCTGATGACCGACGGTATCTACGATCCGAAATTCATGACAGAAAACCGGCTTGAAGATATAGAAAGCTGGAAAACATTTTTTAATGACCTTGCAGGAAATAATGATGACCGCACAAAAGTAGACTTTGTCAGTGATGCAGATATTGATCAGCAGCTTCTGGCATGGACCGATTTCTGGAGCCGGGGAAATCATGATGACAGAACACTGGCCATAATTTATTAAGCATGAAAAAGACCATTCAGGTTGCTTCTATTCTGGACGCAGCAAAACGCTATGAATATGTTGATGAAAGCCCTATCCGGGGCGGAGTGAAAGATGTTTATTTTTCGCCGGACAGAGAATATGTAGTGGCTTTTTACCGGAATCCTCTGGATGCCGGGCAGAAAGAGCGTATTATGAGGATTGTTTCCACTTATCTCGGAAACATCCAGAACGGAAATTCAGCGGATTACTTTCTGAACGAAATATTCAGATGGCCGTATGATATTGTAGAAAAAAATAAGCTGACGGGAATTGTAGTTCCTGTTTACCATAAAAAATTCTTCTTTGCAAAAGGATATATCGGATCAGATAATATCCAGGGCCAAGATAAAGTCGGAAAATGGTTTACTGCTCCCATGTTCAGGAATCAGCAGTATCCGCTGAGGCTCGATCATTCGGAGCTCGGAGACTGGCTGAGCTATTTTCAGATCACCATCAATATCAGCAGAGGAGTGAAAAAGCTTCATCAGATGGGGCTGGCGCATTCCGATCTTTCCTATAACAATATCCTGATAGACCCGGTGACGAAATCCGCCTGCATTATTGATATAGACGGATTGGTAGTTCCAAAATTGTTCCCGCCGGAAGTGATAGGAACAGCAGATTTTATTGCACCCGAAGTTTTAAAGACCAAGCATCTGAGCATGCAGGATCCCGGCAGACATCTGCCCAATCAGAAGACCGATCTTCATGCATTGGCGGTGCTCATCTATATGTATCTTTTCCGGAGGCATCCTTTAAGAGGAGGAAAAATATGGGATCTTGATTCTGAAAAAGATGAGATTATTTCTATGGGCGAAAAAGCTTTATTCATAGAGCATTTCCGGGATCCCTCCAATCAGGTAAAAGCTGATCATCTCAGGAAATGGGATGCTTTCTGGGGCGATCCTCAAAAAATTCCTTTTACGGCCGCAGGTCCTTATCTTTCCGAACTGTTTAAAAAAGCATTTATAGACGGACTTCATGATCCGATCAGACGTCCTATGGCCAACGAATGGGAAACTGCATTACTGAAGACCGCTGATCTTATCCAACCCTGCCACAATCCGGAATGTACAGAAAAATGGTATGTATTTGATAACAGCAGCAACCCGAAGTGCCCTTTCTGTGGTACTCCGCATAAGGGAACGCTTCCGGTTCTGGACCTCTATTATAAATTTGATGACGAGGTATGGAAACCCGAAAACCATCGGCTGATGGTGTATAACAACCAGTATTTATTCAAATGGCATGTTTCCAGAAAGGTGATCCGAAATGAAAACCTTAGTCAACAGGATAAAATGCCGGTCGGGTACTTCACTTTTCATGAAGGAAGATGGGTATTTGTGAATCAGAGTCTGACTTCGATGAAGGATGTTACCGAACAGAAAGAGATTCCGCCCGGATCTATGGTTGAACTGACGGATGGAAAGAAAATACTTTTGTCTGCGGAAGAAGGTGGAAGGCTCATCTTTGTTACTTTGGCCAATCAATCATAAAAATCCAGTTTTTAGAAAACTTAAATATTAAGCTTTTGTGACTTTGTGTTTAAAAGAATTTGAATTGGTAGGGCGGCTTCGAGAGCCTCAGTCCCCAGAAATATTTGTCATTAATGATCTTGTCGCCGGAGAGCTTTTCGCCATTAATGATAGGCAGCTCTAATGAAGTAAGTATCCTCTAAAGGTGGCTGAAGCTCTCGAAGCCACCTTGAAATTCCATGAAAAAAGATTGCTTATCCTCATCCACAATTTTAAAGCCTAAGCTCTTGTATAGATTTTGAGCTTTATTGGTCTTTAAAACACTTAATGAAACTGTTTTTCCTTCTGCCGAAGCTTCTGCCAGAATATCACTCAGAATAGTTTTTCCCAATCCTTTTCCCTGTTGTCCGGGATCAATCTGAAGCTGGAGAACTTCTGTTTTATCCGCAGCTCTGTTGATTTTCAATAATCCTACAGGCTCATTATTCAAAAGAATGATATTCGCTTTTTCGAACTGATAAAGAATTCTCTGAAGTGTTGTTTCCCTGTCTGTTGAAAGATGGGAATCGGCGTAGTGCGGATTCATGGTTTTCGTTCTTAGATCAAGAAGATAATCAATATCGTTTTCTGAGGCTTTTCTATAGGTGATCGTCGTGTTCATAGGTTGTTGATGAGATCTGATTTTTGAGCCGGATCGTTGTTATCCGCCAAGAATTAATAGGAATCTAAGATAACGATTCTTGGATTTTTTTCTGCATCAATTCTTAATTTCATTTCGATGGACTGTTTAAAAAAGCATAGGCATAGTAGATGGTCTGCGCATAAGGACCTTTCTCATCAGCCGAAGACTCCTTTATAAAGTCGCATTCCCTTTCAATTTCTTTAAACAGGATGAGGTTATTTTGATGTTCTGCCGTTATATGCCGGATGATGTCTTCCTCACTTTTTGTAAATTCATATTCATAACCGTCCATTTTTTATCCAGGATCCTTTTCATCAAAAGGATCATATAACCATCCGGGCTATTTTACACAAGTTCAAAAAAAATTCTTTTCCCTATTTTTATCTTGGTTGCCTTTAACAATTTAATTTCCAGATCGGGATCCATTATTTTGATATTGTTGATCTGAATACCTCCATTTTGAATCAGCCTGCGGACTGCTGATTTACTGAGTCCGCTTTGAAGCAGGCTGCATAATTCCACTGCTTTCATTGTATTTTCTTGAGGTGGGAACGATGCCAAAGGAACAGGTTCGTAAATTTTCTCTTCAAAGTTTTTATTCTGAAACTGATTGCCGAAAAATACTTCTGCTGACTCTGCAGCTGAATGATCATGGTATTGGCTAACGATGTTTTTAGCAATCATCTTTTTGATATCCATCGGGTTTTCACCGTTTCCCAATTTTAATTTCAAATCAATTTTTTCCCCAGCAGAAAAGTCAGAAGCAAGGTCAATAAATTCATCAATAAGACTGTCCGGAATCGACATGGTTTTTCCAAACATCTCATTCGGTTCATCTGTCAGTCCGATAATGTTGTTCAGCGACTTACTCATTTTTTCCTTACCGTCAAGACCCTTCAGAAGAGGCATACACATCACCACCTGCGCTGACATCTGATGAACTTCCTGAAGCTGTCTTCCCATCGTACAGTTGAAAAGCTGATCTGTTCCGCCCATCTCAATGTCACATTCAATTTTTACAGAATCGAAGCCCTGGAGGATAGGATAAACGAGCTCATGCATAGCAATCGGAGTGTTTTCCGTAAATCTTTTATTAAAGTCATTACGGTGCATCAGCTGGGCAACAGTGACCTTAGACATCAGCTGAATCACTTCAGGGAAACTAAGAGCATCCAGCCAGTCGGAATTAAAGACAATTTTAGTTTTTTCCACATCAATAATCTTCGAAAGCTGATGGATATAAGTCTGTGCATTATGCTCAACATCTTCAGCACTTAAAGGCTTTCGGGCCTTGTTTTTCCCTGTCGGATCACCAATCCTTG
Source organism: Chryseobacterium sp. NFX27 (assembly GCF_049887855.1). Classification (NCBI taxonomy): domain Bacteria; kingdom Pseudomonadati; phylum Bacteroidota; class Flavobacteriia; order Flavobacteriales; family Weeksellaceae; genus Chryseobacterium; species Chryseobacterium sp. NFX27. The sequence continues at coordinate 30,938 of NZ_JAGEKK010000001.1, read as the reverse complement.
CTGTAAAGCTTCCCACCACAATCACAATCTGATGTCCCAGGTCCTGGAACTGTTTCAGCTTTTTAAGCACAACAGCATGACCCAGATGCAGATCCGGAGCAGTAGGATCAAACCCCAGCTTGATTATTAATTTTCTGTTTTCCTTTTCAGCCTGTTTCAGTTTCTGCTCCAATCCGTTTTCCGGAAGAATGATGGCTGTATTTTCTTGTAATGTACTGATCATATGTATTTAGTTTTAAAGCAAAAAAGCCCGGACAATGCTGTCCGGGCTCTATATATTCGTTATATTATTCTTGTTAAATCACAGATATAGAAAGTCTTCCCGAACGGTTCGCCGGGGAGTAATACTCAGTGAAAAAAGGAAGACGCAATATGCTGTTTAAATGTTTCATCGATAATGCAAATGTAAAAGCTTTTTGTTATTATTCCAATATTTAAACCATTAAGATCTGCTGTAAAGTTCCATATCAGTTAAGATTTATCAAAAAACTCACTGTTCTTAACAGTTTATCAATCTTAATGGTCTAAAATAAAGGTTTCAAAACAATTTTACTTATCGCTTCTGAAGCTAATTCTATGCCATAATTTCCTTATAAGCAAAATAAAGAATTGTTATAAATAATGCATATTTAATGACTTGTTTTTTTATAAGTTCTTTTGTCTTGAAATCAAGGATTCGACGTAGTCAAACAAAATGAACCAAAATTCAAGGCTGGAATCTTTCGCTAAAAATTAAAGTTTGCTCCTGAAATTCCCAAAACTCGTGTGGATTTGCTGTAATAGCTTCAATTTATTATTGTACCCGCACTCAGACAGTGGGATTTTTTAAAGGATCAAATTTTATTTTTTTTAACGCCCAAACTTCCGAGGCTGATGAGTAAGAATATATTGGTGAAGTTAATTTCCAGAAAACTATCCGAAGAGATTTTAAAGGTTAAAAACCGTCTGTGAATAGGTATTTCGGATCTGCTCTTTCCATATTTCCACTTCTTCAGGAGACGCTTTATCTGCTTTGTCAAAAAAGAAATGGTGAATGATTTCAAAACCGCTGTACAGAAAGATTCCGTTGTCTGAGGTAAGAGAAAGAGCTTTATCCATTCCCATCCTTTCATATTCTTCATGAGGTTTTCCATGAGTATTGATGATGACTGCTTTTTTGCCTTTCAAAAGTCCTTTCTGTACACCCTGGTCATAGCGGTAAGCAAAACCGTAACTGAAAACACGGTCGATATAACCTTTCATAATAGCCGGCATTCCGGTCCACCAGATCGGATAGACAAAGGTAATCTGCTCGGCCCATGAAATATAATCCTGCTCCGTCTTTACATCATCAGAAACTTTCCCTGCCCGCTGGCCCTGCATATCTTCCAACGATAAGACCGGGTTAAATCCTATTGTATTCAGGTCTCTTATTTCTATTTCGTGATTGCCTTTTTCCAGGCTTTCAGTAACGGTTTGAAGCAAAAGGTTATTCAGGCTTTTTTCATTGGGATGTGCGTAAATGATTAAATGTCTCATTGCTTTATTGTTTAAATATTGAGACAAATGTAGAGCAGCGGGAACTGTAAAAATTGTAAGAAAACGAAATAGAATTATTCTGAACCGGAACGGCAGATGTCTTTCTGGAATTTTACATACTGGGATGGTGAAATAGTAATAAAGTGCTTAAAATCGTGAATAAGCTGGCTCTGATCAAAATAGCCGCATTCATCAATGATACTGAACCATTCAATTTTTTTGCTGCTTTTCAGTTCTTTTTCAATGATCATAATGGCTTTCAGAAAACGGGTGTATCGTGCAAGTTCTTTGGAAGAATATCCGAACTGTTCTTTCTGTTTGCGCTGAATATTTCTCTCGCTCTGATGGGTCTGTTCTGCAATGGTTTTAATAGGATTCAGTCCGTTGTCTGCGAAATTACTTAATAGCCGGATTGTTTGATCCTGATCCTGAAGATAAGGCTTGCAAAAGTTGAGTATATAGTTGATTCTTTCTTCGAGAGAAGGTAAAACGGAGATCTGATGCCAGAGTTCCGTGAAACAATTGTCCTGCAGAAGTTCATCAGGATGTATTCCCTGGCTGGAAATCATTGCTTTTCCAAAGAACCGGTAAAAAGCATCATCCTTAAAATTAGCAACAAGAATTGAAGTTCCTGCAGGCAGCGTATAGTCAAAAGTTTGACGTACAGGTCCTAAAACAATACACCGATCCACTTCAACAGTGGTTTTCTCCTGAGTTGTCATAAAAGCTTTCTCTCCAAAACAGAACAGCATAATTGTCTGGTAGGAGGGAAGCAGGGTTTTCGTAACAGGATGGGAAGAATTGTTTTCCGCGTAATAAAAATGCGTGAATACGCTTTCGAATTCTTTTGAAACCGGTATTTTAAGCTGATGATATTCGGAGTGTAATTCGTGCATCCCGCAGTTCTTAATTCAGTTCTTTTTCCATTTTATAGTTGGTAAGACCAATCCCTTTTACCTGGACGGTTTGCTCCTGGACTACTTTAAAATCCATCTTTTCAAAGAAGGATCTCGCCGTTTTGCTTACATCCGCAGTCAGTGTCTTCTCCTTTCGAATGATAGCTTCCTGTTCTATAAAAGTATACATTTTCCGGGCCACTCCCTGTTGCTGAAAATCCTTGTGAACGAAAAACAGATCAATATATTTTCCTTTGTCTAAAGTACAGAATCCTGCCATCTGACCATTAATTTTTGCTATGATCACTAGCTGACTGTTCATCACCTGGAGCCATCTTTCCTCATTTTCCGCTCCGGATTTCCAGGCATTGATCTGATCGCTGTTGTAGTCATTTTTACAGATGAAAGTAATGGTATCTGTAAAAAGTTGACGCATCTCCGTCAGGTCGTTGATATTACCTTTTCTGATCATCATGATTTGAGTATGTATTTTTCTTCGTAAAGCTTCTGCTGCTCTTCAGTAAGCAATGGATAAAACAGGTTCATCTGGATCAATGCGTAATGTTTGATTGCTTCATCTTCATTGAGTTTAAAAGCAAGTCTGTTATGGATGATCCAGTTATCAGCTATAATAAATATTTGAGTGGTCAGGCTTTTCAGGATAAAATCAGGAACATTATTTCTAAAAATATTATTCTTCTGAAAGCCTTTAAAGATTACCTGGAATTCTTCTTTTCTGCTCATATTGATAGATTCATACTGCGATTCTATCGCTGGAATATGTTTTAAAATATCAAAGAAATTCATGAAAATAAACCGGAACGAATAGAAGACTTCATAAATGGAAAAAGTAAAATGATACAGATCTTCCAGTGTTTTATTTTCTATTTTCTGAAGGTCATTCAGTAAAACATCCATTTTAAGGATAAGTTCAGAAAAAAGGATTTTAATAATATCTTCCGAATGTTTGAAATGATAATGGAGATTTCCCGCACTGATATTCAGACCGGCTGCAATATGCCTGGTTGTGATATTGTTGTAGCCTTTTTCGTTGAAGAGCTCCAATGCTTTTGATAAGATTTTATCCTTGGTTTTCATTGCTCAAAGATAAGGGAGTTTCAATTATATTTCAAAATTAGAACATTTGTTCTAATTTTATTATATTTGCATTATAAAAATTTACCGGATGGAAGGGAAAAGAATGTTCAATTATGAAACAGCTGACAACAAGATCAATAAAAAAGAAAAAGGACTGCAGGAAACCTTTGTAAAAATTCTGCAGATCATTATTGGATTCATTATGGCGATACTTCACATGTGATGAAGAATATGAGTTCATGTGGGTTTCTGCTGGGGCTTGCGGCCTGGATAATTATTGTTTTTCTGAGGAAAAAAGGAATTTTTATTCCGGTGATCAGCAACCATTTTACCGATTTTATAACCGTTCCGATGTATGCCCGCCTCATCGAATATGTGATGATTAATGTCCTGGAATACCAGTGGAAACCTGATTTTAAATTTATTTTATCCTCTATTGTTTATTTATCACTGCTTTTTGAAGTGGTTGGTCCGATGCTTTCAGAAAGGTTTACAGGAGATATTTTAGATGTTATAGCTTATCTGGCTGGTGGTATGATGTATTATTACATAAAATTAAAATGTCTGCGTTCAGCATAAATTATGAAGTGTGAAGCTGAATAATTGCCCCTTTATAAAATTTAGTCAGATCATACAGTTCCCCGAAATAGCGCTGCAGAGCAGGATCATAATTCTGATCAGATCCTTTTTTCTGAAACTGGTCTTCTGCCAGGGCATACAGTGAAGGATAATCTGCTTTTAAATAATGTGAAAGAATTGTGCAGTTGCCCTGTTCTTTTATGGAAATATCTGTAAGAAACAGTCCATAAACAAGGAACTGATTGAAATTCTGAGAATCTACCATAAAATTCAGGTTCTGTTTAGAATACTTTTCATAGTCTGAAAGCATTTCCTGAAAAGTTTTTACATTTTCTTTTTTCGGGATTTCATAAAAGAGGTCAAGGCCATGAATAAAAAGCTGGGTTTTCACTTCTTCCGGGTCAGTTGGGTAGGCACTGCTGAACCATGTGAAAATACCTGAAAGCTCTTCTTTAGAAAGGTTTTCTACAGAATCTTTTACTTTATTTTTGATGATCTCAAGACTTACTTTGGCATCATTCTGAAGAAAGCTGATGATATTTTCTTCTTCACGGCAAAGTTTATTGTACAAATTGATTTTGGCAATATTGGGATTGGTTTTGATAAAATAAAGTTCTTCTGCCATTGCTCTGTACCACATGTTTTTTTGTAAAGTGGCAACTAAAGATACAAAATATGTAAGGACTAAAGCTAAAAATGTTATGCATCGAACTATTAATAATATTATGCTTTTTATGAAAAGCTATTCTGTTTCATTCTAAATTCTTAAATCCTGTTATAACATATCCATATTTTCAGTGTTTTTTGATAAAATTATTTTAGTCACTTTTTATCATGTTTTGGTTTTGTAATCATATATTTTTTGCAGTTTTAATAAAGTAAAAAATAAAATAGATAGACTTATCTATTTTATTTGTAGATTTGTAAAAATTTTCAGATGAAAAAGGAGAAAGTGCAGGAAAGAATTATCAGGGTAGCCTCAGATCTTTTTTACAGACAGGGTTTTAATTCAACAGGGATTAACCAGATTATTGCTGAAGCTGATATTGCTATAGGTTCTCTGTACAATCATTTTTCATCCAAAAATGATCTTCTTCAGGCTTATCTTGCCAAAGAAGAATTTGAATGGTTCAAAGGGTTTGAAGAGCATTCTGCAAAAGTTGCCGGACCCAGAGAAAAGATATTTTCATTAATTGATTACCGTAAAAAATTGCAGTTATCATCAAAATTCGCAGGCTGCCATTTCATCAAAATTGTTTCGGAAGTAGGAGACAGCAGTCCGGCAGTTTCTGATTTTGTAAAGCAGCACAAACAGAAACAGAAAGAAATGATCAGAAAGCTGGCCGGTGACTATGCAGAAAATAAAAACATGGATGCAGATCTGCTTACAGAAAATATTTTCCTCCTGATAGAAGGAGCTGTAGTAACTTCTACAATTAATAAAAATACAGATTCTTTTGAGCAGATCCAAAAAATGATTGAGGTTCAGCTGCCTTAATTTTTTTACGTATTTAAAAATAGATATATCTATATAATAATGAATTATAAATATTTGAAACTGATGGTTATATTATCCGGTCAGTTGCTTACGATCATGGATATTTTTATCATTAATGTGTCCATTCCGTCAATCCAGCAAGATCTTCAGGCTTCCAATGGAGAGATGCAGCTGATGATCGCGTCTTATCTCATCGGTTTTGCTTCATTTCTGATCACAGGAGGAAGGCTGGGGGACTTGTATGGAAGGAAAAAGATATTCATGCTGGGCTTGTTGTTTTTTATGCTGAGCTCTGTTGCATGTGGGATTTCGTCCGGTGCAGTACTTCTTGTCATCTCCCGTTTTATTCAGGGAATCAGTGCAGCGCTGATGTCACCGCAGGTACTGTCGATGATACAGGTTCTGTTTCCAGGGCATGAAGAAAGAACAAAAGCAATGGGCTGGTACGGGATTACAATTGGTGCGGGAACTGTTCTGGGGCAGTTCCTGGGTGGCTATTTTTCATCCATAACCGTGATGCAGGAATCCTGGAGACTTATTTTTCTCATTAATATTCCGGTATGTATGATCGCTCTATTTTTCAGTCACAAAATATTGAATGAATCTAAAATTTCAGCTGAAAAAAATACTTTCGATTTTTTTGGTGTGATGATATTGGCTGCCGGGCTTTTCTGTTTTACCTATTCACTTACGATGTCTGAGCATCAGGGAATTCAGGTTAAAAGCTTAATAATCGGGATTGTTTCAATACTCCTATTAATATATTTTATTAAAAATCAAAAGATGCGGGTAAAACAAGAAAAGTCTTACCTGATGGATTTCAGTTTATTCAGCTATAAAAGTTTCAATCTGGGGATACTGGCGGTTTCTTTTTTCTTTATAATGCTGGATTCTTATTTCTATATCCTCTCGCTGTTTTTTCAGGACGGATTGCAGATAGGGTCAATGGCTGCAGGAGAAATTATTGTTTTTCAGGGATTGGGCTTTATTCTGGCCTCTCTGTTTTCTGCAAAGCTTATTTTAAGGTACGGCAAAACATTTTTAGTTGCCGGATTAGGTTTGATTATAGCGGTTCTTCTCCTCCAGATCTTTTTATTTGATACAGAAACTTCTTTTTTTATGCTCTGTCTGCTGCTGTTTTTTCATGGCTTGGGGGTCGGATCCATTATTCCTTCACTGGCCAATATCGCTTTGTCAGGTCTGCCGCAAACACTTGCCGGAAATGCTTCAGGAGTTTATAATACTTTTCAGCAGGCTGCTGCGATAGTAGGAATTATTATAGTAGGAAGTATATTTTATTATTTCTTAGGGGCAAAACCTTCATCACAACATTATAGCCATGCTTTTTCCATCGCTTTGATTATCAATATTATTTGTCTTTTTATCGTTTTATTTTCGATTGTAAAAGTTCCGGACTATGTACTTCCCAAAAGAAGATGATTTGAAAAAATATATGATTCCATATGTTTAGTATTTGCATTCAAATAATTCTTTAGAAATGAATCATGATTTCATAAACATATTATTTTTTAACCGCCTTGAAAACTGTTTTAGCAATGTTTCTGGTGATCTCCGTGGGAGAATGGCAGTCGCAGTTGCTGAATCCTATAACGTAAATATCTTCGGAGGGAATATAAACTCCCATACTTTTAAACCCGAAAATACTTCCGCCGTGTTCCCTGTCCGGAGTTCCATTGATTTCTTTCAGATGCCATGCGTAGCCGTAAGTGAATTCTTCTCCGTTATTCAAGGTGTATTTTTGGAAGGCTTTTTTAGTTTCTGTTGGGTTAAGAAGTATATTTTTGTTCAGAGCCTGCTGCCATTTCAGCATATCATCCACCGTTGACATTAAAGATCCGGATGAAAAAGGAACACTGAAGCTGATGGTGGTTTTGTTGACAAATCCATGTTCTTTCTTATGGTATCCGTACGCTCTTTTGGGAATAAGCTGGCGGTCGGTGGCATAATAAGAATGAGCCATACCTGCCTTTTCAAAGATGTTTTTTTTAATATAATCTTCATAAGCCTGCCCTGAAACCAGCTCAATAATATATCCTAACACCACGTATCCCGAATTATTGTATTCAAATTTTTCTCCGGGAGCAAAATCAACAGGTTCATTTTTGAAAAAATCTACCATCATTTCAGGCTTCATTTCTTTCTGTGCGATGGTGGATAAAGCTTTCATTTTCGTAAAATCCTTGATTCCCGAAGTGTGGGTCAGCAGATGATGGATCGTAATTTTGTCACCGGAGGGATAGTCCTTAATATATTTTGAAACAGGATCGCTGACATTTAATTTTCCCTGCTGCTCCAACATCAGAATAGCGACTGATGTAAACTGCTTAGTCATGGAACCAATCTGAAAAACATTTTCAGGAGTCATATTGACATTCAGTTCCAGATTGGCTTTTCCAAAAGCTTTACGGTAAATGATTTTCCCTTTATGAGAAACCATAAATACACCACCGGGCCCATTGGGGTCACTGAATTCAGCAGTGATTAAGCTGTCTGCTTTTTTTTCAATGTTTTGTGCATAGGTACTGCAAAAAAGCAACAATAATAAAAGGGCTGTGAAAAGTTTTTTATTGATCATGATTATTATTTTGTTATGCAAAGATATAAAATAATTTTATTACTATGTTATACTTTATAGCTGTTTAATAAAAAACGGTCAATACCGCCCATTTTTGTTTTCTGTAGAATGTTTACAACGTTATCTCTGACTTTGTCTGATCGTGCGGATCAGTTTTTCGTTGCGACGGTCTGCTCTGGCACTGTTTAAGGATAAAGCAGCCCAGATGGCAGCAGGAAGCCAGCCAATGACTGTGATTTGCAAAATTAAACAGATGATTCCGGTAAGGATTTTTCCACGGACCATAAAGGATAAAAAGGGAAGTAGGATTGCTAGTAACATGATTATAAATTTTGATGATATTTTTTATTGGATTTTCTGACTTTTATTCTCGGGCTACAGTCTCTTCGTAATTCTCCGGTTCATCTTCTAACGGAACCGGGACGAAATTATTTCCTTTTTTCTTGTAGACTTTAGCCCGGTAAGGGTGTTTTTTGATGCTGTCTGCAATTGCTTCAAACAAAACAGCCTTGGTAAGCCATACACTTCCGCATTCACCACATCCCCAGAAAGGTTTTCGATCTTCTACATAAGATATCAGACCGTGACAGGAATCACACGGGCATCTTAAATGATCCTCATCCATTGTTTTTTGCAAAGTGGGTGTATCCATCGTTAAAGGATTTAACGAGAAACCTCTAAAACAGGACAAACATTCAAGCATGATAAACTGCATTCCTTTTTTCTGTGATTCCGAGACGAATGAAATCTGCTCTTGAGATGCTGCAAAAGTTTCTTTACACTGATCACACGTAATATTCATGATGACTTTTTTGTTTAAGATGTTTCTGAAAAAGTTTTATAGACATAGCTTTAATGATTAGTATTCACAAAGATTATCTTTTCATCTGTTCTGTTTTCTACCTCGCTGTCCGTTTAGTGACAGTAAAAAAATACTTCCGATGATTCCCAGAACAATCAGCAGAAATCCTGCCATACCTGTTACCATATTATAAAATAATGAACCCTGGAAATAAAATAAATCTGTGGATAAAAATAATTTACTTTTTTCAGGTTTGCCGGGACTTATAAGAAAAATATAGTTTTTTCTACTTATTTTTTCTTTAACCGGAATTGAAAACTCGGAAATCAATTCATTGACATCCCGTCTTTCCCAAAAAGGATAATATTTTTTTAATGCTTTAGATTCTGTATTTTCATATGATTCTCCTTTATAATTATATTCATAATATGCATCAGCATAAGAATTTCCTTTACGTTTATATCCGTTGTCCCAGGAAAAAGAAGGCTTAATTGTTACCGGATTTACAGCGATCCAGTTTAAATGAGATGCTTTAAATTCCTGAACTGTAAGAAACGGAGATACAGAAAGAAGGGTAATAATAGCAAAATAAGTCAAGGTGAGTTTTAAACAAAAATCCTTAACTGTTTTTTTATAATCGACTCTGAAATTCTGAAAAGATTTAAGACTTATAACAATTGAAATTAGTAAAGCATAGCAAAAATACCTGGCTGGGTTTGCTATAAAAACAAGACACACTATGAATGCCGCCACAAGAATTAATTTTAAATAATGAAAAAAGGAGTGTGTGGCTTTTTTATTTTTTGTGGTCATAGGAGATGATCTTATTGAGTTCCTTTTTTTCATCAAGGATACTGTACTTAAAATAGCTGATATGGTTTAATTGGTAAGCATGGTTATTCGTTAAGAAAAAATTAAGGTACAGATTTTCAAAGACAAGACCGTAATTAATACTTTCTGATTTTCACACTGGAAACCCCATCAATTTTTGTTTTTCCGCCTACCTTTTTTAATAAACCTGTTTCATGATTCCGTCTGAATACAAAAACATTTCCGGTGGCAGCATTGGTTACAATTAAAAATTTACCTGTCTCGTCCATGTCGAAAACTCTTAACTGCTTCCCGAAAGTCGTCTGATAACCAATATTTTTTAACGTTCCGTCTTCATAGATTGAGAAAATAGCGATATCATTTTCATACCCGCGGTTGGAAGCGTATAGAAATTTACCATCCGGAGAAATGTGAATGTCAGAGCTTTCAAAATCTTCTTTGTATCGGTCTGTATGAGTATTAATTATCTGAATACTTTCCATATCGGAATTGTCATACCGGTAAGCATTGATGGTTCCGGATAGCTCATTGATACCATAGGCGAATTTCCCGTTGGGGTGGAAGGTAAAATGCCTTGGCCCACTTCCTAATGGAGATTGTATGTAGGGTTGTTCTGCCGGCTGTAATGGCTCTGCTTTATCAGTATCAAACATATAAGACCTGATTTTATCGGCACCGAGATCCGGTAAAAATAACTGTTTAAAATCTGGTGAAAAAACAGCTGCATGAACATGGGACCTATCCTGCCTTCCTTTATTGATACTTCCCTCTGAAAACTGAAAGTTCTGAACATATGGGTGTATAGTTCCGTCTTCAGCCAATGGATATACAGAAACGCTGCCTTCAGTATAATTGGCATTCACTAACCATTTGCCGTTTTTATGAACGGTTACGTAAACCGGATTTTCTCCACCACTTTTCTGGCTGTTGATAAAAGTAAGTGTTTCATTTTCAGGGTTGAATTTAAAACTGCTGACACTTCCTGCATTGGGTATTTTACTTTCCGTACAGGCAAAAATGTATCGGCCGTTGGGAGATAAAGTCAGAAATGATGGGTTTAAAATTCCTTTCAGTGATGTGACTTTGGATAATTTTCCTTTGTTAGGATCCAGCTTATACACATACAATCCTTCGGTTGTTTTATCACGATTGAATGAGCCAAAAAAAACGTATGTATTCTGGGAATGTAAGTGGATGAAAGTTAAAAATAGGACTGTTAAGCTCAGTGAATTTTTCAATTTTACGGTTCTGTTTTTATAACCTTCCGCATCTAACGATGTCAGAAATTGATTCTTCAATACAAAATCTGCTGTAGTGTATTACTTACAAATTTAACAAAAAGTTTCTTATAATTAACCTGAATTCGGGTAAGAAAATGCCTGAAAACAATTGTATTCTTATCGCAAAGGCAAGCAAATTAGAAAACAAAGCCATTTCATTCAGCAAAGTAAAACAGTATAGTTTCTTACATATTGCTATAAATAAGTTTCAAAGCTTTGTTTATCATTGCGTTTAATTTTAAACTTTATTCCAGATTCAGAGTAAGTTTTTTGGCTCCTGCAGAATCTTACGGTCAGTTATTTTTTTAAATGCTGCTGGAAATATACAAAATGATGTTCAATAGACCTGCTCCAGTACTCTGTATTATGGTCGCCCGGCTGGCTGATAAAAGTTACCGGAATGTTCAGACTTTCGGTCTGTTGTTTCAGACTGACGGAATTTGAATATAAAATATCTTCTGTTCCGCAGTCAAAAATAAAAGCTCTCTTAAAATCCGGATGCTGTTTTAAAAGAGTTGATATGCTGAATTGATTCCAGTCTGTGGTTTTGGGATTACCTAATTTTGTTGTTAAGTCCTCCGGCATTTTATTGTTCTGCCAAAATTGCTGGCTTACCTTTTGAAAATTAGGATAATCAATTTCCAGAGCACCACTGGTAGAGCCTGCTGTATTAAAGTAGTCAGAATGTAAAATGAAATACCGCAAAGCTCCATAGCCCCCCATGCTCAAACCGCTGATGAAAATATTTTTGTTGTCAATATTAAATGAGTGATGCACTTTCGGGACTAGTTCTTTGAAGAAAAAATCTTCATACTGCGAACCTTTGTTGATCGGGCTGTTAATATAATAAGAGGTAAAACCGTCTGGAGTAACAATGATAAAGCCGTACTGATCAGCCATTTTTTGCAAGTCTGTGGTTTGTGACCACTGTTTGTAATTTTCACTGTAACCGTGTAAAAGATAAACCAGAGGAAATTTTTCTGTTTTGTTATATGCTTTCGGCTTAAAAACCAGAACCGTATCAGATTGTGCTAAATGTTCAGATTTTATAATCCACTTTTCCTGTGCTTTTGATGAAACTGCTGCCAGTAATCCAATCATCATACTTATTGCTTTGTTCATATTTCGTATTTTTATTGCAAAATTCAGCAAGCAATTTGTGGTGTGCAATAACGAACAAAATTGTGAGCATTAAAATGACAGTTATGCGTAAGGAAAATTCAACCAATGCAATCAATGAACAGTTTCTGTTTCAGGTTTGTGAACTCAATTCAGCAATAGCAATGATTAGCGGCCGTTGGAAGTCACAAATTGTTTATTCCATTTCACAGGGAAACAACCGTTTTCATTTGCTGAAAAAGGAATTGCCGAATATTTCAGAACAGGTTTTAGGCCGCCAGCTTAAAGAATTGGAAACGCATGCGGTTATTGTCAAAAAAGAAATCCCTGAGACCGTTCCTGTTGGCGTTCAATATGTTTTAACGAATAAGGGCCGGGATCTGATTCCTATTCTTGAAAGTCTTTGCGATTGGGGAAAAACGTATGCTGAAGGTAAGGAAATTTCAGTTTGTCCTTTGTCTTAGTTTTTGACCGTTTTACTGTGCCTTAAATCCATCCCGTATGGCTGCCTTAAGTATGTCAATATGGATGTCTTCCAGGGTTTTGAATTTAATGCAATACCCGGTCACGTTTGCTTTACCAATTTCTTTTTCATACGTTTTCTTTATAGCAAAGACAGGCAAAGTAAAATTTTCCGCATGTATAATTAAGGGAAAGGTATTTCATTTAGTAATACATTGTATTCACAGGGTTGTTGGACGATTACAATTTTGCCTGTTTACATTATTCTGATTAAATTATCGCAAAAGAAGCCGCCTTTCGGCAGCTTCATGATTTATTTATTGTTTGGTATCTTTTACCCAAATGCTCTCTTCAGCAAACTCTCCACCTTTGGCTCACTTCCCCTGAAACTCTTATACAGTTCCATCGGATCCTTTGTTCCGCCTGAAGAAAGAAGAATTTTGTATTTTGCAGCTGTTTCAGGATTGAAAATTCCTGTTTCCTTAAAATACTGGAATGCATCTGCATCCAGAACTTCTGCCCATTTATAAGAATAATAGCCTGCAGAATAACCGCCCTGGAAGATATGGGAAAAACTTGGACTCATAGCTGTTTCAGGATTCACAGGATAGAGCGAAGTAGCTTTGGTATACTTGTCTTCAAATTCTTTCACGCTTACACTTTCCAATTCTTCAACTTTCGTATGGTAATTCATATCCAGAAGCCCAAAACCAAGCTGTCTCATGGTTTGGTAACCCTCCATGAAACTTTTAGACTGTTCAATCTTTTCGATCTTTTCATCAGGAAGTACTTCACCTGTTTTATAATGTTTGGCAAATGTTTTTAAAAACTCAGGTTCATAGCAGAAATTTTCCAGAAACTGAGATGGCAGTTCTACGAAATCCCATTTCACAGAAGTTCCGGAAAGGCTTGGATATTGTGTATCCGCCATCATCCCGTGAAGTGCATGTCCGAATTCGTGGAATAAGGTCGTCACTTCCTGGAACGTCAGTAAGCTTGGAGTATCTTTCGTGGGCTTGCTGAAATTGCAGACAATAGAAATATGCGGACGGGAGTTTTCACCGTCTTTTTTATATTGGTTTTTATAGCTGGTCATCCATGCTCCGGCTCTTTTACCCTTTCTTGGAAAATAATCTACATAAAGCAATGCTTTGAAATCTTTTGACGGATTCATACTTCCAATTTCAGAAACTTCATACACTTTCACATCTTCATGGTATTTTGGAATATCATTTTTTTCTTCGAAGCTGAGTCCGAAAAGCTTTCCTGCCAGGCCAAAAACAGCTTCCTGTACCTGGTTCAGTGGAAAATACGGCTTCAGTTCTTCATCGTTAAAATCATATTTCTGTTTTCTCAGCTTTTCTGCGTAGAAAGTATGATCATATCCCTGTAATTCATCTATTCCGTCAGCTTTGGCAAGAGATTTCAGCTCTTCGATCTCTTTATCTGCATAAGGCTTTGCTTTTGTTAAAAGTTCATTTAAAAAATCAAAAACTTTTGCCGGCGACTTTGCCATTCTTTCTTCGAGAACATAATCTGCATAATTCTGATAGCCTAATAATTCAGCTTTCTGCTGTTTTAACTGCAGTAGTTCTTTGATGAGTCCCTGATTGTCAAATTCCCCGTCGTCAAAAGATTTTTTACCGCTGGCCAGGGCAATTTCCTTTCTCAGCTCGCGGTTTTCAGCATAGGTCATGAACGGAATATAGCTTGGATACTGTAACGTTACTACCCAGCCTTCCAGTTCTCTTTCTTTCGCTTCCTCAGCATATTGCTCAAGGACAGCTTCCGGAATTCCTGCCAGATCTTCTTTATTGGTAATATGTTTAAAATAGGAATTGGTAGATGCCAAAACATTCTGCCCGAACTGTAGTGACTTCAAAGACAGATCCATATTGATTTTCTGGAGTTTTTCTTTGTCTTCCTCATTCAGCAGGGCGCCACTTCTTACAAAACCTTTATAAGTTTCATTCAACAGCATTTCCTGTTCCTCATTCAGATTATATTTTTCTTTTTCGTCGTATACTTTTTTGATCTTATTGAAAAGAGCCTCATTTTGAGAGATTTTTGAAGAATATTCAGTCAGAAGCGGAGAAACTTCCTGGGCGATCTTTTGAATTTCGTCGCTTGTCTCTGCAGAATTTAAATTGAAAAAAATATTTGAGACCACATCCAGCTGATCCCCTGAATAAGCCAGTGCTTCAATGACATTTTCAAAAGTAGGTGCTTCAGAATTACCGACAATACTGTCGATTTCGTCTTCAGATTTTTTGATCAGTTCCCTGAAAGCAGGAAGAAAATCGTCATTTTTAATGCCGTTAAAAGGCGCCGCATGATATGGTGTATTGAATTTCTCTGTTAAAATATTCATTTTTCGATTTTTATGTAAATTTAATGATTCATCAGGAATCAGAGCTGGAATCCACAAAAATAATGCCCGGATATCAAGATGTGACAAAAAAACTTTATCTTTAATAATCTTGTCATATGAAAAGAGGCAGCGAGGGTGGAATGGCTAATTTTGAAACACGGAATTATACACTTTAGGCACTATTAAATTCAACTGCTAATGTGTTTAAAAAGCTAAACAAATAACTCAAAATAATCAAAACTATGAAAACACTCTTAAGAATTCTTGGCGTAATCCTCCTTTTAGCCGTAGTATACGCAGTTATTGCCATGCTGGCTTTTGATAAAAATTATCACTTTGAACAATCAGTCGTTATTAATGCGCAGAAAGAAAAAGTCTGGCAGCATGTTGGCTCATTAAAAGAATACAATGTCTGGGATCCTTTTTCCAAGGCGGACAAGGATATTGTGATCACCTATTCCGGAGCCGGCGACAAAGTGGGAGATTCCTACCACTGGAAGGGGAATGATAAAGTAGGAGAGGGCGAGCAGTCCATCACCGAAATTGTACCCAATGAAAAATTAATTACAAAGCTTCATTTTATCAAACCTTTTGAAAGTGACGCTAAAACTGCTTTTGTGTTAACTCCTGAAGGAAACGGAACCAAAGTAACCTGGGGTATTGATTATGAACTGACTACCATGATGAAGATCATGAAACCTATGATGGATATGAATATGAAAAAGATGTTTGATCAGGGGCTGGGAGATCTTAAAAAGATTGCCGAAAAATAAAGAGATAAGCCTTGCGGAAATGCAGGGCTTTTTTGCTGCCTTTTTTGGAGTCAAACATTTTTTATCCGGGCTCGGGGTTATTTTAAAAAATTATTATCTTTATGTAAAGATTAGATTCATGGAGAAGATCGTATTTGAAAAAAGTGATATAAGAGATTATGTAAAAACAGTAATCTCTGAAAAAATAGAAAAGCTTAAAAATTTTATTGAGTTTACCCTGGAAGCAAGCCGTGATATTAAAAAGACCCCAAAATATGACAGTATGAGGGAGGAAATGCAGGAAGAAATTTATCAGATGCAGCGTCAGCTGGGTGCTTTGAATGATCTTAAAAGAAATATGTCAAAAGTGCTGAACACTTCTACTGAAAGAATACAGCTGGGTTCTCTGGTGATCACCAACAAAGCCCGTTTCTATATTTCGGTTTCATTGGGAGAATTCTTTTATGAAGGTGACCGTTTTTACGCTATTTCCCCGGAAAGTCCCATGGCTAAAAAAATGATGGGCATGAAATCCGGTGATGCTTTTACATTGAATAATATCCATCAGAAAATTGTAGAGGTGATTTGATTGTGCATACCAGAGCCGGAATCAAGAGCCAAGAATCAAGAGCCAAGAATCAAGAATCAAGAATCAAGATGCCAGATTTCAATAATTTGTAAACTCACGTACCCTCAAACTCTCAAACTCTAACATTTCTATTCACGAATTACAAAATGTACAGAAAACGAAGTTTACTGCTGAAAAATCAGGCATAAATCAATGTAATGCATTCAATTACATATTGTAAATTTGCAGTATGAATAATGCAGAAATTTTAAAAGAAATCATAGAACAAAGGAGAAGTATATTCCCAAAAGATTATTCTGAAAACGAAATATCTCCGGAAATCATAGATGAAATATTACACTCAGCAACCTTAGCTCCTAATCATAAGCGTACAAAGCCTTGGCGTTTTAAGGTTTTCAAAGGGGAAGAAAAAGCAAAATTAGCTTCAGAAATGCAGGCTATTTACAAAGCTACACAGCCCGGACAGACTTTTCTGGAGAAAAAACACCAGGATATCGGCTTCAAAATCAATAAAGCGGACACGGTAGTTTCCATTGTGGTGAATTTCAGTGGTATGGTTCCTGAATGGGAAGAAATTGCTGCTGTTTCCATGGCGGTTCAGAATATGTACCTTACCTGTACAGCCAATAATGTAGGCTGCTACTGGAGTTCTCCGGCGATTGTAAATCATCTTAGAGAATCTTTAACCATCGAAGAAAACCAGAAATGTCTGGGTCTTTTCTATATGGGAAAGGTAAATTAATGTAGCTGTGTAAAGCTGACGGATTTACCAATGAATTTTTAGCTAAGAAAAATCAAAAACACTGTTATATTGCTAGATTGATAAATTGTTACATTTAATAATTGTTGAATAAAATTTTTTATATATCTTTGCACTCTTAAATATTTAACTGGGACGAGTTCCCATAAAATTCACAACATTATGTCAGTAAAAATCAGATTACAAAGACACGGTAAAAAAGGTAAGCCTTTCTTCCACATCGTGGTTGCAGATTCTAGAGCTAGAAGAGATGGTAGATTCATCGAGAAACTAGGAACTTACAACCCAATTACTAACCCTGCAACTATCGATTTGAACGTTGATTCTGCTGTAAAGTGGTTAAACAACGGTGCTCAGCCAACTGATACTGCAAGAGCAATCCTTTCTTATAAAGGTGCCCTTTACAAAAAACACTTACAAGGTGGTGTTGCTAAAGGTGCTTTTGACGAAGCTGAAGCTGAAAAAAGATTCAATGCTTGGTTAGAATCTAAAGAACAAAAAGTACAAGGTAAAGTTGACGGTTTATCTAAAGCTCAGGCTGACTCTAAGAAAGCTGCTTTAGATGCTGAAGCTAAGGTAAACGAAGCTAGAATCGCTGCTGCTGCTCAAGTTGAAGCTGATGCTAAAGCTGCTGAAGAAGCTGCTAACGCACCTGCTGAAGAAGTTGCTGAAGCTACAGAAGGAGAAGCTCCTGCTGCTGAAACTGAAGAAAACACTGAAGCTTAAGAATACCCTGTATGCGTAAAGAAGATTGCTATTTATTAGGAAAAATCACACGCAGACATGGCCTTGCGGGAAACGTTATCCTTAAACTGGATACCGATCAGCCCGAGCTTTACAATAAATTGGAATCAATATTCGTTGAAATCAACGGATTATTGGTTCCTTTTTTTATTGCAAAATCAGCATGGAGTAAAAACGATGCGCTGAATCTTGCCTTTAAAAACTCTTCCGAGGCATTGGTAGATCAATCCTTGGGAAAAAATGTCTACTTACCGCTTTCTACACTTCCAAAACTTTCAGGAAAGCAGTTCTATTATCATGAGATTATCGGTTTCGATATCCTTGATGAAAATGACAAAGAATGCGGTGTGATAAGATCTGTAAATGATCAGACTGCCCAAAACTATTTCGTGACCAACCTGGACGGAAAAGAAGTGGTAATTCCCATCATCAAAGACTGGATCCTTGAGGTGAACCGGGAAGAAAGATTCATCAAAATGCAGCTTCCGGAAGGACTTATCGATGTCTTTTTAGTGTCTTCTAAAAAAGACGAATAATTTAAACAGGCAGACTTACCCTACTTTTAAAAGTTCTCATTATTTCAATGACTCATCACTCATTATTCATAATTGCGGGTAATACATAATCCTGTACAATTTTATCAACCTGCGAATGGGCGTAAGGTTTGTTATAAGCTTTAGCTGTAATAACCATCACAACAGGTATTTCTGTAAAAATAATAATTTTATTTCCGCCGTTTCCACTGGACTGATAAGCTTCGAAATTTTGGGTTCCCACTTTATAAACCTTCCTCCAGAACAGATATCCGTATCCCTCAAAATCCTTATCATTCATGAAATAATTACTGAAGGATTTCTTTATCCAGCTTCTGTCAATAAGCTTCTGTCCATTCCACAAACCATTATTTTTATAAAGCTGCCCGAATTTTGCAAAATCCAGCGCTCTCATCCGCAGACCGCCAGCGAGAGAAGGCTTCTGCTGTGGAGTCAGCTGCCATTTATAATGTATGATTCCAAGCGGTTGAAACAACTTCTTTTCAGCGTAGTTCTGCAGACCTTTGGGAACTTTTTTATCTAAGATATCTCCTGTTACGACAACACCTGCCGTAAAATAACTCCATTTTTCCCCCGGTTTGTTTCCTGTAATAGGTAAATCCAGTGCGAATTTTACCCAATTCTCTGTAGGATACATATTTTCCTCATTTCCGGGAGAGTTTTCGTCCGCATCGTCTCCATCAAATCCGGAGCTCATTGTCAGAAGACTTTTAAGGGTAATACTGTCTTTTCGGGGCGAATAATTTTTGAACTGTTTCAGATCATAAAATTCTTTCAGCATCTGGTTTTCACTTTTAAAATACCCGTCTTTCATGGCAATTCCCATCAAAGCTGAAGCGAAAGACTTACCGACAGAACGTGTATCCTGAAGGGAATCTCTTCCGGAATTGCTGAAATATTCTTCCAGAAGAAGTTTCTCATTTTTGAGAACCACGATACTGGTAATGTCCCGGAATCTGTTTTCTGCAATTTTTCTATTTAAAAGCTGGATTCTTTCTTTATTCAGCTTTTCATCAGACACTGTCCATCCACTGTTGGGGTGTATTTTTTGGACGGCAATCTGCTTCTCCGGAATGTTTTTGTGAGGGACAGTTAAATGAATTTCCCCGGCTGCAATGGTATTTCCTGCCTTTAAGGCCGAAGTTTTCAAATAAGGTTTGATTTCAATTCTTAAAAGATGATTTCCCTCTTCCAGCGCATCGATACCGTCATTGGCAAGATAAAATCTCATCCACATATACCTACCCCATGCATCTTCATTTTTTGAGCTCAGTAAAGGAATTCTTAATGTAGTTTTCTTCTTTTTGTCATCCGGTATTCCTGCTCCGGTATTCAAATTTTCAGTATAAATTAATTTTCCGTCAACGTAGAAACTGAATTGATAATTTCCTTTTTTCAGTAATTCATCAGGGGATAATGATGGTTCCATCTGATGGAGATAATTGACCAGCGAATTGCCCATAAAAATACGGATGTCAAGATCTTTATCTTCCTGGAATAGGGTGGTCCTAAGAAGATCAGATTCTTTTAACTGATCTAAAGCAACCGTTTTATCCAGGAAAACAACTTTGCTGATGTATTTTTTATGGAGAGGATTTATAATGGCATCAGGATCTGTAATATTTTTGTGCTGGCCTAAATAAAGCCCTGAACCAAGAAGAACAAACAGCAGGATAGATTTCATTTTAATATTTTATCTGAACAAAAATATAAATAGGCTTTCAAAGAAAATAGAATGAAATTAACATCTTTATTTCTTTAATAGATTTTTGTATTGCAAAGGAGTAATTCCCGTATTTTCTTTGAACAGCCTGATGAAATGACTTTGATCTGCAAAACCACATTCATGGGCTACTTCAGTTAAAGACTGATGAGTACTAAGAAGATCAATAGATTTATTGATCTTCAGTTTTTTGATGTAAGCTCCCAAAGTGCAGTGAAAATGCTTCCGGAAATCCCTGCTCAAATGGGCAGGATGAACCTCCAGACTTTTTGAAAGCTCTGTAAGACTCAGTTTTTCCGTGAAGCTTTCATGAAGCATCTCATCGATCTTATTGACCCATCCAGGCTTTCTGTCAGAACCCCGGCCCGTCACGGTTAATCGGCTGAATATATGAAGTAAAAGCTCATGAACAGATAGCTCGAATGATGGATCATTAACTTTTGTTTCCTTGAAGATCCGGTACATTAACAGTTTTAAATCAGGGTCTTTCAAATTAAAACTTCCTTCAAGAGAATCTTTTGGGATCTGAAACTTTTCAAACCAGTCTTCGGTAAGTTCAAGATGAAATCCTCTCGTAAAAATATCGGGTTTGATGTTGTAATGAGCATCTTCCCAATGGTGATAAAGCAATGTCCCGGCTGGACAGTCATAAGTTTCCTTTTTGTTTCCTTCCGTCATATTTCCCTGCAGGAGAAAGGTGAAATAAGCATTTTCATGATAATGCCAGTCAACGTACGAATGGGTATACTCCGTATCCGTGATGGTCAGTCCATCAAAACGCAGGGTTTCATTCGTTTTCCCGAAAAATTCACCATTATGAAGGTTTTTCATGCTATAGTTTTTGTTTTAAATTTTCAATCTGGTCATACATTTTATTGAAAAATATTTTTCTATCGCGATTTCCGGAAGTGTTCAGAGACTTCGAATTTTTAATCTGATGCTCAAAATAATTTATTGCTTCACTGCAGGTTTTAGCATCGTTGATCAGAATATACCCGAACATATTGACAGGTATGGCAAAAAGTGACTGTTTTGGATGATGAAAAAAAATGTCATTAGAAAGATGCATCAGTTCATTTTCATACAGGTGAAATTTTGGATTGTTCTCTGTTTTTCGTTCAATATATTCTATAAGTTCCTTAAGTTCTTTCAGGATAATTTCACCTTCATTTTTTTGTAAAAGTCCGGTCTCATAATAAAACAGGATCTGTTGCAAAATACTGGAAATGGTTCTGTCATTCCACAGTTCCACTATATTTTGTGTCTCATATTTTTTCTTCAGTTCCTGGGTGTTCGATTCATAATAGGGTGGAGAAAACTGCAGAAATGGAATGAAAACCTGTTTGGCATTAAGCAGATTCATCCAGACATAAATTTTGAAACGGGAAAGCAAAGTGTCTGAAAGTGTATAAAAAAACGGAATATCCTTCGCAGAATAATAAATAGTCATCTCATCAGTAAGCGGAAGATTTTCAAAAATGCTGAGATTATTCTGGAAAAAAGACTGCAGATCTTCTGTTTCGTTCACCACTGAAGTTTTCTGAACCACAATCTGCTGGTCTGAAGTGATAAATTGATTAAGGGAAATCTGATAATATCTGGCCAGTTCCAAAGCTTCTTCAAAACTGAATTTTGCTTTCAGAGAGGTTCTTCTGTGCGATGCATCATAACTTATATTAAGAATATTGGCAATCTCATCATTCAAAGATTTATCGCCTATTTTTCTGCGTATTTCCTTAAGTAAAAGTTCCTGATACATGCTTTTGTGATTTTCACAAATGTACTTCTTTATTTTAATTTTTTTTCGCATTCGGATTGATGTTTTTCACAGATAATTTTGAAGGATAATTTTAAAACAATGCGTTATGAAAATAAAATTTTTGATCATCGTCAGCCTTTTTACAGGAAGTGTTATCAGCGCCCAGGATAGTTTAAATACTGTATTGGACAGACCCAGGCTTATTGCTTTTTCGCCTTCCAAAGAAACTAAAAATGTTAATGGAATGCTCATTAAATATTATGATGAAATTGACCAGGATATACAACCTAAGAAAGTGAACGGAGTCGGATTAGGGTTTAATGGGTTGGGAATTTTCTTTCCCGTATTGTTTCTTGTCAATATTGCATCCATTGATAATTGGGAAATTAATGATATTGATTCGGAACCTTTACCCGATAAAATGAATAAGATCAACGGAATGCAGCTTTCTATTGTCAATATGGAGTCTACTGTTACCAACGGTCTGGAATTAAGTTTATCCAGTAATATCAGTGCACCTTCGGTTACCAATGGAGTGGCCGTTTCACCGCTGTACAATTTTCATCACACAACAAAAGGCTTAGCTGTTTCTACGCTTGCGAATGTAAGTCAAAAATGCAGAGGTGTTCAGATTGCTTTAATCAATGTCTGTAAAGATTCAAGAGGAATACAGATTGGTTTTTGGAATACCAATGAAAAGAGAAAATTTCCCTTAATCAATTGGAATTTTAAAAATAAAAAATTATGAAAAAACTGCCATACTTACTCATTGCAACCCGATTTATCTTAGCTCCGGTTATCCTGTTATTAGCTTTTTTAAAAGGCATGGAATCAGGGTTTTTAATTGTATCCCTCATGTATTTCGGTTTACTGACAGATATTTTCGATGGGATTATTGCCCGAAAGGTTGGTGTTTCCTCAGAAAAGTTAAGAAGAATGGACAGCCAGACCGATTTGGTCTTCTGGCTTTCATTGGGATTTGCAGCCTACCTTTTGAGTCCTGAACTCATTAAAAATGAATGGCGGGGCGTTCTTTTGATCATAATTATGGAAGCACTTTGTTATATAGTCAGTATCTGGAAATTCGGTAAAGAAACCTGTACTCACGCTTTTTTATCAAAAATGTGGGGCTTAAGCCTGCTGATTGCCTTTACCTATTTAATAGGATTTCAACAAACAGGCTGGGCATTCTACCTTACAGTCGGGTTAGGATTTGTATCCCATATCGATGTTATACTGATCATTTTACTGCTTCCCAAATGGCAATATGATGTACCAAGTTCCTACCATGCCTGGAGAATACGAAACGGAAAAGAACGGAAGAAAACAGTATTCTTCAATTAGAACACAGGTGAGGAAACAGCGGAGTTGGAGGGAGTTTAAAGGCAGAACGGTAGCGCGGTTTTATTGGCTTTTGGCATTCCGGTAAACTATAGGGCAGCTTCCTGATGCTTTTACATTCCAAAATAATGGCCATAAATTATATGAGCATTCAGTGTCTGAAAACTGTTATTCAATTTGATTACAAATGATTGTGACTGATAAAATATAAAAATAGGAAATAGCCAATCCGTTTTTTATGAATATTCTTCTTTGAGTTTTTTATCCAGTATAAATGGTACAAATGGAAGTACTGAACCTATCAGATACAATATGATTCGTTTTAAACTCCATCGGTATTTTATTGCGGATAGCAGAAGGGCTATCAGAAATACAAGAAATAAAATTCCATGGATCCATCCAAAATATTTTACCCCTTCCGGTATATTAAAAAAGTACTTTAAGGGCATGGCAATGAAGAGCAGAATCAGATATGAAAGTCCTTCGATTAAAGCTGTTTTACGGTATATGGTGATCATCTGAATAATTATACTATCAAAGATTATTTTTGATACTAATATACTTTAATCTGCCATTTAAAGCTCTAATAAAATCAAAAATTAATTATAAAAGGACAATAAATATATCATGTGTAGTTACAAACATATGGATAAAAGACTTAATAAATAGTTAATCGGTTCATTAAAGTAGATCAGTGCCTAAATAATATCCATAGCATAGTTTTAGATTCAATATTTTGATAAATGATTTTTTAAAAATACAGCGTAATCATGAAGTTGCGCTGTTTTTTTGTAACTTTGCAGACGTTAATTTTATAAGAAAATTTATAATCAACAAATGAAAAAGCAGACGATTAAAGAAATCCTACAGGATTACAAGAAAGTATTACATCATGACATTACGGTTTACGGTTGGGTAAGAACATTCCGCGCCAATCGCTTTATAGCGCTAAATGATGGTTCTACGATTAATAATTTGCAGATTGTTGTTGATTTCGAAAATTTCGATGAAGAAGTAATCAGTAAAATCAGTACAGCTGCTTCATTAAAAGTAGTAGGTGAAGTTGTAGAAAGTCAGGGAGCCGGACAGAGTGTAGAGATTGTGGCTAAAAAAATTATTATTTTAGGAGATAACTTTACAGAAGACAGAGATAAAACGATTCTTCAGCCTAAAAAGCACTCTCTGGAAGTTCTGAGAGACCAGGCCCATTTGAGATTCAGAACGAATTTATTCGGAGCTGTTTTCAGAGTGCGCCATGCGGTTAGTTTTGCCGTGCATTCATTCTTTAACAAAAACCAGTTTTTCTATATCAACACGCCGATCATTACAGGAGCAGATGCAGAAGGAGCGGGAGAAATGTTTGGGGTAACCAACTTTGACCTGAACAATATCCCAAGAACTGAAGACGGTGAAATTGATTTTGCCCAGGATTTCTTCGGAAAAAAAACCAACCTGACGGTTTCCGGACAGCTTGAAGGGGAAACTGCAGCAATGGGATTGGGCAGGATTTATACATTCGGACCAACGTTCCGTGCCGAAAATTCAAATACGACAAGACACCTTGCGGAATTCTGGATGATAGAGCCGGAAGTAGCCTTTAACAACCTTGAAGACAACATCGACCTTGCGGAAGATTTTCTAAAATATGTGATCCAGTATGTTCTTGATAACTGTAAAGATGATCTTGAATTCCTGGACAAACGTTTTGAAGAAGAGCAGAAAGGAAAGCCGGAAAAAGACAGAGCAAAAGAAGGACTTATTGAAAAACTTCAGAATGTTATAGCTAAACGTTTCAAGCGTGTAAGCTATACGGAAGCCATTGAGATCCTGATGAACTCAAAAGAAAATAAAAAAGGAAAGTTCCAGTATCCGGTTGAAAGCTGGGGAACGGATCTTCAGTCTGAACACGAAAGATTCCTGGTTGAGAAACACTTTGAAAGCCCGGTAGTATTGTTCGACTATCCGAAAGAAATCAAAGCCTTCTATATGAAGCTGAACGATGACAATAAGACCGTTGCAGCAATGGACGTTCTTTTCCCGGGTATCGGGGAGATCATCGGAGGGTCGGAAAGAGAAGCAAGACTGGATGTACTGAAACAGAAAATGGCAGATATGCATGTAGATGAGCACGAGCTTTGGTGGTACATGGATACCCGGAAATTTGGTTCTGTACCGCATGCAGGTTTTGGTTTAGGATTGGAAAGACTGGTTCTTTTTGTAACGGGAATGACCAATATCAGAGATGTGATTCCTTTCCCTAGAACACCGAAAAGCGCTGAATTCTAGATCAATAAAAAAGCCTTAATGTAAAAATTAAGGCTTTTTTTATTTTCTAATAGTTTATTATGTTAATAACTTAATGCAAAAATCATGCTAAATTTGTTTTTTGTCGAATTAATTTATTAAATTCGTAGATATGTTATGTTAAAACACAAAGACTAATATGCTTAAACAACACTTACAACTCAAATTAGGACAGAAGCTGGCACCTCAGCAGATTCAGTTGATGAAGCTTATTCAGCTTCATACACTGGAATTTGAAGAGGAGCTGGAAAGAGAGCTAGAGGAGAATCCTGCTTTGGAAATTGTAAAGGAAGATCCTAAAGAAGATGACTATTCTTCTCTTGAAGATGCTTATCAGGATGAAGGAACAGAAAGTATTCAAACAGATTTTGACGTCAACGAGTATATCTACGATGACGAACCTAGCTATAAAACGGCATCAAGCAACTATTCTCCGGACGATGAAGAATTCGATAATGAAAGTCTTCTTACCGAAGGACAGTCCTTGTACGACTATCTGCTGGAGCAGATCCACTTGGTCAATATCAATGAAGAAGACGAGAAAATCGCTGAATATGTGATTGGAAATCTAGATACCGATGGATATTTAAGAAGAGAGATCAAAGCTATTGTAGATGACCTTGCTTTCTCGCAGGGAATTTATACCACCAAGGAAAAAGTTGAGGATATCCTCGAAAATTATATCCAGAAGCTTGATCCGCCAGGAGTGGGAGCAAGAGGTCTTCAGGAATGTCTGCTGCTTCAGATCGAGAAAAAAGTAAGCTCTGATAAAGCGGTTTCCTTGGCTGCCAATATTTTAAGATACCAGTTTGATGCTCTTACCAATAAGCATTACAACAAGATCATCCAGAAGTATGATATAGAAGAAGATGATCTTAAAGATGCTTTAGACGAGATCTCTAAACTTTCACCAAAAGTAGGAGGGAATTTTGATACGCAGACGATCACCATCAACCAGGAAATTATCCCGGATTTTGTGATCCAGGTGAAAGACGGAATCGTAATTCCGATGCTTAACAGTAAAAATGCCCCGACTCTGAGAGTTTCCGAAGAATATAAGGATATCCTGACCACGTATTCTCACGATAAAAACTCTTCTGAACATAAGCAGGCGGCTTTGTTTATCAAGCAGAAACTAGATGCTGCAAAATGGTATATAGATGCCATTAACCAGCGTCAGAACACCCTGTTGCAGACCATCACAGCTATCGTTAAATTTCAGAAGGATTATTTTATTACAGGTGACGAAAAATCACTGAAGCCAATGATCCTGAAAGACATTGCTGATATTACCGGATTTGATATTTCCACCATTTCAAGGGTGGTAAAAAGTAAATATGCCGACACTTCGAACGGAATCGTTTATCTGAAAGATCTTTTCTCTGACAGTCTGACCAATGATGACGGCGAAGAAGTCTCTACGAAAGAGATTAAGACTCACCTCCAGGAAGTAATCGGAAAAGAGAACAAAAGAAAACCCCTTACAGATGATGCGCTGGTAGTGATGCTGAAAGAGCAGGGCTATAATATTGCCAGAAGAACGATCGCCAAATACCGTGAACAGCTCAATATTCCGGTAGCAAGATTAAGAAAAGAACTTTAATAAGTTGTCTATAGATATGTAAAGCCCGGTTTTTCCGGGCTTTTTTGTTTTTAAGGTGAAAATATGCTCGGTCTGCGAAATATATTTAACGCAAAGTTTTATTGTAATATTGTATATTTTAGGTAAGCTAAGAGGGATCAATTGTATTGATCTGACTAAGCAGTCATCTTATCTACATCGCTTAATCTACGGCGCAGCCGGTAATACTTTGCCCTTCTTAAATTAAAAGTATTACAATAAAACTTTGTGTTAAAAAATAAAAACATTTTCTTAAGAATGCTGCTTCAGTGCACCCAGTTCAAGCTCTTTTATAGAAATCTCCCGCATTTCCACCTTCCTTATTTTTCCGGATATTGTCATTGGAAATTCATCTACAAATTTCCAGTATTTAGGAACTTTATAATGAGCAATTCTTCCCTGGCAGTATTCTAAAAGCTCGGTTTCCGATACCTCAAATCCTTTTCTCACTTTTACCCAGGCCATCACTTCCTCGCCGAATTTCTCACTCGGAACCCCAATAATCTGTACATCCAGTATGTTTGGATAGGTGTATAGGAAATCTTCAACCTCTTTAGGCGAAATGTTTTCACCGCCACGAATAATCAGGTCCTTTATTCTTCCGGAGATCGTAATATAGCCGTCATCATCCATGACAGCCATATCACCGGTGTGCATCCATCGGGCATCATCCAGTACTTTTTTGGTGTTTTCCGGATCATTCCAGTATTTCAGCATCACAGAATAGCCTCTGGTGCAGAGTTCACCATGTTCACCACGCACTACGGTTTTTCCGTTTTCATCAATAATCTTTATTTCAAGATGGTCCTGCACGGTTCCTACAGTACTGACCTGTTTTTCCAATGGCGTTCCTATCAATGTCTGTGTAGAAACAGGGGACGTTTCCGTCATTCCGTAACAGATACTCATCTCTTTAATATTCATCAGGCTTTCCACCTTTTTCATGATTTCAGGAGGGCAAACAGATCCTGCCATGACACCGGTTCTTAAGTTTGAAAAATCATAGGTATCAAAGTCCTTAACGGCCAGTTCTGCAATAAACATTGTTGGAACTCCATATAAAGAGGTACATTTTTCTTCAGAAACTGTTTTTAAAGTGATTTCAGGATCAAAGCTGTCATTAGGGATCACCATACATGCACCATGAGTTGTACAGCATATATTCCCGATCACCATTCCAAAGCAATGATAGAAAGGAACAGGAATACAGACACGGTCTTTTTCTGAGTATTTTAAACGGATGCCGATAAAATATCCGTTATTTAAAATATTGTGATGGGAAAGGGTAACACCTTTTGGGAAGCCTGTCGTTCCGGAAGTATACTGAATATTCACGGGATCATCAAACTGTACATGCTCTTCAAAGCTGTGAAGTGTATCATCTGAAATATCCTGTCCGTTGTTCAGAAAATCTTCCCAGTTATCATCAAAAAATATTTCATGTTCCAGACTGGGGCAAACCTCCTTGGCATATTCTACCATTTCCTTATAATTACTTGTTTTAAAGTTTAAGGAAGAAAACATAAACCGGATTCCGGATTGGTTGATCACATAGGTGAGCTCGTGTGTTCTGTAGGCAGGATTGATATTGACCAGTATAGTTCCTATCCGGGCTGTAGCATATTGTAGCAGAACCCATTCGTAGCGGTTCGAGGACCAGATGCCAATCCGGTCTCCAGTTTTAGCTCCTAAGAAAATTAAAGCTTTGGCAACAGCAGTGGTCTGATTATAAAATTCCTGATAGGTTGCTCTGTAATTCTGGTGAACGCAGACTAAAGCTTCCTGGTTGGAGTATTTTTCAACAGTCTTTTTTAGATTTCCTCCGATGGTTTGTCCCAATAATGGAATGGCGGAGGCTCCATAGACGTAAGATAATGGCATAGTTTAAGATTTGGTGGAAGTAAAATTAATGAAAAATCTTGAAATGATGCCTGTTGTATGCTAATTTTCCTGAGATTCTATGTCTTTAAGCTGTTTTAGATTTTTGTCCAGTTTTCTGATGATAATTCCGTACACAAGTCTGTAGTAGAGCCAGATTAGCAGGACGCATAATACTGTACTTACAATAATTCCGATAATAACGATAATCAGGTTGGAATTATCCGGCCGTACATTCTGGGAATTCAATACATAGAAAATAAACGCAGTGAATACAAATGTAAAAGCTACCAGAAGCGCAATACTGATAAGGATAAAAGCATTAACGGTTTTCTTGAACTTCATGATCCGTATAATAAGGTCTTTGAGATTTTCTTCGATCTTTATTTTACGGTAATTCTGATAAAACTTCAGGACAAAGTAGGCAGTGATTAAAAGACTTAAAATTTTTATCGCTAAATAAGCATGATCAAAATTAGTCTCTATTTCAGGGGCTTTCTGAGCACCCAGCTTTTCTAAGATCTTACGGAAGCTATCCGATTCCTCGCCCTGAAAGAAATAGAATAATCCCAGAACGGAAAAGAATAAGAATTCTGCCACACTGATCCAGAAAATATACTTCACATAATTGCGTGATTTTCTGTTCAGCATCTGAAGAATTTCACTGCTGTCATATTTAGGCTGAACAGGCTGCTCTTGCCAGGTTTTTTTAAAACTGTCTAAATCAAAATCAGGCATATTTTTGCATCTGTTCTTTAAGGGTTTTCTTTAATCTGTTCATTTTCACGCGTGCATTAACTTCGGTAATTCCGAGATTTTCCGCAATATCCTTATAAGGCAGGTCATCAAGATACATCATTACAATGGCTCTTTCTACATTGGGAAGTGTTTTGATCACTGTGTACAGAAGTGAGATCTGCTGCTGCTTTTCGTCATCGTCCTCTACAAAATCCCTGTGGTTGATATCCAGCTCATTCGTAAGAAGGCTTTTGCTTTTTTTTCTAAAAAGAGTAATGGCTGTATTAAGGGCTACGCGGTACATCCACGTAGAAATTTTAGAATTTCCTTTAAAAGAATCGTAACTTCTCCAAAGCTGGAGGACGATCTCCTGAAACAGATCTTCTTCATCTTCAAGAGAATTGGTATACAAACGCGAAACTTTAATAATCAGGCCCTGATTATCCTTAATAAGCTGCGCAAATTCTTTTTCTCTGGAAGTCATAGATATATAATGGCACGAAGATAATAATAATGCAGTAATTTGTTGATATGTGACGGTATAATTTCTTAATTTGAAAAAACACTGCATTTTAAGATTTCAAACTGACCTGTTTCCAAATTCTCAATTGTCGAAATTATCGCGTATCTTTGCAACCGCGAGAAAATCGGCTTGTTGATTCCTGTTTCGGCAGGGGTAGGAAAGTCCGGACACCATAGAGCAGCAAAGCGGATAACATCCGTCACCCGTGAGGGTAGGACAAGTGCAACAGAAAGCAGGTACAGTTCGGCTGTAGTGAAACCAGGTAAACTCTTTGCGGTGCAATGATAAGTATATCGGTTCTTTTCAGTAATGGAAATAGGGGCGGCTCGTCCTGAAAGCCGAGGGGTAATCAGCTCAAGTTTTGCAGCAATGTAAGACGCAGATAAATAACAGGCACTTCTTCGGAAGAACAAAATCCGGCTTATAGATTTTCTCGTGATTTTTATGAATAGTATATCGATCTATAAAAAAGAAAGAGGCTGTCTCAAAAGGGGCAGTCTTTTTTTGTGTCTCAAAGTTTGCGATCTACAATTTTTCAGGTTTAGATTTCCGTTATTTGTTTTTTCAGGAATTTTTTTGATATTTTAGTAAAAAGCAGGATT